>CAXHAT010000007.1:0-75927 GCA_964014485.1 uncultured Deferribacteres bacterium
GTGCGTAACATCAATGAGTAGCTTTTTTGCGGAGTGCGACGATTCATCGTCGCCAGCGTAGGAAAGTCAGACTCAAGCGCTGTAGCGTTTGACTCCGGAGTTCCTTTCTGATCAAGCCCGAAAACAAGCGCGGTTGGTCAGACGAACGGTTACTGAAAAGAAAGCACGTATAAAGAGGACAAAATAAATGACGCTCGATAAACTGACCCTCAAAGCGCGGGAAGCCGTGGCTGCGGCGCAGCAAGAGGCTTCTGAGCGCAACCATCAACAAATTGAAGTCGAACATTTGCTCAAAGCCATGTTGAATGACGCTGAAGGCGTGCCTTTAGCGATACTCAAAAAACTTGGGGCAAACGTGGATGTCGTTGCCGAACAAATAGAGGCGAATCTAAACAAAACTCCGCGCGTTTCCGGCGGCGGGGCTGTCGGACAAGTTTATATTAGTCAGCGCGTCAACAAGCTCCTGCAGATCGCGCTGACGGAAATGAAGCATCTCAAGGACGAGTACGTGAGCACGGAGCACTTGCTTATTGCCGTGACCGAAGAAGGCGGTGAAGCGGCGAAAGTTCTGGCGCGACACGGCGTCACCAAAGACAATATTTACAAAGTGTTGAAAGATATTCGCGGTTCTCAGCGCGTCACGGATGAAAATCCTGAAGGAAAGTATCAGGCCTTGGAGCGATACGGAAGAAACCTGACGGAACTTGCGCAGCGAGGCAAGCTGGATCCGGTAATTGGGCGTGATGAAGAAATCCGTCGAGCGATTCAAGTGCTGTCGCGCCGCACTAAAAACAATCCGGTGCTGATCGGCGATCCCGGAGTCGGAAAGACGGCGCTTGTGGAAGGCATTGCGCAGCGCATCGCCAACGGCGACGTGCCTGAAAGTTTGAAAAACAAAAAAGTCATTGAGCTGGAAATGGGGTCGTTGGTTGCGGGCGCGAAATATCGCGGCGAGTTTGAGGAACGTTTGAAGGCGGTCTTGAAGGAAGTTGAAGAGGCGGAAGGCCGAGTGATTTTGTTCATCGATGAACTGCACACGATGGTTGGCGCGGGCGCTGCGGAAGGCGCAGTCGATGCGGCAAACATGCTCAAACCGATGCTCGCACGCGGCATGTTGCGACTCATTGGCGCGACGACTCTTGACGAATACAGAAAATATATTGAAAAAGACAAAGCTCTGGAGCGGCGTTTCCAGACCGTGCTTGTCGATGAGCCGTCGTTAGAAGACACGATTTCGATTTTGCGCGGCTTAAAAGAAAAATATGAAGTGCATCACGGCGTGCGTATTGCCGATGGAGCTCTCATCGCAGCGGCCACGCTCTCGCATCGCTACATCACCGAACGCTTTTTGCCTGACAAAGCCATCGATTTGATGGACGAGGCGGCGGCGCGTCTGCGCACGGAAATTGATTCGATGCCGGAAGAAATCGACGAAGTTGAGCGACGCATCAAACAACTGGAAATCGAACAGGTGGCTTTGAAAAAAGAGAAAGACGCCGCTTCGAAAGAACGCTTGGCAGTCTTGAAGCAAGAGTTGGGTGATTTGAAGGAAAATGCGTCCAGCCTCAAAGCGCAGTGGCAAACGGAAAAGGATGTCATCGTACGTTTGCAGTCGGTGAAGGAAGAAATTGAAGCAACCAGGATTGAAGCTGAAAAAGCCGAGCGCGAAGGCGATCTTAACAAAGCGGCTGAGTTGCGTTATGGTAGGCTCGTCTCGTTGAACGACGAGCTTAAAAAACTACAGGCCAAGCTCAAAGAAATTCAATCAAACGGTTCCTTGCTTAAGGAAGAAGTGACCGATGAAGAAATTGCACAAATCGTCGCACGTTGGACGGGGGTGCCGGTTTCGAAAATGCTGGAAAGCGAACGTGAAAAAATTCTGAAGATCGCGGATCGTCTGAGCGAACGCGTCATCGGCCAGAACGAAGCGATTGAAGCGGTTTCGTTTGCAGTGCAACGCTCTCGCGCAGGGCTGAGCGACGAACATCGCCCGATTGGCTCGTTCATTTTTCTCGGCCCGACCGGAGTCGGCAAAACTGAGTTGGCGCGCGCACTGGCGGAGTTCATGTTCGATGACGAAGACGCGATGATTCGCATCGACATGTCGGAATACATGGAACAGTTCAATGTGTCGCGTTTGATCGGCGCGCCTCCGGGCTACGTTGGTTATGATGAAGGCGGGCAACTGACCGAGGCCGTGCGTCGCAAGCCTTACTCGGTCATTTTGCTTGATGAAATTGAAAAAGCGCATCCCGAAGTTTTCAATATTTTGCTGCAAGTTCTGGACGACGGACGTTTGACGGACAGCAAAGGACACATTGTCAACTTCAAAAACGCCGTCATAATCATGACCTCTAACCTGGGCGCGGATTTGATTATGGAGCGCTTCAAACGCCTTGACGATGAAAATGCGGAGCGTGTTTATGAGGAAACGCGCACAAATGTGCTGCAACTCATGCAGAAACAAATGCGCCCTGAATTTCTGAACCGCATCGATGAAGTCATTATGTTCCATCCGCTGACGGAAGAGCACATTCGCCAAATCGTGAGCATTCAGTTCAACTTGATGGTGCGGCGTGCGCTGCAACGGCAAGGCATGGACGCAACGCTTTCCGAAGGCGCACAAAACTGGATCGCTGCGCAAGGCTATGACCCGGCGTTTGGCGCTCGACCTTTGAAACGTGTGATCCAACGCCAGATCGTGAATGAAATATCGCGCGGCGTTCTTAGCGGCGAGTTTAAGTCTGGCGATAATATCAAAATCGAAGAAGAAAACGGGCGTTTGCGTTTTGTAAAAAACGTTGACATGCGCCCGGCCAAAATCGCCGCTTGACGCTTTCCCGACCTTTTGGGGGCCATAATATTTTTAGAGTGCGACACAACATGCCATAGGGGTTCAAAATCTTGAACCCCTACATTTGGTGTGGCTTTCATTCAGAGACCATGTTTTGGACAGCCCCTAATGAGTAAAACTGTTGAACAAGCACTTCCAAAGCCGTTGGCTGAAAAATTTTTCGCCCAACGGCTTTTGTTTTGGAAATTGGAAGGTTTTGCTCCCGCGTGAACCTTTCATTTACTCCCCCGTATAAAACAAAATTTCTTGCCGCCGTCTGCTCAGAAAATCAACAGTCTTATCATGTTTCTAATGCAAAACGGGAAAAGCGTCTCGGCTCTGCTCCTGGTTGTTTTTGTCGCTTCAGGCTCAGTTTTCGGGCAGCGGCTCGACGTCAAGTTCGACCGCCTGCCTATTTCCGAAAAGCTGGCCGCCGCCTCGATTTATTGCGTCATGCAAGACAGCAAGGGGTACATGTGGCTGGGGTCAATGGACGGTCTGCACAAATACAACGGCTACGACGTTAAGACTTACACGCAAAATCCCGCCGACTCAACTGCGCTGCAAGACGATTGGGTTCTGTCCCTGCACGAAGATGACGACGGTTTTATCTGGATCGGAACCAACAACGGCGGCTTGCATCGTTTCAATCGCAAAACTGGAAAATTTAAAAACTTTCCGGTCGACGATTTTCTTACCGGGGGCGGCCAACTCGCTCTGGAAGGGCCGATCCCGTTTTCGCTTCATATCGGCGCGAGCATCACGACGATTTTCGAAGACGAGAGGGAAAATCTCTGGCTTGGCACCTGGGGCGGCGCAATTCTTCGTTTCAGTCGCGAAAAACAAGTCTATCAAAATCTCGTTGATAAACCTCCCGTTTTTTCTCACCCGATAACCACGATTTTCCCCGACTCCTCCGGCGGCGTTTGGGTGGGAACTTTTGGCTCCGGACTTTACCACTACAAAAACTTTCACGAAAACGCTTTTCAAAAGCCCGAGAATCACTTTCAAACCAAAACCGCTCAAAGAAATAGCCTCCCGGAAAACCGAATTACTTCAATCATCGAACCGAAAACAGGGACATTGCTTGTCGGAACGTTTGGCGGCGGAATTTCGGTTATCGATGCAGAGAAAGAAACGTTTACAAATTATGACCATTTGGGAAGCGGACAAAGCAAGCTGTCTAGTAGCAACGTCGTCAAAGTCTATCAAGATCGCTTTGGTGAAATCTGGATTGGGTGTTATGACGGCGGCTTAAACCGCGCTTTGCCGGAAGAGCCAAACCGCGGCGAGAAGTATGATCTTCAAAGCCTGCGCTTCACTTCTTACAAACATGAGCCGGCTGATCAATACAGCCTCAGCAACAGCGACGTCATCGCTCTCGCCGAAGATCGCGGCGGCGTTCTTTGGGTGGGAACGCATCGCGGCGGGCTGAACAAATTCAGCCGTTTAAAGGCGCGTTTCGCCCATTTTACGCATGAATCGTTTAACCCCAATTCTCTTAATGATAAGATTGTTTATTCGTTCGCGGAAGATCAGAACGGTGCGCTCTGGATCGGCGCCTATCATGGCGGCTTGAACAAGTATGATCGCAAAACGCAGCGATTCACGCACTACCGCCATGACCCGCAAGACCCCAACAGTTTGAGCGACAATCACATCCGCGCGCTCCATTTTGATGACGAAGGAATACTCTGGATCGGCACGCGCAACGGGGGTTTAAATCGATTCGACCCGCGGACAGAAACTTTCAAAAACTACCGCCGCGAACGAGACAACCCGCGAAGCCTGCTGAACGATCAAATCATTCCGATTTGCGAAGATCGAGACGGCGAATTGTGGATCGGGATTTTTGGCGGCGGAGTGAGCCGGTTCAATAAGCGAACAGAAACTTTTCAAAATTTTACCGCTGACACAACGCGAAAAAACGGTCTGAGCGGCAATCGCATCTATTCCATCCTTGAAGATCACCAAGGCGCAATTTGGTTTGGTTCGTTCGGGAGCGGACTTACGAAGTTGGACAAAACGACTGGAAGATTCACGCAATTCGTACACGATGGAACGAATTCCGCCAGCCTGGGCAGCAATCGCATTCTCGCAATGTATGAAGATAAAAAACAGAGGCTTTGGATAGGAACTTTTGGCGCTGGACTTTGCAGATTGGAAAGCGAAGCCAACGGCGGCGAATTCGTCAGTTTTACCAAAAACGACGGCCTGCCCAGCAATGCGATACTGGGCGTTTTGGAAGACGATCACGGAAACCTATGGCTCTCGACCAGCAACGGCGTCGCCTGTTTTGATCCTGAGACGAAGACGAGTAAAAATTATGACGTTTATGACGGCCTGCAAGGAAATCAATTTAACGGCGGCGCCTTTTACCAGAGCAGCTCGGGCGAAATGTTTTTTGGCGGGCCAAACGGCTTCAATGCTTTTTATCCGGATGAAATTCGTAAGAACGACTATGTGCCGCCAGTCGTTTTTACGGAGTTCAAAAAGTTCAATCAGGCGCAGGACGGCGAATTCAGCGAAATTGAGCTTTCTTACAAAGAGAATTTTTTCTCCGTAGAATTTGCGGCGCTTGATTACGCCAACCCGGAGACGAATCAATACAAGTATAAACTCGAAGATTTTCACGACGATTGGATTGACGCCGAGGGCTTGCGAACAGCGAGCTTCACGAATCTTGATCCGGGAACCTGGCGCTTAAAAGTAATGGGCGCGAACAGCGACGGCGCATGGAATCCCGAGCCTGCGATTTTGACCATTACTATCACCCCGCCGTTTTGGATGACTTATTGGTTCTACGCTCTCATCGTTTTTGGAGCGCTGGTGGCCGTGCTTGCGCTGCACACCTGGCGCTTGCGGTATAAAATTAACCACACGCTGGAGCTTGAAAAAGTCCGGGCGACGGAAAATGAAAAAGTTCGTCAGCAGGCGGCGGAAGATTTTCACGATGAATTCGGACATCAACTGACGCACATTTCACTTTATGCCGAAATCGCGAAAAGAAAGCTAAACGGCTGCGCTCCTGAAATGGCGCCGCAAATGGACAAAATTAGCGACACGGCCAAGCGGCTTTCTCTGGGAATTCGAGATTTCATTTGGTCGCTCGATCCAGTCCAAAACACTCTGTTTGATACGGCGGTTTTTATCAAGGATTTTGGGGATAATTATTTCAGCAAAAGCGGGATTAATTTCTGGTCGCCGGAAATCCCCGGGAGAGCAAAATCGATGAAACTGCCGATGAATTGGCGGCGGCACATTTCTCTTATTTTCAAGGAAGGAATGAGCAATATTTTAAAGCATTCAAACGGCGCTGACGCAACTTTCGAAGTCAAAATGTTTGACGATGGATTCCAAATCCGCCTCACGGACAATGGGCGGGGGTTTGAACAAAACGGCGCTGATTCCGGCTACGGATTGGCGAGCATGACGCGACGTGCAGACAAGCTCGGCGTCAAGTTAAAAGTCCAATCAGCAAAAGATCGCGGCACAACGATAGAAGTGCGTTGCTCGCACGTCAAACAACGGCTTTGATCCCGTTGATGATCATTTGCACCGCCATCATCACCAGCAACATCCCCATCAATCTTTCAACTGCGGCCAGACCGCGCTCTTTGAAAAGCCTGTACAAAAACGGAGCGGCGAGTAGAGAAACCGCCACAACGAGCCAGGCAATCATCACAGCGAAAAACCAGCTCAACATTTGTTCTTGATCTCTCCGCACCATAAGAATCAAGGTCGCCAACGCTGACGGCCCGGCTATCATTGGCACCGCGATTGGGACAATCAGCGGCTCGCCTTCCATTTGTTCGCCCATCACGCCCCCGCGTTGCGGAAAAATCAGGCGCAGCCCGATGATCAGCAAAACAATTCCCCCTGCAATTGTGACCGACTCCTGTTGTAACTGCAAGAAATCCAAAAACGCTTGTCCGCCAAAAAGAAAAACAAGCAAGATTGCCAGCGCGATGAGAAGTTCACGGATAATGATCATACGCCGCCGCTTGAGCTCAACATCTTTTAAAATCGAAAGCAACACCGGGATGTTCCCGAGCGGATCCATGACAAAAATTAGCAGCACCGCCGCCGACCAAACGGACTCGTCGAGGTTGAACATATTTAAAACGCCTTCTCCAGATCTTCCAGAATTTCTGCGGCCCGATTCCAGCCCAGCACCGTCGCCTGCACGTGTTTTTGCTTATCTTGCCCGCCGTACACCACAAAATTTTTTGATTGCAGCGAGTCGTGCGAAACGCTCCAGGCATTTAAACCTGCAAAATAATCTCGATTAAAAGTCTGCCCGGCCTTGAAATCGATAGCAAGAAATTCATCTCCCGTCTCCAAAATCAAATCAACTTCATGGCCGGCACGATCTCGCCAAAAACTAAATCGAAACCTCCTTCCGCCACTCAAAGCCGTTTTCATCAAATCGGCGATGATAAAGGATTCAAAGAACTCGCCTTTCAAACTATGAATGATCAGGTCGGACTTTTGTTTGACGCCAAGCAGCGAAGAAGCCAGACCTGCGTCATAAAAATAGATTTTCGTCGTCATTGCGCTTTGGGCTCTTGCCGGACGCCTAAACATCGGAAGCTGAAAAACGATGAAGCTGTTTTCGAGGACTTGCAGCCATGATTTTGCGGTCTTGAACGTCACCCCGCAATCCTCCGCGAGCCTTGTGAGGTTAAGAACCCTGCCGATTCGCGCCGCGCACATTTTCATGAAGGTCAGAAAAAGATCAATGTCAGCGATGTTTCTGATGAAGCGCACGCGCCGTTCAACATAAGCGTTGACATGTTCCGGAAAAAACTCTGCGGGCGGGAGATTGTATGCATAAAGCTCGGGATAAAAGCCCTGAAAAAGCAACGTCTCGAAATCGTGAAAAGCCGAGCCTGATCGATGCAATTCTTCGATAGAAAGCGGCAATAAATTGAGCGTTCGCGCTTTTTGCCCGAGCAGTGCGACAAAGTCGGCCAGCGAAGCAAATTGATGAGAATTAATGATCAGAAAACGGGCGGGCGTCTCGCTGCTTTCAATGTGTTTTTTGAGCCGAGGCAAAAGAGACGGGGCGCGGTGAATTTCGTCGAGGATAATTTGGTGCGGGAAGGCGGCAAGAAAGCCCTTGGGATCGTCGCGGGCAAACGTCCGCATCTCTTCATCCTCGAACGAAACGTATCGCCAGTGTTCGAGGGCGTGTTGGGCCAGAGCCGTTTTACCCGCTTGGCGAGGGCCGAGCAAGATAACGACTGTTGCGCTTTGAACGGCCTCCAGCAGTTTTTGCGTGATCGCCCGTTCGATAAACATGGCGTTTAGCTCTCGCTGTTTTTGTCATACGGAACAATTTTGTCCCATTCTTCAGCGCTGGAGCGTGCGACAAAAGCCACAACTTCGTCTGTGTCGCTTATGTTGTAAACCTCGTGCGGCACGCCCGCTTTAATGAAGATAAAATCTCCGGCTTCATTGATCAACTGCTGCTTCAATCCAGGGCCAAAATCGTGGCGAACCTTGCCCTTCATAATATAAAGCATCAATTCGAAGCCGACGTGGATGTGTGCGTAGGCAACGCCGCCCGGCGGAATCGTGGCAATGTTGACCGATAATGCGTTGGAACCAACGTTTTTCGCGGACATGCCTTCTTTGTAATGAATGCCGTTCCAACCGCGCTTTTCGCCGCCGCCGCGAATGGTCAAAATGCCGTCATGGTCTTCAACATGAGAAGTTTGAATGGCGCCGTTTGGTTCCATTGCGAATGTCTCCGATAATAGTTTGCGATTATCCGTTAGGCTGAGGGCTGTGTTGATTCAACGCGGGTTTCAGCTCCGCAACAGCCGCTTCAAAACACTTGTGTAAGCTCGCATTTACAGCCGCGACCACGCTTTCCGGCTGCTTCAATTCGACCTTGGTCAATTGTTCAAACGCGCCCTTCCAAATAACCGCTTCCTGACCCGGTTCCTTCAAGGTTAATTGCACAGCCGCTTTTCCAAACCATTCACCGTTGATGTCAACCTCTTCAAAAGCCAGCAGCCTTCCGGAGATGACATAGCTCACACGATCAGCGGAAGGAAATGTGACCACGTCGGCAAAAGTCTTTCGTTTAATCAAGAAATCGCGCAAAGCGTCCGTCGCCAATGCGTTCGGCGCTGCGACCCAGCGGTGATAATGCCAATATTTGATCTCAAATTCGTTTTCACGAAAAATGATACGGTCATCCGTATAAAGAACGCCTCCGTCCAATTTCTGCAGACCAATGACAAAAGGCGATTCCGTGTACGCCGAGCCGTTGGTCGTTTGCGTTTCAGGCGTGCTCAAAGTGTAAAAACTCAACTGTCTTACTCCGCCGCATGAAATAAGCAGAAAGCTAAACGTGATGATCGAAAATTTAAGAAATGTTGCTTTCTTCAAAAAACGTGCTCCTCAATCGGAAAACATCAATCTATTTTTTGGAAACCTTCCTCACCGGCGGTTGCGACCGACGCACGAGGCTCCAGGGTTGCTCTTTAATTTGTTTGCTGAAAACTTCAAAGTTTGCGCTTGCGTCCTGCACGTTTTCCAGCACTTCTTTTAGCACAACTTCATTGGTATACATCAAATAGTTGAGCTTGTCGGACACTTTCGCAAATTCGACCATCAAGCTGTCGGCGCTGTGAATCATCGAGGATGAACGCGTCAAAGTCTCGCTCAACGTTTCAGCGTTTCCTTCCATAATCCGATCAACGCGCTCAACCGTCGTCGTCATTTTTGAACTCAAACCAGCAATGTTTTCCGCGATTTCTTTAGCTGAATTGCGATTTTCTTGCAGCACCGTGTCGATTCCGGCGACAATATTTGAAAAATGCATCGTGTTTTTTTCATCGAGCATCACATTTAGCCGAACGAGCAAAGATTCCATCTGCGCCATCGTCGTTTGGAACGGCTCGGCCATCGCCACGCCAAGCTGGTTGAGCGAAGGCACGTCACGCGATAGGAGCACGCCGCCGTCCGCGAGCATGGCCGCTTCCGCCGATCCCGGCGTAATTTCAATATAAAAATCGCCCATCATGCCGAGGCTGGTGATGTGCGCTTCCGAGTCGGTTTTGATAGGCGCATTCTTTTTGACGCTCATTGCAACGTCAATTCTGCCGTCGCCGCCTGGGTTGAATGCCACACGCTCAACTTCGCCGACCAATACACCGCCCAAACGCACCAGGGAACCTGGCCGAATGCCGTTGGAATGGCCGAATTGCGCCTGGATTTTTTTGCGCTCCGGCTGCAAGGTGACGCCGGTGATTGAAAAAACAAAGGTCAAAAAGATCACGATGCCGAGCAAAATAAGCAGTCCGGCTTTGATTTCGTGTGAACGATTAGAAGTGCTCATGTTACAAGTTTAAATTCGATGGGTTTTTGGAATCATGGATTGTTGGATTACTGGGTTTTTGATTTCCATCAATCCAATAATCCAGCACTCCACTATTCCAGCTACTTATACTCTGACCAATGTATTAAGATAGGCTTCACGATCAATGGCTTCGTCTTCCGGCTCACGATTGAGAAATTTTTCCACAACTGGATTTTCGCTCGCTTGCAATTCTTCCAACGTTCCGTCCGCGATGATTTGGCCTTCGTGCAGCATTGCGACGCGGTCTGCAATCAGGAAAACTGAAGCCAGTTCGTGCGTTACCACAATGATCGTCATTTTGAACGCGCTTTTCAAGCGAAGAATGAGGTCGTCGATGCCACGCGCGACCACAGGATCGAGCCCCGCCGACGGTTCGTCGCAGACCAGAATGTCTGGATCCATCGCGATGGCGCGAGCGAGTCCGGCGCGTTTTTTCATGCCGCCGGAAAGCTCGGCGGGCTTAAAACTCTCGAAGCCTCGCAAGCCAACGACTTCCAATTTCATCCGCGTCATAATCTTGATCGTCGACGGCTCTAACTCCGTGTGTTCGCGCAACGGCAGAGAGACGTTCTCGCCAACGGTCATGGAGTTGAACAGCGCCGAGCTTTGAAACAACACGCCCATCTTGCGCTGAATTTTGCCCATCTCGTTTTCATGCAAACCGGTGATGTCATTGCCTTTGATTTCAATCGAACCGGCGGAGGGTCTCGCGAGGCCGATCAAGTGGCGCATAAGCGTGCTTTTACCGCAGCCTGAGCGCCCCAGAATCACCAGCGTCTCGCCGGGCATAATATCAAGATTTACGCCCTTGAGAATATGACGCTCGCCATAGTACGTGTGCAAATCACGAATTTGGATGATGGGGTTCATTGACCCGGGCTCCCAACCATTTTTCAAATGATTTTTTACTTTCACCGCTCCGCCGTCCTGCCGGCAGGCCTTCAACGCCGATAAACTCATCCAAATCCGGCCACTCAATGGCGTAGGCGTCTCCAAGCAGTTGCCAGTTCTCTCGTTCTTTTTTTGAAGCGTTTTTCAAGCGCGGGTACCACTCCAGAAGGACGGATACATTGCGGCCATCCGCCAAATTTACGATCAGATGAGAAGAAATCACTCGAACTTGATTCATTTTGAGTTTTCTTGCAAATGAAAATTTTAACGCAAAGCTCGCGAAGGCGCGGAGTCGTCGCAGAGTTTTTGTGGCAGCTTTGCGTTCTCAGCGCGTATTTGAAAAGTCCCAGCGGGACGAATGAAAATAGCCCGGCGATTGATCGCCGGGGGAAGCGACCGGGTTTTCCCTTCGTTAAAGTCCCGTAGGGACGACCGAGATCGGGTCTGTGGCTGTAATCTCAACCGTCCCTGCGGGGCTTCCAGGCGAGAAACGTGGTCTTTCGCCACAACGATAAATCGTTGGGCTATTTTCAAGCGTCCTTGCAGGACTTTCCAAACAAACACATTCTCGGCGCACTCCGCGTTATAGAAGCAAAATTGGATTTAAAGAAAGAACAAAAAAAACGCCGTAAAAATCACGTCCGCGAAGATGATCAGGAAAATTGAGATGACCACAGAACGCGTGGTGGAGCGGCCAACTCCGGCGGCGCCGCCGTCAACGATAAAACCCTGGTAACAGCCGACGCCGACGATGATGAGCGCGAAAAACATCGTTTTGATCAAACCGGTCGTGACATCGCTAATCACCAGCGCATTCGCCACTTGTGAAATAAAACGAACGCTGGTCACGTCCAGCGCGCCGGTGGTGAAAACGTATGCCCCGGTTATGCCGACAATATCCGCGATGAGCGTGAGCGCCGGGAGCATGATCATCATGGCGATAAAACGCGGCACGACCAAAAAACTTATCGGGTTTAATCCCATGGTTTGCAGCGCATCCAATTCTTCGGCGACTTTCATTGTGCCAAGCTCCGCCGCGATGGCTGAACCGCTGCGCCCGGCAATGACGATGGCTGTGATAATCGGGCCAAGCGAGCGCGTTTGGGCGACGGAAACGAGGTTGGCCACAAACACCTCGGCGCCAAACGGCTTTAGTTGATGCGCCGCTTGCATCGCCAGAATCAACCCGACAAAAAAGGCGATCACGCTGACGATCGGGATGGATTGCCAGCCAATTAAAACGCCTTGCTCGGCAACCATGTGCCAGCGAATTTTTGCGCCGCGAAACGGCGCCACGAATGTCCATTTGAGCGTGTCGAGTGCGAGCTTGCTGATGCGGGCGAGGTAGATGAGAAAATCAATAGCAGGGCGTCCGAACGCAGCGACCAGCCGGAGTACCGCGTCCATCTATTTTAGGCTCTCCATGGCCTGTTCCTGGTCGGGGTAAATATCGAAAACTTTGTCCAGACGACTCAGTTCAAAAACTTCTTTGACCGCTGAAACGAGGCCGAAAATTTTGAGCGAGCCTTTATACTTGCCCGTCTGCTGCAGGCCTTCAACAAGCGTGGCGACTCCCGAGCTGTCCATGTACGGGCAGTTCGTGAGGTCGATAAAAATGTTTTTCACTTTCTTGTCCGTTAAGGCAAGAAGCGCATCGCGGACGCGCGGCGACGAGTAGAGATCGACGTCTCCGGTAATCGCCAACATGGTTGCATTATCCAGCTCGTGCGTTGAAACCTGAATCATGAGCGCTCCTTGTCTTTCTTGTATTTTCTTAATTTCAAATTATTGCCTTCATCCCCGGCGTCTTCGTAAATCACTTCGTCCATGATGCTTTCGATTAAATGCACTCCCAAGCCGCCTGGTCGGACGTCGTCCAGGTCTCGCGACTGAATCTCTCCTTTTTTCACCTTCTTGCCGAAGTCATTGAGCACAATTTCAATGCCGTTGGTCAGCATTCGGCAGGTGACGGTAATCGGGCCGTCGTAGCGATTTTCGTAGGCGTGTTTGATGATGTTTGCGCAGGCTTCGTCGACGGCGAGTTTGATGCTGTTTTGCTCGTTCTGGTCAAAACCGACCATCTCGGCGATGTATGCGGTCGTCAGACGGACGACTTTAAGAATTTTTGGGTCGCTGGGCAGACGGAATTCAATCACGTTTTTTAGCTTATGATCAAGAATACTCATTTGTGGTTGATCAGACATTTTTCCGCCTAATAATTGAGTTTTACTTGGAGCCTGTTAGAAAATTGGGAGTCAGACGCTTCAGCATTTGATAGTAAACAGCTTTGTTGGCGGCTGTCCAAAAACATAATATTTTTATTGCGTTCCACAACATGTCGTAGGGGTTCAAGATTTTGAACCCCTACATATGGTATGTCTCTCATTCGGAAACCATGTTTTGGGATAGCCCCACTCCAAAACATCTATTCGCCAAGGTTTTCGGACAGCTCTTAATTGCTTGCAGGAATTCCGTTCCATTCCAGCGCGACAACCGTCAAGTCGTCGTGTTGCGGGGTCTTGCCGGCAAACGCTTCAATTTCAGAAATCGTTTTTTTGACTGCGTCTTCAGGCGATTTCCACCCTTTCTTGAGCTGGCGCAACAAGCGAGAAAGAGAATATCTTTCGCCAGCATCATTCTTGGCTTCAATCAGGCCGTCCGTGAAGCAGACGAGCTTGTCTTTGGGCTGCAATTGCAATCTGTGCGTTTGGAACTCCGCGTTTGCCAGAATGCCAAGCGGTACACCAACTTTTTTGTCGATAGCCCGGCTCTGAAACGTCTCGCCGTTGATGTGCAAAACGGGCACGTGCCCTGCATTCAAAATAGTAACTTCGCCGGTATTCGCATCCAAAACCAGGTAGAGCAGCGTGACGAACATGCCGCGTCGACCGCGCTCAACGAGCAAATTGTTTACGGCAAAAAACGTATTTTCCGGCGCTTCTTCAATTTGCGTGTGAAAACGGAAATCGCTGATCAAGCGCGCCATGTAAAGCGCCGCCGGAATGCCTTTGCCCGAGACGTCGCCAATCACTATCCCGAGCTTATCCGCGCCAAATTCGATGAAATCATACAAGTCGCCGCCGACGGATGAGGCGGGCATACTGCGCGCTGAAATTTGAAAACGATTGTTCGGACAACTCGGTGCATTCTGCGGTATAAAACTTTCCTGAATGATACGCGCCGCTTCCAATTCCTGCCGAAACTTCTGCTGGTCGAGCAGCGACTGGTGGATGCGTGCATTGTCAATCGCGAGGGCGACCTGGCGGCAAAAAGTTGAGAACAATTCCAGATCGTACTCGTCGAAAGGCCTTCCATCAATACGATTGATGACCTCCGCCACGCCGATAAGCTTATTTCTGACCTTGAGCGGAACCGCCAGAATTGAGCGGGTGACAAAGCCAGTGGCATTGTCCACTTTTTGGGCAAATCTCTTGTCCGCGCTGACGTCTGGAACGTTGAGCGATTCACCCGTTTCCGCCACCCATCCTGCAATGCCCTCGCCCATTTTTAGCCGCAGCGTCTGCTTGGTGACGTCCCCGGCGTCGCCGAGGGCCACTTCACATTCGAGAAAGCCGGTGCGCTCATTGAACTGCAAAACGCTGCTTGCTTCGGCGTTCATGACCGCTTGCGCTTTTTCCATCACCAGATTGATGACTTGTTCGAGGTCAAGCGTCGAATTTACGAGCATGCTGACCTCGATGAGGCTGGATAGGCGTTTTACGCGGCGCTTAAGTTGGGCAACTTCCTGTTTTTCTGTCATTGCAAAAGTCGGAGTGGTGGAACAATGGATTCTTGGAATGCCGGATTAGCGGGTGATTTACTCTTTTATGCCGCCGCTGTATTTCTCCATCAATCCATTATTCTAATCCTCGATCTCTCGAAATCATCATCGTTACGCGGTAAAAACATCTAGAGCGGGACGTCGGGCGCCTAATGCGCTTCAAGCCAGTGATCGCCGACGCCAATGTCGACCTTTACCGGTACATTCAATTTTACTGCGTTTTCCATCTCTTCGGCTACGATGCGCTTGGCTTTTTCGAGCTCAGATTCAGGCGTTTCGAACACCAGTTCGTCATGGACTTGCAAAAGCATTTTTGTCTGCATTTTTTCTTTTTCCAAACGCTTTTGCACATTGATCATCGCGACCTTGATCATGTCTGCCGCAGTGCCTTGAATCGGCGAATTTGTGGCGATGCGTTCCGCAAATTCGCGGTTACGAAAGTTCTTGCTCGTCAAGTCAGGCAGGTAACGTTTTCTACCCATCAAGGTAGTCACATAACCGTCCGCTCGCGCATTCGCGATGGTGTCGATGATGAATTGATTGACGTTTGGAAAGCGCACAAAATACGCTGCGATAATGCTTTGGGCCTCGTCACGGGAAATGTTCAAACGCGAAGCAAGACCATAGGCGCTGATGCCGTAAATGATGCCAAAATTGATTTCTTTGGCTTTGCGCCGGTGATCTGAGGTGAGCTCATTTTTCGGCACGCCAAAAACTTCGGACGCTGTGGCGCTGTGTATGTCGCGACCTTCGTTGAACGCTGCGGCCATGCCGGGATCGTTGGAAAGATGCGCCATAACGCGCAGCTCGATTTGCGAATAATCCGCCGCCAGAAATTTCCAGCCCGGCTCGCCCGGGACGAATGCACGCCGAATCTGCCGCCCCATTTCGGTGCGAATCGGGATGTTTTGCAGATTTGGATCGCTGGAGGACAGGCGGCCAGTCGCGGCGATTGTTTGATTGTAGGAGGTGTGGATGCGTTTTGTGCGCGGGTTCACCATCTTCGGCAGGGAATCGACATAGGTGCTTTTCAATTTGGTGATTTCACGATATTCGACCAATTTTTCCGGCAACGGATGCTTCTTGGCCAATTTTTCCAGCACGCTGGCGTCGGTGCTGTAGCCGGTTTTCGTTTTCTTGACCACCGGCAATTTTAAGTCTTCAAACAGAATCTTGCCAAGCTGCTTGGTGGAGTTGATGTTGAACTCGCCGCCCGCCAAGGCATAAATTTCTTTCTCCAAAATACCCAAGGACACAGCCATGTCGTGCGACATTTTTTCGAGGTAAGGCAAATCCAGCGCAATGCCGTTGTATTCCATCTGAACCAGCACGTCAACCAGCGGGATTTCAATCGTTTCGGCAAGTTTCGTGAGGCCGGCTGCTTTGATTTTCGGCTCAAAAACGCGTCGTAATCGCTCGGTCACGTCTGCGTCTTCACAAGCATATTCCGCGACCGTTTCTTCCGGCACTTCGCGCATCGTGATTTGTTTTTTGCCCTTGCCGATCAAGTCGGAAGTGGGGATTTTTGTAAGATTAAAATGCTCCAGTGCCAGCGCATCAAGATTGTATTTTTTACCGGCACCGGGATTTAGCAAGTAGGAAGCGAGCATTGTGTCGAACTTGAGGCCTTGCACGATGACGTCATAATTCTTTAGCACAAGAATGTCATATTTTGCATTCTGGCCATTTTTCGAGATGCTCGCGTCTGTCAGCAATGGTCCGAGTCTGGCGATCAAATCGATCTCTTCCTCGCCGTCCAGAACCATGACTGAATATGGAGCAACGCCTTCCGGCGGCGTTTTTACCGGCACATAAAAAGCTTCGCCTTCCGCTACGGAAAATGAGAAACCGACAATCTCGGCCATCATCGGATACTGCGAGGTCGTCTCCAAATCGAAAGTGAAATGCCCGGTTTCTTCTAACTTTTGTACCAGGTTATCGAGTTGCCGCCTCGTTTTGATTGTCTGGTAGTCGCGTTTTTCCTGAGGCTGCTCAACTTCGCCTTGAAAACGCGCAATGAGAGAATTGAACTCAAGATCACGCAATTGTTCGATCAGTTTTTCCGCGTCAGGCGATTTTCGCGATAATTGTTCCAAATCCAGCTCTACCGGCGCGTTCAATTCAAGCGTCACCAGGTCTTGCGATAACTTGGCTTGATCGACGTTTTCCCGCAGGCTGGTTTGCACCGCCTTGCCTTTGACCTCGTCAACGTTTTCGAGAACGCCTTCAAGGCTGCCAAACTCTTCGAGCAGCTTAACCGCCGTTTTTGCCCCAACTCTTGGCACGCCCGGAACGTTGTCCGACGTATCGCCGACCAAAGCGAGATAATCGACGATTTGTTCAGGAGGCACGCCCATTTTTTGCTTCACGCCCTTCGGATCGAAAATTTCGACATCGGCGCCGGAACGCTTTAGGTTATAAAGCAGAATGTCTGGCGTGACCACCTGCATCATGTCTTTGTCCGCCGTCGCGATATAAGTTTTTATCCCCTGCTTTTCCGCCTTTATCGCCAACGTTGCAAGTACGTCGTCAGCTTCAAAACCGGGCGCTTCAATAAGCGGGATGTTCATAGCCTTGATGACGTTTTTTAGCTTGGGAATTTGATCCCGCATGTCCTCGGGCATTTTTTCACGCGTGGCTTTGTAGGCGGCGTAAGCTTTGTGGCGGAAGGTTGGCTCGCGCGTATCGAAAACGACGGCCATATAAGCCGGATCGTCTTCGTCTTCAATTTTGAAGACGGCGCGGAGAAAGCCAAAAACGGCGCTGGTGTTTTCCCCCCGAGAATTTATCAAAGGATTGCTGATAAACGCAAAAAAGGATCGGTACGCAAGCGCCGATCCATCGATCAAGAACAACTTTTTTTCCATTTCCGCCTCTTTAATTCCTCTTGCGAAAAAAGTAACTGAAGGGGCGGTGAATGTCAACGGATTTTGTCGTTGGGCTTTTTGCTCCGGTCAGATTACCGGCAATCTAAAGATACGGCGAGTATTTTAGTCCGGCAGTTGCCCGCTTTCGATGAGACAATTGCCTTTACAAATCGGGCACTGTAAGCTGTCGGAGCATTCGAGGTGGTAGGCTTCAAAAGCTTGCAATAAAGAGTGCGCCTTGGGGTTGGCGGCATCAAAAAACTTGATGAATGAGAGCAGTTTTTCCCCGGTTTCGTAGCTGATCAAATGTTCGATTTTACAAGCGTCGATTTCCGCAGTTTCCGGATTAACGCCCAAAACGTCGCGGAAAAATGTGATGAGAATTTTGCGTTTGGATTGAATAACGCTGGCTAACGAATCGCCTTTGGGTGAAAGCTTCAGAAATTTGTTTTCATCTTCAACGACAAGACCGCGTTCTTTCAGTGCTTTCAGCGTAATTGAAGCGCTGCCCCGCGTTATGCTCAACCTCCGCGCAACATCGGTAACGCGAGCGTAGCCGTGCTTTCCCAAGAGGTGAGAAATCGCCATTAGATGGTGCGCGGCGCTGTGCGTGATTTCATTGTGTTCAAATTCCTTCCAGACTTCCATTTGACCCTATGTTCTATTAAAAAATTCTATGGAGAGATTAAAAAGCGCTGTCACTTTTGTTGATTTTTCAAAATCTAACGATCACCCGTCAGGATGTCAAGGGAAAGTTAGAACCCTCTGAACGCTCAAATCTGTTCAAAAAATGAATTGCCGAGAAGGCGGCGGAGTCTTATATTGGCGTTTTCAAATATTATCACAGAAATTACGGAGTTTGACGTGGCGCTGAATTCTGTTGCGAAAAAACGATTACTTTTTTCCCTTATTATCATACTTTTTTCCGTCGGCTGCGATCAGGCGACAAAGACGATCGCCCAGGATAATTTGGAGCTCCATGGGCCGTACGATTCATACCTGAACGACGTTGTCCGAATTCAATACGTTCTCAATACCGGCGCTGCATTCAGCATTGGCGCAAATTTATCCGAAGAAGTTCGCTTTTGGATTTTTATCGTGGGGCAAGGCGTTTTTCTGCTATTCCTCGCCATCTACCTTTTCCGCAGTTACCAGGATCACATGACGCAATTCTACGGCTTCTGCCTCATTCTCGGCGGCGGACTTGGAAATTTTTACGACCGCATTTTTCGAGACGGCGCTGTTGTCGATTTTTTGAATTTGGGGCTCGGTGAAACGGTTAGAACGGCAATTTTTAATGTCGCCGATATTTCTATCACCACAGGGCTTTTTATGTTGATCTACGGCATTTTTAAAGGCGAACAGGAAATTAAAAGGGCCGAGAGGGAGCAGAATGAGAGCAATGGCTCTTCGGACGATTCAGCTGCATTCGCGTCAGGTGACTCAGACGAGAGTGAAAACGAAACACGCCAGCCAGACAATCCTGAAAAGCTGTAACTTTTTGAGAACCGCAAAGAATTTATTGGCGTGCAGCCGAACGTTGTCCCGCCAATAAATTCTTTGGGCCAGATTTTTTCGATAGATTTGACGAAGTCGGAATGGCTTACTTCAATTTTCTGCTAATGTTGCTGTTCCGTTTCAGACTCACGACCTCGCCCGCGTCATTCATCTGAAAAATAAACTCTTCGCCTAACTCATCATCGTTTCGAATGCGGCGGAAACGATTGTCTTCGATGTGCTTGAGTTTGGTCATTCCTGAGAGCGGATTTGAGCTGGGCAAGCCAACCATAGCCAATTTTCCTTCCCAAATAATCGCCGCCGTTTCCCCTCCCCAAGGCTGAGAATTGTAAATTCCGGTAAACTTCGAGAAATCCGGTTTTTCTTCTTCAGCAGATTCGCTTTTTTCAGCTTTGCTTGCTTTTGAAATAACCGGTGCAAGAATCTCATAAGCCCGTTGTGCATAAGCGCGCGGATTGACGCCGGATGCATTGCTTGCGACGGCAACAGCGATTTTGTCTTTCGGCATGATGAGCAATTGCGAGCGAAAACCGGGGCAGCTCCCGCCGTGCCCGACAAAAGTCTTGTTGTCGCTGCGCCAAACGGCGAATCCCAAGCCCCAGCTTGTGCGCCAATTCGGATCGAGCCATTGGACGCGTTGCATTTCGCGCAGAGTATTTTTCTGAAGAATATCCGCGTCGTCACCGCTTAAGACGCGAAACTGCCACGAAGCGAATTTCACCAAGTCCTCTACAGTGGAGGAGTATCCCGCCGCCGCCGCGACGCCATTGGCCTGAAAGAAAGGCACTTCTTCGCGAACGCCTTTGCGCGTTTTGGCGCTGTGCCCGTCGGCCAAGGCTTTGCCGCGTAACTTTTCGGGCATTTCAGGCCGCGTGTCTTGTAAGCCGAGCGGCTTTAGAATATTTTCCATTACGTATTTTTCGTAACTTTGTCCACTCGCCGCCGCAACCACTTCGCCTGCCAACGTCAGCCCTAAATTCGAATATTGAAAATAGGTGTCGGCAGGGTAGAGCGTCGCCTGTTCCGAGACGCGTTCCATGATTTCTTTTTGCGTTGGAAACTCAAAATCCGGTGCGCTCCAGTAGGGAAACGCAGACTCCCGGGGCAAACCGGAAGAGTGCGTCAGGATGTTGCGAATCGTAGCTTTGCCGGCGTCAGCATGTTTTTCCTGAATTTGGAACCAGGGCAGGTGCTTGCTGACGGGATCATCGAGATCAAGCAAGCCTTTGTCGCGCAGTTGAAGCACGGCAATGCTGGTGAAGAGCTTTGAAATCGAGCAAATGCTGTAAATCGTCTTTGCTGTAATCGGCCTGTTTTCACCGAGATCGGCAAATCCGAATCCCTGACTCCAAACCAATTCCTGATCATGAACGACGGCAATGGACAAGCCCGGAATCTCTTCATAATCGCGCTCGGCTTGCAGCCAAATCTCCAAAAGTTGAATCGCTTCCGCAACGCGCGGATTGTCTTTCAAAGCGTCCTTTGCCGCAAAACTTTGCGTCACTGAAAAGCAAACGATCAAAATCACCAACAAGCGTTTCATGTCTCACTCTCCTTTGGGTTAAGTTCATCTATTATTGAGGCGGCTTAGTTGCCGACAAGCAATTTTTCCGGATCCCAATTCACAATGCGCTGATCGGCGTAAGCCGTGTTTGTGAGAACGGCGGGCGCCGCGGCACGCAAACCATACGTCGCATCTTCTTCCACCTTGCCGTTTTCGCGAATCGCCGAAAAGAAATTGTAAAAATGATCCAGCCGCGCATCGTAACCTTCGGGCGTTTGATACTCGCTCACACCGGTTACAGCGGACTCCGGTTTGCCTTGCGCCGCCTTCATTTGGCGATATTCTTCGACAAAGTCTCGCTGCGTCGCTTCAGAAAAAGTACGCACGGAGTTATACCCTTCGACATATTCCTGCTCAGTACGTTTATATTGCCCGCGCTTTTCCAGCGTGAGACGCGAACCCTGGATGCGCATCATGCCTTCGCTGCCAATGATGAGCGTTCCCGAAGGGCCGCTGCTATTGTCGACGAAATTTGCAGTCAGCGCAAGAGTAAACGCAGGGTGCGCCTTTGCTTGGGGGAAATCAAAAAGACCGGCAATTACGTCGGGAACGTCTCTGCCGTCCTTCCAAAACCGCAGCCCGCCCATAGCTGAAATGCGCGTCGGGCCGTGCGAAGTCAAAATATGGTGAACGGCGGAAAAAAGGTGGACGAAAAGGTCGCCGGGAATCCCCGTGCCGTAGTCAGTATAGTTGCGCCAGCGGAAAAAACGCGTCGCATCGAACGGTCGCTTTGGCGCTTCGCCAAGAAAACGCTCCCAATCGACGTTTTGCGGGGAAGCGTCCGGAGGGATGGAATATTGCCACGCGCCGACGTCTGAATTGCGCCGAAAGCTGGCTTCAATGAAATTCAGTTCGCCAATTGCACCTTCTTCAAAAAGCTGCCGGGCTTTGTCATTCAAAATTGAACTCACGCCCTGACTGCCGACTTCCAGTACTTTGCCTGTTTTTTTCTCAGCTTCAATGACGCGCCGCCCTTCTTCCGGCGTGCGCACCATCGGCTTTTCGCAATAGACGTGTTTTTCCGCTTCCATCGCGTCGATTGCAATTTGAGCGTGCCAGTGGTCGGAAGTCGCGACGATGACCGCATCGACGTCGTCGCGCTGTAAGATTTCGCGATAGTCACGTGTTGTAAAAATATGCGAGCCGTAGACTTCTTGCGCTCGCGTTCTCCTGCCGTCGTAAAGATCGGCAACGGCAACGAGCTCAACGCCCGGAACGCGCAAGGCCGTCTCAGTATCGATAAATCCGATAATGCCCATACCAATCGTCGCCAAGCGGATTTTATCGTTAGCCGTGTAGCGCTTTGGCTCTAAAAATTGCTGTGAAGTTTTTGCTTTGAGTATTGTCGGCGTGATCGCGGCAGAAGCTGAACCGGCGGCGACGGTCTTGATAAATTGACGACGTGAGCGATTTTTTTTAGACGACATTTGAATTCCCTGAGAGCATCGAATCTCTATTTGATTTGAATCTCATCCACAAACAGCCAAGCTTTTCCTCCAGCGCCAGGATGCCATGCCGGACACTCGCCGGTGTTTTTTGCTCGAATCCGAACAAAGCGAGCGCGCTTGGCGATTCCTTCCTTAACGACCTCCTGAACCATTCTTTCTTCCTTCGAGGCTTCCGCCTGAAAATGTGCAACGTTTTGAAATGATTCACCATTTTCAGACACATCAAACGCGACTTCAGCGGGCGAAAATATCCAGGCCGGAATATTCTGTAAAAAACTAACGGAAATATTTTTTATTTCCACGACTTCTCCGAGATCAATCAAAGCTTCCAGGTCATCGCCTTCAAATCCCAGCCAATGTTGTCGAAAATCGTCCTTTTGCCCCAATCGTCCGTCGATGAGCGAGCGCGCGCCAAGCGCCGGATATTTGGGACTGTTTGCGATTGATAATTTGACCGACTTACCAACTGCGTTGTGTGAAACTTTCGGGCCGCGCGGCGCAGGCTTGCCCCAATTTTCTAGGCCGATATCCAATTCGTCGCCGCGAATTTTCATCTCATGCCGTAAAATTTCCCGCAATTGAGTCAGACGCCCCGCCGCCGCAGGATCATCGGCGAGGTTTTTCGTTTCAGATGGATCAACATTCAAATCAAACAATTGCGTCGTTTCAACGCCGTTCACAAAATATTTGATCAGCTTCCAATTGTCATGTGTTCGAACGCCGCGTTGAAAATCGTAATAAAGAAAAAACGCGTTTTCTCTCAGAAAAGCATTTTCCTGACGTAAAATCGGTGCCAGACTTTTTCCTTGAACAGTCTCAGGGATCGACGTTTCGCTCATTTCACACAAGGTTGGGAACAGATCGAAAAGATAGGCGAATTGTTCCCGCTTTTCTCCAGCCGGAACGCCCGGCCCGGCCATAATCATTGGAATGCGCACGCTGTGTTCGTACAGGTTTTGTTTGCCCAACAAGCCGTGCTGCCCGACGGCAAGTCCGTTGTCTCCAGCGAAAACGATGATTGTGTTTTCCAGTTGCCCGGACGCTTCCAGCGCGTCCAAAATGCGTCCGATTTGCGCGTCGACCTCGCTGATCATGGCGTAATATTCGGCGATTTCTTTTTTGATCATCTCCGGTGTTCGCGGCCAGGGAAGCAGCTTCTCGTCCCGCAGGCGCAAATCGCCGTTATTGAAAGGATGTTCAGGCATGAAGTTCGGCGGCAGGGAGATTTTTGCCGGATCGTAAAGTTTGCGAAACTCTTGCGGCGCGGTGCGCGGATCATGCGGAGAAGTGAATGAAACATAGGCGAAAAATGGTTCATCGCCGTCTTTTTGCCGTTCGATAAAATCTATTGCCGCGTCCGCATATGTTTCGCTGGAAAATTTGTCGGCTTGAAATCGCGCTTCGTTGGGATATTCGCCGTTTTCATCGAAATGGTGCAGCCAGGGACGCTCGTGCCCGCCGTCCTTTGGCCAGTGCATACCGCCAAAATAAATGTTGTCGCCGTTTGAAAAAGCGCGTGCGAAATCGTGGCGGCTTTGGTGCCATTTTCCTGTTGCGAAAGTCGCGTAACCTTGCTCGGCAAAGTGCTCAGGCATCATTTTATGTTCTTCTGGGATGTACCCCCCGGAACGCACGATCCCCAACGCATGGCGACCTGTCATCAGCATGGCGCGGCTTGGGGCGCAGACGGCGCCGCTGTAGCCAACCATGACATGCGCTCGTGTAAACGCCGTGCCCATCGCTGCCAGACGATCCATGTTTGGCGTGTGAATTTCATTATTTCCGAGAGCACGGATTGTGTCGAAGCGCTGATCGTCGGTGAAAAGAATGAGAATATTCGGCGGGCTGCTCTTCGATGCGCAGGAAAGGTGGAGCGACAGCAAAAAAAGTGTGATGACGGAACTTGGAAAGTTGGATTTCATCAATCAGGCTTAAGTATCAATTTTGGCTGTTTTTCAATCGCCGCAGAGGGGCCGGGTGAAAAGCGTCATGTATTGAACTGGAAAATTGACAGGCAGCGTGCAAACAGAAATTCACGAGTGGAACGATGTTGCCGGGCGATTGAAAGCTTTTTGACGGTTCACTACCTGACACTTTTTGATGCTGTGAGTTCATGTCACCCCATTCGGGGTTTCAGGGAAGATTTTTGGCGCATTTTCTATAATCATTCCACCCCTGTCGGGGTTTTTGCCGCCTGAAAACCCCGACAGGGGTGAAATGATTATAGAAAAATCCGAACCAAATCATCTTTACCAAACTCCGAAGGAGTGATATAAAAAGTGTCAGGTAGTAAATTCGGCGGTCAAAAAACTGAAGCATTCCAGAAAACACAAATAATCAGGACGCTTTTCTCTGTTCGTTGCGATGGAGAAAGGGCGCTTTTTCCATATTTTGACTGATGTACGCATCGACGGCTTTTGAAGAAGGGGCGTCAGAATACGCCAGATCGGTCGGGATTTGCAGCGAAAAAACGTTGCCGCTTTCTTCCTGGACAATCCTTTGGCTCAAAAGAAAAAGAAGCCTCTCTTGAATCACATCATCGAATTCCGGCGAGAACGCAGCTTCAGAATGACGATTGATAAATTCTTCCGCTCGTTGAATCTCATATTTTTCCTTTTGAGTCGGTACGGCCGGCTTCTCAATTTTGGGCGCTTGAACTAGTTCGTGCGATGGCCTGAGAGTCGTCAAATACAATGCGTTTTCCTTGGCCCAGATTGCAGCAGTACATTGTTCTTTTTCCAGATGTATTTCCGCCAGGCCAAACGTTTTTGCGTTAAGAAGCGCCTCTCTTAAAATTTTGTACTCCTGAGCTGCGTTTTGCTCTGGAGAAAGAAGAAAAGAGTCGCGGAAATAGTAGGGATCAACCGCCGTCTTCTTGACGAACTTGTCGATTGAAATCGTTTTCGCGCTTTTCGCCGCCGCCAACTCAAAATCTTCCTGTTCGACTTGCAAAAATCTGTCTTTGCCGATTTTTACTCCCAGCGCGATTTCTCTCTCCGGAACCGTTCCGTGCTCCGGGCATGATCTGCTCAGTGACGCAGGCGCGGAGCAAGACTTGTGGAGCGCATCAAACTGAATGCCGCTGGACTGATGTGCTGAAACGAGCTTGACCGGAATTTCAAATCGATCAAAACGCAAAACCCCGTCCCAGAAAGTGTCCATATTACCCTCCTTGAATAATGGCATTAGCTCAATTAAAGAGAAGTGGAAAAATTGTCAAGCGCGAATAGCCGTAAACGCTTGCATTTAGCGCAAGGCGGCTTCATATAAGCAAAGGTGTTTTTTCAGAGCGGAGACGACGAAGCATGTGGCGAATTTGGTGGACAAAAGGTCAAAAATTATACCGATGTTCACCGTTTGTTGCAAGCATTTTTTTCTGTAATGCGAAATATTTTCAGAGGTGACGGTATGCAAAAAGCGCAGGGATTTTTTATAGTAATTTTTCTAGGCAGTTTTTGGATGGCTTGTGAAAAATCGGCGGAGACCGGTGCGTTTAACGGTCGTTGGATCGATTTAACGTATGAATATTCTGAAGAAACAATCTACTGGCCGACCGCTGACGGGTTTCAGCTCGAGATCGTTTCGGCGGGCATGACCGAAGCGGGTTATTATTACGCCGCCAATAATTTGTGCACCGCTGAACACGGCGGCACCCACCTTGATTCGCCGATCCATTTTGCGGAAGGTCAATGGACGACGGAGCAAATCCCGCTGGACAATCTGACCGGCTTTGCCGTGGTCGTCGATGTTTCGGAAAAGGCGGTGAACAACCGGGATTATCTTTTATCGACCGAGGATTTCGAAAATTGGGAGAAACAAAACGGCAAAATCCCGGATGACGCCATCGTTTTGCTCCGTTTTGGCTACGGGAAATATTGGCCGGATCGGCTGGGGTACCTGGGAACGGAAATGACTGGCCCGGAAGCCGTCGCTGAATTGCATTTTCCGGGACTGGATCCGGAAGCGGCGAAATGGTTGGTTACAGAGCGCCAAATCAAGGCAATTGGGTTGGACACGCCGAGCATTGATTTCGGCCAATCCAAGCTTTTCGAGAGTCACAGGATTTTATTCGAAAAAAACATCCCCGCTTTTGAAAACGTGGCCAATCTTGATCAATTGCCGGTGCAAGGCGCATACATCGTTGCATTGCCGATGAAAATCAAAGGCGGCAGCGGCGCGCCGTTGCGCATTATCGCGTTTTTACAGGATAAGTAGTAGTGTCGGGGGCGCGATTTGCTGGATTTCCGGCTGTTTAGTTACTGATGTTACGCGCGCCTCGTTTGGCGTGCGTGATCAAAGCCCGTAGGCAACTATTGATTCTCATTAGCTCCGTTCTTCAGAGCGGAGATATTTGAGGACGGCTGTCCCTTGTCCCTCTCTTCCGCCGCGTCAGCGCGGCGGAAGAGAAGGAAGTGGGCGTTCTGCGCTTCACCGGGCTGAAGCCTAATGTCACTAACTTTTTGTGATTTTGAACTTAAACAAGTCTTGATAATGGTCACCACAGGGCAAGCTGAAGCTTGAACTACAAACGACAGTGCTTCTCTTACGCTCAGAGTAGAAGGATGTACGGTGGTTTGTAGTTCAAACTTTAGTTTGTTTGAGCGTAACCAAAGCAAAAAGTTAGTGACATTGGGCTGAAGCCCGGCGCTAATGAGACAAGATTTGCCCCGAGACTTAGGATATGCGTTGCCGCGCGTAACATCAGTATCAGTTAGTTATCGGGACGAAGGTCTCAAAACGGCAAGTTGCAATGCAGGCACGGTGATGACGCATTTGCCTGATTCAACGCTGAAGGTCTCGCCTGAAATCAAATCTTCGAAGGCAGTCGTTCCCTCCGCGGCATCGATTTCGATGCTTTGGGCGTCGTTGTTGTTGATGATCACGAACCGCTCTTCACCGGCGAGCGTTCTTTTGTAACCGACAATCTTACGCTCATTGTCGATTTTGAAAAACGCCAACTCACCGACGGAAAAAACGCGGTCTGATTTTCGAATTGCGATCAGTTTTTTGTACCAATCGAACAAGTCCTGATTGAATTCAACCGTATCGCGCGGGCGCTGCTTGCCTTGCGGATGCGTCGTTTCATCGTCGTACTCGAATTCCGGCCAAACCATCGGCTTGCGACAGTCCGGGTCGTCGCCGCCCCACATGCCGGCTTCGTCGCCGTAATAAACCATCGGCGCGCCGGGCATGGTCATTTGAATGCCGACGATCAACTTGTGCTTTTGCACTTCTTCGGCGTTTGGCTTGCGAACGTCGTAATTGTTCTGCGGCTCTGGCTTGGCGTCATGATCATACCAGCGATCCGGATTGACGACTTGCGAATTAACGCGGTCAACGTCGTGGCTGGCCATGAGATTTTGCAGGACGTGGTAATTTTCGGAGTGATAATCGGCGCGGATTTGCCGCATTTTGTCTGCGAAAGTTTGCGCGGAGATTTGCGTTTTTTGATCGATGACAAATTGCTTGACCGCCGCCGCGAAACGATAATTCATCACGGCGTCATAAGCGCGCCCGTCCAGCCACGGCGCGGCGTTGAACATCTTGTTTTTGGGCCAATCTTCCCACCACAACTCGCCAGTGATATAGGCGTCGGGATTGATCTCCTTGACCCAGCCCCTGAATTTGTGCCAAAACTTAAGTTCGACCATTTCCGAAACGTCCAGCCGCCAGCCGTCAATGCCGTCCGATGGATCGCCGTCGCCGTTTGGATCCATCCAGCGTTTTAAAATGTTACGGACGTGCTCTTGAAAAGCCGGGACAAAACCGTTTTCGTTTTCACGAATTTCAGGCAAAGTGCGCACGCCGAACCAGCCTTCGTAATCGAACTCGCTTGTATCGCTAGTGGCGGGATCATCCCAGGCTTTGACCGTAAACCAGTCTTTGTATTTTGAATTCTGCTGGTTTTCGACCAAGTCCTGAAACGCCCAAAAAGTGGAGCCGACGTGGTTCCAGACGCCGTCGATGATAACGCGGATGCCGCGCTTGTGACATTCGTCCAGAAGTTTGAGAAAAAGCTTGTCCGCCGCCGTCCATTGCCAAGTCGCCGGATCAGCCGGGTCTTCCTGCTCCCAAAGCGCGCGGTCTTTTTCCGGCTCCGGGCCAAAATTGTTGTCAATATGACGATAAAGCGAAGCGTCGTATTTGTGCAGCGAAGGTGATTCGAAAAGCGGGTTAAAGTAGATCCCCGTGACGCCCAACTCTTGCAGATAATCAAGCTTGTCCAGAACCCCCTGAAGATCGCCGCCGTATCGACGATGACCGGATTCCCAGTAGAAGCCGCGACCGGTGACATTTTCCCACGGCTGCAATTTATACCAGTCAGAAGTCCAGGGATGAACCTGCCAATCTTCGCTGGGCGGAAAATCGGGCCACGAGCCTTTCATTTCTCTGGTCGTCGGATCGTTGCTCGGATCGCCGTTGTGAAAGCGTTCCGGGAAAATCTGGTACCAAACAACCTCTTTGGCCCACTGCGGCACGCGATCAGGCGCTTCTGCTTCCTGGGAATTTTGACAACCTAAAAAACCTGCTAAAATCAGCAAAAAACAAAAACGCCTGTTCATCTTTCATCCCTAATTTTGGTCTACCACTACGAATTCGATTCTACGATTTCTGCGCCTGCCTTCGCGTGTGGAGTTGGGCGCTACCGGGTTGCGCGGGCCAAAGCCTTCCGATCTGATTCGGCTTGGTTCTATGCCGCGCTCGGCGAGGAAAAACTTCACGGCGTCGGCGCGATCTTGCGACAGTCGCATGTTTAATTGCAGACTGCCGGTGTTGTCGGTGTAGCCGTGAATGGCGACGCGCACTTCCGGATTCTGCACCAGCGTGTAATACGCCTGGTCGAGAATTCTCGCTGACGACGGATCAATTTCCGCGCTGCCGGTGCGAAAAGTCACGCCGTCGAGGATGATGCGTTTGTTTTCTTTGATGTCTAAAACAGGCACGTCGTCATCAGCCAACAATGGATTTGAGCCGCGCAGAACTTCCGTCCCGTCGTCGATAGAGCCGCCGTCAGTGTCGTTTTTAAGCGGATCGGTTTTGTGCTGATTGACTTCTTCACCGTCTTTCAAGCCGTCCTTGTCGCTGTCACGCTCGAGGGGATTGGTTTTATAACGATTGATTTCATCGGCGTCGTTTAGGCCGTCATTATCGGTGTCGGCTTTGCGGGGATGCGTTTTATGAATTTTGATTTCGTCGCCGTCATTGAGGCCGTCTTCGTCTGAGTCGGCTTTGGTCGGGTAGGTGCGCTGGCGCAGTTCTTCCAAATCATCCAGGCCGTCGCTGTCAGTATCGGCGGACATGGGGTCGGTCTTGGAGCGATTGACCTCAAGGCCGTCCTTAATTTTGTCGCCGTCTGAGTCGGCCTTTTTCGGATCGGTGCGATATTTTTGAATTTCTTCACCGTCTAAAAGTTCGTCACGGTCCGAGTCGGCCAAAAGCGGGTTCGTTTTGTGAATGAGTACTTCTTCGCCGTCGTTCAAGCCGTCATCATCGGTGTCGGCCAGCTTGGGATTCGTGCCGTAGCGTTTTTCGTCTTTGGTAAAAAGTCCGTCTCCGTCAATGTCTCGTTTTTTGCGGAATGTGAAAGTCAAACCGGCGGAGGCGGTGAAAAAATGGTCGTCCTTTGGAAAGACTTCGGTGGCGTCGTAGAGGTCGTTGAAAGCAAAGTGATAATAAGCCCTGCCGTCAAAAGAAACGACGCTGGAAAACCGAATGCTGATTCCGCCGCCAACCGGCGCCGTCACGAAGTTTTTGCTTACGTCGAGATTGGGATCAAAATTGACGTTATTGTCGTTGCGCTTAATGTCATAGGTGAAGTATCGTCCCCCTGCGGCAAGGTAGGGTCGGAATATTTCCGGGCCGATAATCGCAAAGCGCATGGTCAAGCCAACGCCGTAAAGTCGGGTCAAAAATCGCCGGTCGCCGGTTCGCGCCGCAACTTCGCCTGTGTTGAAGGAAGGTTCGATGGAAAAGCGGCTGGAAAGAAAATGTTCGAAAAAAAACGTGCCGTAGGGTCGGGGAAGGGGGGCTTTGAAATCATCGCCTTCGTAATGCGTGCCGCCGGCCTTGAAACCAAAAGACGTCGCTCCTCGCAATCCTTGCGCCGACGCTCCCGTGGAAAGCAGCAGAAGAATGACGAATCCCCGCCCGATTCGTTTGTTCATGATGTAGCCTCCTGAATTAATAAAATTTCATCCCTGAATGGGCGTAATTCCTGCAAAAATAACAACTTTATCTAAACTTGCAACTCAAATGTTGCACCAGGGGCGTTGGGCGATCTCCTCAGTCAGCGGCGGCTTGACATTCTTTTTCAGCCTCGTTTATTTTTTTGAAAGCGTGCAACATCATTGGAAAAATTGATGAAAAGCAAAAACGAAGCAGACGTTGATCTGTTATACAATAGCCCGAATGCGCTGGTTGAAAAATACCAAAGCACGATTTCAATCATTGTGCAAAAATTTGTTTCCTCAGGCTTTTTCCGCACCGATGAAAAAGAAGACGTGATTCAATTCATCAACTTGCGATTGTTGGAAAGCCGGATTCGAAACATGCAGGCGCAGTATAATCACACTTGCTTCGTCTCGACTTATTTTTCCAAAATAGTCTACAATTTGTGCCTGGAGCACAAGCGCGGTCGGAAGCGCGCGGAGGGGGCGGCGGAATCTCTCGAAGAGCGCCACTACGACGGTATGAGCGAAAAAGAAGAAGTCGTCTATTCTGAATTGGTGATCCAGGCCGAATTCAAAAGACTCGAAACGATTTTAAAGCTTTTCGGCAAGACGCGACACAAGGTCGAGCTTATCCTCAAGCTTGTTGCGCGCATCATTGTTTTACGGCGCGACGTGCTGGCCTTTTGCCCGGGTTGCACTTCCGAAAAGCTCAAAAGATTTCTCCAATTATTCGGGGTGAATTTTGATCATTTGCGCGATAAAGAAGTCTATGCCGGCGCAACGCCGCTCGTAAACGCTTGCGATCAAAAAAAGAACTCGCCGGATGCTCTACGAAAATGGGTTAAATCGAAGGTACAGGAGATTCTCGATCTTTTGAACGGTCGTTTGAAAACGTCAAACTATGATGAAAGCGCCTTCAAAATCTTGCTGCAAAAATATTATGAAACCGGGATTTCCAGTGAGGCGTTGCATGAATCGTAGGCCCTTAAGGAGCGCCTGAGCCTTCTCTTGAAGCTTTAAGTTATGTCTTTTGGCTATCTTTAAAACATGGGGTTTAAATGCAGTTTCGATACAATTTCTTGCTTTTGTCGGCTCTGTCCATTTTTTCCACAATCGATCTTTCCGCGCAAGTCACTGGCGCAATTTCCGGACGCGTGATTGACGACAGCACCGGCGTACCGCTCCAGGCTGCGAACGTTTTTCTCGCCAATACGATGATTGGAACGGCGACCAACGCCAACGGCTTTTTTACCTTACACAACCCGCCCGGAGGATCGCACCAAATCGTCGTTTCCATGATCGGCTACAAAGTTGCGTCAGCACGTGTTGAGGTTTATGGCATGGATGATCAACAATTAGAATTTCGACTGAAGCCGACCGTGCTGCAAGCGCCGGAAATCACCGTTAAGGCGTTGAGCGACAGAACGAGGAAAGCCTGGTTCAAGCTGTTTGCTTCGATACTTCTCGGGCAAAGCAAGAACGCGACGCAATGCAAAATCATCAACCCTGAGGTGGTGCGATTAAACAAGCCTGACGATAAGACGCTCGTCGCTTTTAGTGATGAACCGATCATCGTAGAAAACCGGGCCTTGGGCTACAAAGTACAGTACATTTTAGAAGATTTTCACGCTTCCGACAGCATCATCGCCTACAATGGGAAAATTTGGTTTCAAGAACTTGCGCCCAAAAACGACGGCCAAAGCAAGCGCTGGGCGAAAAAACGTGAAAGAGCCTATCACGGCTCGTTGAGGCATTTTCTGGCGACTTTGTCCAGACCGCAATCGCAGAAATCGGCTTTCTCGATTTTTAGACTGCCGGAATCTCAAAAATCAAAAGAACCCGTCACAATTCCGCCTGAATCGCTTTGGGTTGCCACAGGTCGGCCATTTGAAAAAAAACTGGTTTTTGAAGACAAGGTTTATGTTTTCTTTGACGGCGAAAAAGCCGAGCAGAATTATGTCGATTTGATCCTGAGCCAGGGGCCGGGAGGGGTGAATCGAAACAGAATAAGCGACGCATCGCTGCGCCTGCGAAAACACTGGGCGCCGAAAACCTATGATCAAATGTCGATGCTCACGCTTCTCGAGCCGGGAACCGTGATCGATTCAGACGGTCACGTTTACAGCCCGAAGGACATACTTCTTGGCGGCTACATGGGATTTGAGCGGCTTGCTGAGAAATTGCCGTGGGAGTACTACCCAGATTCACAGAACGGGCTCGACTTTCAAACAACGGCGACGGCGATCAAGCAGAATCCCGGCAGTTTTGAACAAGGCCTGGAACTTAAAAAGCAAGGCGAGTGGGAAAAAGCCTTGCAGGTTTGGTGGCGAGAGCATGTCGCAATGGATGTTTCGGGACAGGGCGACCCGCGCATCGGAATCGCATTTATTGAGCTTGCGACGGAACGGAAAGCGTCAAAATTTTACGGTACGGCGTGCGAGATTTATTTGAAAAATGTCCAGAACGCAAAAGTTGGAAAATTCGCCAAAATTCTGCGCAATGAAGCGGCGCGCGTGATTCCGCTGCTTGACGAGGAAAGTGCTAAAAAATGGCAAAATTTGGCGAAGAATGATTTAAGAAAATTGACCCGTGAAATGGTCATCTTTTGGAATGCTCAGGATCCCAATCCCATGACTTCCGGCAACGAAAGATTGATCGAACATTGGGAGCGCATTGCGCACGCTCGCAAGGAATTTACGCTGGCGGTTCGTGAGCCTTACGGCACAGACGATCGCGGCAAAGTTTATGTTAAATACGGCCAGCCGGATCGTTTGAAAACGGGCAGTCTCGGTTCAAACATAACTGAATTGTACCGCATTGCGGAGAATCGTGAGCTGCGCGAAAACATCTTGTTTTATGACGCCAAGCCCGACTATGAAGTCTGGATTTATTACGGACTCAATCCGGAACAATCGGTTGTTTATCTTTTCGGGCATCGCGGCGGGACGGGCACTTTTGGGCTGGTCGGCGGCGTTGAAGATTTGATCTTTGAATCGGCGTTCAGTCGTTCCACGGAGCGAATTGTCGGCCCGATCCGCCCGGGTTATTATTTGCAGATGAGCTATTACAATGAGCTGGCTGCTCTGGACGACTATTTCATGGATCGCTACGATTGGCTCAACACCGAGTGGGGCAAGATCGGCAGCGGCACTTTCCGCGTTAATCCGCAAACGCTCAAGTCTTATTTTCAATCTATTGACGCGCGCAATCATTTTGAGCCGACGGATAAGTACGCAGAGTCCGCGCGCTCGGATTTTGCCGAGAAATTCAATACGATCCAGATCAAGCCATTTACTTATCGTTTTCTTGACGATAAGCAGCAACCGCTACAAATTGTCTACATCGTTTCACAATACAAAATTTCTTCCGCGGCGTTCGGGAAGGACGAGAACAAGAACATTTACCTGCCGGATTTGACGATTCGTCATTCGCTGATCAACTACGATCAAAACTTGCGGCAACTGAGCCAAACAGCGCCGGTTATTGAGCAGCCTGAAAGAAATGCTGCGCTTTTCGTGCTTCCCGACACGCCGCAAATCGATTCTTTTTTGATCACGGCGCAGGCGAAAGACGAGTATGAGGGCGGAAAAGCCGATTCCGTTTTCGGTATTGGAAAATCAGAATTCATAAAAAAGAGCGCTCTGCCTCATGGCAAAAACAGGCTCGTTTTGAGTGATATGGCGATCGGCGTGTTGACGGACGAGGAAATTCCTGCGACGTTCCCGCTGCCGTTTTTGCCTTCGGACACTTTCTGGCGTGAAGAACCTGTGCAGACTTACCTTGAAGTTTACAACCTAGCGCCGAACGATGACGGCGATTTTAGATTTCAGCTTGATTTTCGCGTTTCGCGCCTGAACAAGAATGGTGAGGTTAACGAGAAAAAAGGCCAAATTACCCAGAGCTTTACTTTTGACGCCGAGAAAAGCACAAGCAAGGAGACTTTCGGAGTGGATATTTCGAAGTTAAGGACGGGAGACTATGAATTTTTTATCAACGTCACGGATTTAACTTCGCAGGAAAACGCGACGCGAAAAACGACGTTCAGTGTGACAAAATAATCGAGCTGATTGAAGGTTTTGCAAGTGAGTTGTCGGCGGCTCAACGACCGTTGGTTTTGCCCGCCTTTTTCATAAAAGTGGGGATTTTTCTGGAGGGGAGTTCAAGCATAAGGCCGCTTTCGCTGAAGAAGAATAGATCGCCAATCATTAAGCCGATGGAGCTGCGCAGCGGCCGCCAATTTTCACGATAGGCCTCGGCGTCAATGCGTGTGCCGTCTTTGTCTTTTTGAACCAAGCGCACCCGCTCCGGATATTCACGATTGATCATGAACGGCGAATGCGTCGTGTAAAAAATTTGATTCTTGATCGCCAAATCTTCCATGACGCGGGTCAAATCTTTTTGCCCGGCGGGGTGCAAATGGATGCCGGGTTCATCAATGAGAAAAATGTATTCGTTTGCGCGCGCTTCAAAAGTTTGCGCAATAAAATTGATGTAGAACGACAAATACCAGCGGAAGCCCATGCTGCGCGACTCCGGCGTGTCGAAAACCGTGGTGCCGTCCGAGATGTCAATGTAAAGAATTTTGCCGTTGACGTTGAGCTTAATTTCGATGGTCGGCTCCTGGCTCCAGACGCGCCGCATCTGCTGGGTAATCAACCGGCTTGCTTCTTCACTTGCTCGCCTGCCGCGCGTCGAGTCTTCAAAAATCAATTCCGGATTGACGACGCCGCCGATTCTTAACAAGTTGCGTTCGGTGCGAAAGCTTTCATTCTTCGCGGTCAAATCGTCCAATGTTGCGCGACTTTTTAGTAATGGAATGTCGTCAAAAAACAGAACTTTGGGAAGCACGCCGAGAAATCTGGCCATGTCTGAAATTTTGACTTCGCTGTCACCAACGAATACAGTATAGTCATCCAGATGAGGCCCGGCCTTTCGAATGACAAAGCGGTCAATGTCTTTGAACGCGTCAGAGAATTTGAGCAGATTGCGCCGGTTTTCTTTGGTGAATTCCGAAAATTCAAGATTGACTTCCGGCGGCTTGCCTTGGTAATAATTGTCGGAATACTGGCAGGTGAGAGAATTGTCAAAAGCCATCCCCGGAGAAAAACTGAGCAGCGCCTTCAGGATATTCGATTTGCCGCTTTCGTTCGCTCCGATAAAAATGGTGATCTTCGAATCCACCGGCGTCGAAAGCTCAAAAACCGATTTAAAAGCACGAAAAAATACGCGCGAAATAACCATTCAGCGGCCTCACTAAATCATCAATTCCGAAATGGGCGAAAAATATACAACGAGCTTGAGTTGCAAGCAAGCGAAAACAAAGTTGAACCGTGACTTGCGATACACAAAAGCGTCGGGCAATGAAACAAAAAACCCGGACAAAATTCATCGTCCGGGTTGTCGTTTAGGCTTTGTTGAAGGATTTAAGAGAGAACTGCTCTCTAACTTTCAATTTCTTCCGGTTCTTCTTCGGCGGAGTTTTCAGCCGCTTCTTCCGTTTCCTCTGGTTCCGGTTCTTTTTTGTCAGAATGCACAACTTTGCGTCCGGTTTCGGTGAATTCCAAATCACCGTCCTTCATTGTGACTTCAATCTGGCTGCCGTCGCCGAATTTATTGCGAAGAATCTCTTCAGCGATGGGGTCTTCGATGAATTTCTGAATCACGCGACGCAGCGGACGCGCGCCGTAAGTTTCGTCGAAACCTTCTTCGACGATATAGTCTTTCGCATCCTGATTCAGCGTTATTTCGATTTCTCTGTCTGCAACGCGAGAGGTCATTTCTTCCAAAACGATATCGACGATGGAGTCCATGTTTTCTTTTGTCAGAGAATGGAAAACGACGATTTCGTCGACGCGGTTCAGAAACTCCGGATTGAAGAGTTTCTTGACCTCGTCCATGATTTTCCGGTGCATCTTGTCATAATCAATGCCGCCTGCATCAGTGGAAAATCCGAATCCGCCGGATTTCTTAACTTCGCGGGCGCCAACGTTGGACGTCATGATCAAAATCGTGTTTTTGAAATCGACTTTCCGCCCCAGACCGTCCGTCAATTGCCCGTCGTCGAGAATTTGCAGTAGAATGTTGAAAACGTCCGGATGCGCTTTTTCGATTTCGTCAAAAAGCACGACGGAATAGGGGTGCCGCCGGACTTTTTCGGTCAATTGTCCGCCTTCTTCATAGCCTACATAGCCGGGAGGCGGCCCGGTCAAGCGAGAAACGGAGAATTTTTCCATGTACTCGGACATATCCAGACGGATAAGCGAATCCTCTTTTCGGAAAAGGTATTGAGCAAGCTCTTTGGCCAACTGCGTCTTACCAACGCCGGTCGGGCCAAGGAAGATAAACGAGCCGATGGGACGATGCGGGTCTTTCAGGCCGGCGCGCGTTCTGCGAATCGCCTTCGAAAGCATGTGGATCACTTCATCCTGACCAACGATGCGTTTCTTCAATTCTTCCGGCATGTTGAGAATTTTTTCAGACTCGGATTCGGCGACTCGCCGCACCGGAATGCCGGTCATCATTGCAACGACGTCCGAAATGTCTTCTTCGGAAACCGTTGCTATAATTTCGTCTTCTTTTTCACGCCATCTGCGCTTTGCGGAATCGAGCCTGCGGTTCAAGCGTTTTTCCTGATCGCGCAAAACCGCCGCACGTTCGAACTCCTGGTTTTTGATAACCTTGTCCTTTTCGCGGCGGACGTTTTTAATATTTTCTTCAAGCTCGGTAATTTCCTTCGGCACAACGATGTTCGACAAATGGATGCGAGCGCCAGTCTCGTCGAGCACGTCAATCGCCTTGTCCGGCAAGTAGCGGTCGCTGATGTATCGTTCGGAAAGACGAACCGCCGCCACGATGGCTTCATCTGAATATTTGACGTGATGATGATCCTCGTAACGATCCTTGAGGCCGTTCAAAATTTGAATCGCCTCTTCCGGTGAGGGCGGATCAACCATGATTTTCTGGAAGCGACGCTCGAGCGCGCCGTCTTTTTCAATGTGCTGGCGATATTCGTCCAGCGTTGTCGCGCCGATGCATTGCAATTCTCCGCGTGAAAGGGCGGGTTTGAACATATTGGACGCATCAAGAGAACCGCTCGCCCCGCCAGCCCCGACAATGGTGTGAAGCTCGTCGATGAAAAGCACAACGTCTTTTGCGCGATAAAGCTCGTTCATGATCGCCTTCATCCGCTCTTCAAATTGCCCGCGATATTTTGTCCCGGCGACGATGGCGCCCAAATCGAGCGTAACGAGTCGCTTGTTGTGCAAAATTCGCGGCACCTTGCGATCCACGATGCGAATGGCCAAGCCTTCCGCGATTGCCGTTTTGCCAACCCCGGGTTCGCCGATTAACACGGGGTTGTTTTTCTTGCGCCGACTCAAAATTTGTGCAACGCGCTCGATTTCCATTTCTCGACCAATGACGGGATCGAGTTCATTTTTGCGAGCGAGTTCGGTAAGATCGCGACCAAAATGGTCAAGGGCGGGAGTTTTGGAACGTTGGCTGGTATTTTCTTTTGAGGAAGGCGTGCCTCGTAAAATGTTTTCCAGTTCTTCGCGCACAGAGTCGTAAGTGACGTCAAAATTCAAAAGCACTTGAGCCGCAACGCCGTCTTTTTCCTTAACGAGCGCCAGAAGAAGGTGCTCCGTGCCGATAATGTCGGACTTGTATTTTTCCGCTTCAACGTACGCCATTTTCAGAATTTTTTCGGCGCGCTTGGTGAACGGGATATTGCCGATGGTCATCGTTTCACCAGTCGTCTTGACGGCGTCTTCAATCGAACGCTTGATTTCGTCAAGATCTGAACCCAGATTCCTCAAAATTTCTACTGCAATGCCCTCGCCCTCACGGATCAGGCCCAAGAGCAAATGTTCAGTCCCAATATAGTCATGTCCTAGACGCAGCGCTTCCTCCCTTGAAAACTGAATCACCATCTGGACGCGACTGGAAAAATTGTTTTTCATCTACAGTCTCCGTGTTATGAAAAAGTTCGGCAATGTGTTGGCTTCAGTGCCGGCAATATTACGACTAATTTGATAAAAAGTAAAGTTTCAATTTATTCTCTCGCGACAAACAACGCTCGCAAAAACACTGCGAGCAAAGTTCGCGCGCATGGCGTCGACGCCATCGTCGGTTTCGTCAGCAACGCCATAATTTTTACAAAGATGCGCTCGGTTTGACAAAATCATCAGCTTGTTCAGCAAAACATGGTCAGCGCCCTGAATCATTCCCGAATCCAAGCCAAGCCTCACCATGGAAAGACGCTCGAAAAATTCTTCGAGGCTTATTATGCGCGCATTTTGTAAAGCGGCCAATGCGCGAAAAATTTTGTCGCTGATAAAATCTCTTTTTGTTTGAAACAAGAAACGCCGTGCTTCTAACTCCCTGGAAACAAAATCCTGAGCGGCTTTTGAGAGCCGTTTCAAAATTTCACTCTCGCTCTGCCCAAGTGTACGCTGGTTGGAGACTTGAAAGATATTCCCGTCAGCTCTCGAACCTTCTCCCGAAACGCCGCGAAAAGCGACTTGGTACTCAGGGTAGTTTTTTTTCATCTGTCGAATGCCGTCGCTCAAAACGAGCCCCGGCAAATGGATTTGAATTGAGGCGCGCAATCCTGTCCCCGTATTGGTCGGGCAAGCGGTGTGGTGTCCGAATCGTTCAGACTGTGCATAGTCCAGGAGCTTCGCAAGTTCGCCGTCGATCCAGGAAACCTGACGCCAGGCGGCTTCGAAATCAAGCCCGGAGCGCATGCTTTGTATGCGCAGATGATCTTCTTCGTTCACCAAAATACAGAACTGCTCCGACGGCTCAATGAGCGCCAATCTTGGCAAGGTTGATTTTATGAATTGCAAGCTAATCAAATGTCGCTCGCAAAGCGTTTCAGCAAGCAGCGAATCGACCTCGTCAATGCGAACCGGGACCGCACGCTTAAATAATGCGATCTTGCCTCGAACGGCCTCGAATTTTTCCAGAACAGCTTCCGCTTGCGTCGCGGATGCGCTGGGCGGAAAAGAAAAACCTTTTAAGTTGCGAGCCAGGCGAATTCTGGTTGAAAAAATAATCTGGTTAACGGTTGAAGATTCTGATAACCACAGAGGCGGATTTTGGTGAAGTGTTTCAAGGAAGTTGGAAGTCTGATTCAATTCGCAGCTGGGTTTGGATCGTTTAATTTTGGAGGTTGACAAAACTGTTCATTCTGCAAAAATCTAATCGAGCGTCGCCTAAAATCATTTCACAATTTTTCCAGAATGGGACTGTCTCAAAACATGATATTTTTAGAGCGCGACACAACATGTCGTAGGGGTTCAAAATCTTGAACCCCAACATTTGGTATGCCTTTAGGCAGAGACCAGGTTTTAGACAGCCCCCGCAAGCTCCGAATCAAACGCTCAGGCGTTTGACTCCGCAATTACTCTTCGATCAAGTCCGCAAACGCAGTCAAGAAGCTAAATAGTAACACCCAGACGGCGCTTTGAAAATGGCAAACTTGCGACAACAATGTTCTTTTCAAGTCGCTGTCAAATCCTTGCTTGGATTTGAGCTCACATGCTCGCTGTGTCCGTGAATCTGGTGCAAAAGAATGGAGAGTTCTTCCTGGAAAGCTTCGTAGCATTGGTCGCAGCCTAACAATCCTGTGCGCTCAAAATTTTCTATCGTCAGCGAACAACCGGGGCACGCTTTTATCGGCTCGTCTGATTCGTCGCCTATAACATTTTCGAGAACGTGTTCGAAAAAATCGGAAAGCGCCGGGAGGTTTTTATCGTCAATCACGCCCGGCGAGCAACTATCGCAAATCGACAATTCTCGCTTCCGCCCGTTGATGATTTTTCGCGTCTGGATCGTCGCTTCGCCGGTCTCGCATACTTCGCAGATTTTATTCACCGCGAACGTCTTCCTCAATGGTTCTGCCGTCCTGCATTTTAATGACTCTATCGGCAATTTGCGCCAATTGCAGGTTGTGCGTGACGACAATAATCGTTCGGCCTTCGTTGCGCGTCAATTTCCAAAGCAAGCTGTGCAATTCATTGGCGGAAGCCGTGTCCAGATTTCCGGAAGGTTCGTCCGCCAGCAAAACGCGCGGCTGATTCATCAACGCACGGGCGAATGCAACGCGCTGCTGCTCGCCGCCGGAAAGTTCGGAAGGGCGATGATCCCGGCGATGCGAAAGTCCGACTTGATCCAAAAGTGCGGTCGCCCGGTCGCGTATTTTGGCCGCGGACATGCCGGCGATCATGGCGGGCATAAAAACATTTTCCACGGCGGTGAATTCATCGAGTAAGTGATGAAACTGAAAAACAAAGCCGATCTCGCGGTTGCGGAACGCCGCCAGTTGTCGGTCGCTGTACTTGTCGAAAATACGCACGCCTTCAAATTCCACCTGCCCGTCGGACGGACGGTCGAGCGCGCCAAGAATGTGCAGAAGCGTACTTTTCCCAACACCGGAAGGCCCGACGATAGCGATCATTTCTCCGGCGTTCGCGGCGAAATCAACGCCTTTCAAAACGTCGACTTGCCCGCCGGGACCTGTTGGATAGCTTTTATAAAGTTGTGAAGTTTTCAGAAGAGGCTGCATATGCTCATCAATCTATTTTTTAAAAACTAACATTTCTCACTTCGTTTTAGATGCTATAAACTTCTATTTGTAATAACTTTAGACTCAGGCGTTCAGTGATAATCTTCGAACAATGCTTGAGCGTGACCCTGGTTTCTGTTTTTCATTCTTTGCCTGAAAAACTATGAATTAGCCTCAATTTGAAGTGAGAAATGTTAGTTAAAAAGATGTTCTTTCTCAACCTTTTGCCAGGACGACGCAAGACAAACAAACTGAAGTTTGAACTACAAACGACAGTGCATCCTTCGACTCCAAATGTAAAGCAAGCACTGTGGTTTGTAGTTCAAGCTTTAGCTTGCTTTTGCTGGAGCCGCCGTCTATACCTTTTGAAATCAAAACCACGAAAAGTTTATGACTTTGCACTTCTCGGTAATAACTTCGAGAACAATTGCGTTCCCAAGTTCAACTTGGGAACAAGCCTGTATCGCTATTTTTCTCTGATTGCGTCAATGGGATCGAGTTTGGCGGCTTTACGCGCCGGGTAAATCGTCGCGAACAAGCTCAGAAGAATGGCGGCGATAGAGACAATCACAAAATCGAACGGCAGCATTTTCACCGGCACGGCGTCTACAATGTAAACGTCTCCGGGCAGCGAGAGCCACTTGAATTTGATCTGCGACCAGCAAACGAGATAGCCCAAAATCAACCCGCCCGCCGCACCAAACAATCCCGCGACGAGGCCTTGATACATAAAAATGCGTTGAATGCCTTTGCTCGTCGCGCCCATGCTTTTCAAAATGCCAATGTCCTGCCGTTTTTCCATTACCACCATGATCAGCGAGCCGATGATATTGAACGTGGCGACCACGATAATCAGACTCAGGATGAAAAAAATCATCATGCGCTCGACTTCGATCCACGAAAACAAGTTGCGGTGCATGGAAAACCAGGTGCGAGCCCAGGTCGGGAAACCGATTTTGTCGTTCAATTCATCGGCGACTTCCTGCGCGTTATCAATGTCGTCGAGCTTGATTTGAATGCCGGAAATTTTGTCGGGCTTTTCGGTGAGTCTTTGACCGGACTTGATGCTGATGAAGGCGAACATGTTGTCGTAATCGAACAGCCCGGTTTCAAACAGCCCGGCGACGCGAAAGGTGTACCAGCGCGGCTGGGCGAGGGGGCCGCGCAGTTCCAAACCGGAAGCGATGAGCACTTGCACGCGCTGGGTCAGCGTCACGTCGAGTTTGTCCGCCAGCCAACGCCCGAGAACGATTCCCGGATAGGAGCGCTCGCCCTCGACCTCGATCATGCCGAGATTAAGCTCGCCCTTAACGATGTTGTCGGCCAGATTGGTTACGGTCGGCTCAAGCGCCGGATCAATGGCCTTGATCGAAATGAAATCCCGTCGCGCCGCCGAAGCCACCAGCGCTTTTTCTTCAATAAACGGCGCCGCGCCGATGACGTGCTCGACCGAATCGACGCGCGTAAGAATCTGCTCATAATTTTCCATGCCGCGGTCGTGAAACGTGCCGAGCTTCACGTGCGCGGCAAAACCGATGATGCTCGACCGCACCTGGTCTTCAAAGCCGTTCGCCACCGAAAGCGCAATCACCAACGCCGCCGTCCCGATCATCACGCCAATCGTCGAAATATAATTGATAAGATTGATCGTAACGAAGTTGGTCTTCTGTTTTGATTTCAGATATTTCTTGGCGACAAAAAATTCAAATGCCATATCTTTTTTAGGCTCGTTCGATTACTTAATTTTCGCAGAATAAATTTCTGCCACTTTATTACAATCCGCCGTTATTGGCTATTTTGAATGGATGATAAATAAAATATCCTTGAGAGAAACGAAGATACAAAAGCTGTAAGATAAGCCTGTTTCTCGATATTTACAACAACTGTCGCATTTTTGAGAACCATCGCCAAATATCTGATTTCTTTGCAAATTATTTAGCATAGAATTTCTACAGAATTATCTTTTAAATTTAACAGATTTTGAAACAAGTCCCTTAATTTCAGAAAAGTGATGAAACTCCTTCTTGTTGAAGACAATTTGAACCTCGCTGAAGACATTCAGAAGTTCCTGATAAGTAATGGTTATCTCGTTGAACATGCGCCCACACTGCTTTCAGGAAGCGAGAAAATTGCAGTTTATTCGTATGACGCGATCATTCTTGACTTGGGCTTGCCGGACGGGAGCGGGCTGGAACTGATCAGCGAAGTGAAAGAAACAAATCCGGACACAGGCGTTCTTATCGTTACCGCCAGAAACGCCATCGAGGACAAGGTGAAAGGGCTGGAAATTGGCGCCGACGATTATATCACAAAACCTTTCCACAAGGCGGAGCTCAACGCGCGTATTCGGTCCATCATTCGGCGCCGAAGCTCGCAGGGAAGGAATGTTCTCCAATTCAATGAAATCAGCATAGATTTGTTGGCGTCCCAAGCATTCCTTCACAACAAGCCTGTCACGCTGACACGCAAAGAATACGATCTGCTGCTGTATTTTTTGTATAACAAGAATCGCGTGCTCACCAAAGAGAACATAACGGAGCACCTTTGGGGCGATCATATCGACCAAGCCGACAGTTTTGATTTCATTTATAACCATATCAAAAACTTGCGAAAAAAACTCTCAAACGGCGGCTGCAAAAATTATATCCACGCGATGTACGGCATGGGGTATCGTTTTTCTGAGCTCGGAAAATGAAACGCTTTCGATCTATGAGCCTACTCACAAAAACCACCCTGATTTATCTTTTCGGGACCTTGATCACTTTTTTCATCGTCGCTCTTTTTCTCACGCACGAAGCGGATAAATTCATCAGAAATGAGCTTGCTTTACGGTTCGAAAAAGATGAGGGGAAAATGGTGCGACATATTGAAAAGGGCGGAGCGTTGGATGAACACGCACCGCTTCGTCAAGCCTATCTCCTTGAAGTCTCGCCGCATGATGTCACTCACGCAACCTATGCCGACACGGTTTTTATTCAAGCCGGAACAGAGCATCTACAGCATTTCCGTAAAAAAACGATGTTCAGAGAAATCGGCGGGCGGTTTTACCGGCTGGAAATCTTGAGTTCTATTGAAGAGTTTGAACGGTTCCGAGACGATATTTTTGGGTCGATTATCCCGGCGTTTGTCTTGCTGGCTCTTGGCATTGTTGGCTTCAACTTTCTGCTGTCCGGCTATCTGTTCCGTCCTTTTAACCGCATTCTTTCGCAAATGAAAAATTATCAGACCGGGCAAAGCGAAGGCGTTAAAATAGAGCCGACGACAACTCGCGAGTTCGTGAAAATGCAAGAGCTCTTTCACCGTATGCTTGCGCGCATAGACCGGGACTATCGTAACTTAAAAGAATACACCGAGAATATGGCGCACGAAATCCAGACGCCGCTCACCGTTCTGCTGAACAAAAGCGAAAATTTGATTGCTGATGACGCCGTGATGGAAAAACATACGCACGACGTCAAGACAATTTACGATGAAGTCAACCATCTTTCCCGACTGGGAAACGCACTTAACTTGCTCACCAAAATCGAAAATCGAGAATTCGACAAAGCCGGGGAGATACTGACTCAGCCAGTCATTAAACAACATGTTGCCTCCGTTCATGAACTTGCCGATCTCAAGTCAATGAAGATAGATTTGGATGTTGCTGATGATCATAGCCTGACCATTGATCCTTTTCTTCTCGACGTCATCATAAAAAATCTACTGAGAAACGCCATCCGCTACGGCGACGTTGATAGCGTAATCACAATCGCTGCAACCGGCAATGTATTCTCGATAAGTAATGACGGGCCGCCGCTAAAAACAGCCGCCGAAAACCTCTTCGAGAGATTTTACCGAGATCGGCAGGCCGACGGTTCTTTGGGGCTTGGGCTGGCATTGGTGAAGAAAATATGCGATTTGAATGATCTGAAAATTGAATATCGATACAACAATGGACGGCACGTCTTTTCGATAATTAACGCCGGAATCGCCAAATCAGTTTAAAGAAACGCACGTCTGCTTTTCCATAATCACTCGTCTACAGATTTCCTACAGAATCATTGAGTATTATCCAGGCGGCGGGAAATTAATTATCGACAAGCTAAAGTCTCTACATATTGAATTTTGGAAGCGTAATGAACAAAAGATCGATTAAAGGAACAGGGTTCGCACCCGCGTCGCCGCTAGCGGTTGTCGCAGTCTTTTTAATAATTATTACGGAATTGACGACAACTGTGCATTCAACTTTAGCGCAAGAAAAGTCGGTTTTCCTTGAGTCGCGTCCCGTACTATCGGCGCAGCCGCTCGAAACGTCGATCTCCATCGACGGTCGACTCGACGAAACGGCCTGGAACCAGGCTGAGATCGTCTCCGACTTCTTACAATCCGAGCCTGATGAAGGCGCTCCCGCCACACAGCGAACCGAGGTGCGCGTGCTTTATGGCGCAAATGACGTCTATTTGGGCGCATTGCTGCACGAAGACGATATTTCAAGAATCCAGTCAACGCTAGGCCGGCGTGATCAATTGAATCGAGCAGACTGGTTCATCGTCTCCATCGATTCATACTTCGACCGGAAAACCGCCTATGTTTTCGCTGTGAACGCCGCGGGCGTGCAATATGACGCCATACGGGCGGGGGGAGGGCCTGGCGGAGGTTTGGATGAATCGTGGAACGCGATCTGGGGTTCGAGCGCGCAAGTTACGTCGGAAGGCTGGGTGGCGGAGATTCGTATTCCATACAGCATGCTTCGATTCGCCGGTGCGGAAACGCAAACATGGGGAATCCATTTTGAACGGCGCATACCGGAGCGCGGCGAGCAATCGCAATGGCCGTTGGTGCGTCGAACAGAACGCTCGAACAGGGTGGCGCAGTACGGTCTATTGCAAGGGATTTCCGGCGTTAAGCCGAGGCGCAATATTCAGGTGCAACCCTACACCGTTTCACGTTTGGAGAGTGAAGAGAACCCGGACTTCCCTGGTAATGGCCTGCGCAACACGGCCGGAGATTTTGGCGGAGATTTAAAAATCGGCCTCGGTTCAAACGTCACTTTAGATGCAACGATCAACCCCGATTTTGGTCAGGTTGACGCAGATCCCGCCGAGTTGAATTTAACGGCCTTCGAGACATTTTTCGAAGAGCGCCGCCCGTTTTTTGTCGAAGGCGTTCAAATTTATGACTTCAGCCTCGGGCGCGGCAGGGACTTGCTCTATACCCGACGGATCGGCGCTGAAGCGCCCATTATTGGCGCCGCGAAACTTTCAGGACGGACGGCAAGCGGCCTCTCATTCGGCGTATTCGGAGCTGCAACAGGCAACAATTTTGACCCGGAGCGCCTTTTCGGCGTTGCCAGGCTAAGTCGACAGATTCATTCCTATTCTTCGTTTGGAGGCATTATCACCGGGTTTGACAGCCCGGAAGAAGAAGGGGGGCGCCTTCGTAGTCTAACCGGCGGCTCCGATTGGGATTTTCGTTTCCGGAACAACACGTACAGCCTGCGCGGCTACGCGACTTTCTCCCACAGAAAACAAACGTTGGGCGACTTGAATGAAACAGGCCTTGCAGCCTCTCTTCGCGCCGCGAGGCAACGAGGCGTACTAAAATACGACTTCACGGCGACCCTGTTTGACGATAAGTTCAATCCAAACGAAATTGGCCGTTTGCGGCGCAATAATTTTATAAGCTTTGAAGCCGACCTGGACTATGAAGTTAACAGAGGTCAGTCCTTTGGGCCTTTTCAACGCGGGTCATTGAGTATTGACACAGGTCAACAATGGTCGTATCAAGATCGTCTGAATCTTGGGGCTGAATTTGGGCTGCGCTCACGATGGACGCTTCGCAGCTTTCAACGCATCGAACTTGACGCTTCCGTGGAAAATGTTTTCGGCGGATATGATCTTTTCGAGACAAGGGGATTGAGTCCTCGCGCGCAGCCGACGGCCTTTGAAGTGAGCGGGGAGTTTCAGACGGATGATCGCCGAAGCTGGCAAATAGAGCCCGGAGTTAACGTTACGTTTCAAGAAGACGGCGGCAGAGAATACGCACTTGATCTCAGGACAAATTGGAATGTCGGTTCTCGTTTAAGTCTAACGGGCGACATTGGCGCCGAGTGGGAAAACAACGTGATCGCTTGGTCATCGAACGAATCGTTTGCACGCGCTCAGGACGGATGGCTGATCGGTTTGAGCGGAGACTCCCCGGATGAGTTAGAAGCGGGCGACTATGCTCCTTTCGACGATCAGGGTGATCTTGACGCTTTACTTGCCCGCATGGAGCCATTCGACGATGAGGGGCGATACTACACCCCGATTTTCGGCACGCGAGATACGCGTTCTATGGACTTTACGCTGCGCAGCAGCATCACGTTTACGCGCAAGCTTTCGGTTCAGGTCTATGGTCAACTATTCGTCGCAAGAGGCCGCTACAACGATTTTCAAATCCTGCAAGACCGCGACACGCTCGTCCCGTTTGACGCTTTCCCCAAGCGTGACGATTTTTCCTTTAGCAGCTTTCAAACCAATACTGTTTTGCGCTGGGAATATCGCCCCGGTTCAACGCTTTTTCTCGTCTGGACGCAAGGTCGTCGCGCGGAAGATGAGCTTAACCCGTTGGCGCCTTGGGGCGCGTCTCCCTATGATACGCCGCTCGATACGCAGATCGGCGACGCTTTCGACGTTTTCCCGAATAATGTTTTCTTGCTAAAGTTGGATTATACGTTTATTCGCTAAATGGAGAATGAAACAAGAGCGACGCGGTTCGATGCACGTCGCAACTTCCCGTCTTTAACCTTGAGGAGAGTGAGATGAAAAAGATTAGAAATGAAGACCTGGGCCAGGAGGTGTTCGACCTTTTCGACCGCTACGTCCACAGCGGGATTAGTCGTCGCGAATTTATGGAGAAGGTCTCAAAATATGCGATCGGCGGCCTGACGGCAGCGGCGATTTACGACTACTTGTCGCCCAAATATGTCGAAGCGCAACAAGTGAAAGCGCAGGATCCGCGTTTAAATTCCGAGTACGTCGAGTATGATTCGCCAAAAGGCGGCGGAAAAATTCGCGGACTGCTGTCGCGACCGAAGGATAACAAGAAAAAACTCCCCGGCATTGTCGTCGTTCATGAAAATCGCGGACTAAACCCGCACATTGAAGATGTATCACGCAGGGCGGGTCTGGCGGGATTTATCGCTCTCGCACCGGACGCCCTCACGCCGCTCGGCGGTTATCCCGGCAACGATGACGACGGCAGAACGATGCAGCGCAAGCGAGATCGCGGCGAAATGCTGGAAGATTTTATTGCTGCTTTCGAGTATCTCAAAAAGCATTCGGAATGCAGCGGTAAAGTCGGCGTGGTGGGTTTTTGCTTTGGCGGCTGGATTTCCAATATGATGGCCGTGCGCGTGCCGGATTTATTGGCGGCAGTTCCGTTCTACGGTGGTCAGCCTTCGGCGGAGGACGTTCCGAAAATTAAAGTGCCGTTGCTGCTTCATTTTGCCGAATTGGACAGGCGCGTCAACGCCGGTTGGCCGGATTACGAAAAAGCCTTGAAGGAACACAAGAAAGAATACACGGCGCACATCTACCCGGCCGCCAATCATGGCTTCCACAATGACACCACGCCGCGTTTTGACAAGGACGCCGCCAAGCTCGCCTGGGAGCGGACCGTCACATTTTTCAAGGAAAAGCTACAATAGTTGTTCTTGGGCAACGACTTTTTCAAGAACGACTACCTAAGCTGAGAGAATTTCAGCACATTAAGAATAATGTGTAAGTCTTCAATTTTGTTGAGTCTACTTTGGTCAACGCCCCCATTCTTGTCTACAATATTAGTCCAAAAATTCAGAGCTGGTTTGAATTTAGTTCGCTCAGATTCATCAAGTAATTGCAAGCAAAAATCATTGTAATTGGCTAACCGTTTCTGTTCTTGATTGAACATAAAATCTCCAAGTGAATCGTGCAAACTAAAAGGGATGCCATGTTCTAGTGCAATACTTACCCGCATACTTCGAGTAAGGTCGTAAATGTCGAAAGTATCACCAGTCAATCGACGAACGTATTTGTGCTCCTTTGCAAGTTCTTGATAGGCAATTCTTTCCTTATCACCAACTTTACTGACATCTAACGTCATGAAAGGCTGTTCATGCTGAATTCGCTTCAGCCAATAAAAGAATATGCAGTTAAGGTAAACAGTTGATGTGATGTAATATCCGCCCAATTCATCGACTGAATCACTGTAGAACCATTCTAAATTTCTTGTTTCAAAGTCATGACTCATTCGCGTAATCATATTTTTCCGTTTCTCTGAGGTTTCGGGTTCATGAATAAGTCGCCTTCGAATGTGGTTTAATCTGCCGCGAAATTCATCAGCGTTGTGTTTAAAAGGATGAAAATAATCATGCTTCTGCTGAATGTTTATCTGGATATCAGCCTTAGCCCGCTCCTTTCCCAATTCCATTTTGGTTTTCTGCTGCGCAGTAAGATAGGCTACTAGAATGGATATGATACCGCTAATGACCACGGCGAGAATCGGATCCATACATCCGTCCTATTCAAAAGTCTTTTTCAAAATTTTACAACGATAGCTGCGGTTCCAGAAGCACTACTTCAAACAATTTCAGAAAAATACCGACATGTATGCCGTCCACTAGCGCATGATGCACTTCCACGGAAACCGGCATTTTCATGCGGCCTTCTTTTTTGGCGTATTTCCCAAAGGCGATTCTTGGGATTGAGTCTTTTGTACCGAACTTTTTCGCATGTTTAAAACTGGTAAAGCTCATCCAGGGAAGCACGGTGTAATAAATTACGTCGGTTTTGTCGTCTTGCGAAGCGAGCGGTTGTTTTTCCGTTTTGAATTGGTGTAAAAGTTCTTCCGCCTCTCGGTAAAATTCCGAGAAATCTTCCCAAAATTGAAAATAGCAAAAACCGAACGATTTGTCTTCGTGCAGCACCGTGGACGCCGGATGAATCCGATCATGCACCAGCACTTTATCGTCGTGCAAGCGATAGCGGAATTCCTTCACCTTGTTTGCCGCTTTAGTCGCGAGATAAAGCGTGGTTAGGAAAAACGAAAATCCGCGCTCACGGGTGAATTTCAGCGTTTCCGTCACATCCACTTCAGCGCAGATATTGAAAAAGGGATCGTCAAAATCTTTGAAAAAATGAAAATGATCCTTGCGCTCCCAGCGCTCAATGTTCAAATATTCCACTGGCGTTCAAAAGTCAAACATCGTGGAGTATTGGAATACTGGATTGTTGGAGTAATCGGGGAAAAGGGCCATGACCCCAGAGTTTCAATAATCCACGATTCCAATATTCCATAACTCCAATCAAGTATACTGCTCCGGCCGCATTTGGGGGAAGAAAAGCACGTCGCGGATGGACGGCTGATCGGTGAACAGCATGACCAAACGATCGATGCCGACGCCGAGTCCCGCCGTTGGCGGCATGCCGAATTCGAGCGCGCGCAAGAAGTCTTCGTCCAATGGCTGCGCCTCGTCGTCGCCGCGATCCTTGAGCGCCACTTGCGCCATAAATCGCTCGCGTTGATCGATGGGATCGTTGAGCTCGGTAAAAGCGTTGCCCATTTCCTTGCCGGCGATAAACGGCTCGAAGCGCTCGACCAATCCCGGCTTATCGCGATGCTTTTTAGCCAGCGGCGAGAGCGAAAGCGGGTGGTCGGTGATAAAGGTCGGCTGAATCAGTTTCGGCTCGACCAATTCGCTAAAAATTTCATCAATAATTTTGCCTTCGCCCCAGGTTTTGTCGACGTGAATATCCAGCTTCTTGGCAATCGCGGTCAGCTCCTCCAGATTTTTTTCGTAGAGATCGTAGCCGGTTTCCTTTTCAATCGCCTCCAGCAGCGGCACGCGCGGCCACGGCGGAGAAAGATCGATTTCATGACCCTGAAAATTGACTTTGTAGTTGCCGTAAATGTCCTGTGCGATTTTGCCGAACATCTTCTCGACCATGTCCATCAGATAATGGTAATCCTGGTAGGCGACGTAGACCTCCATCATCGTGAACTCAGGGTTGTGGAAACGATCCATGCCTTCATTGCGAAAATCCTTCGCGAATTCAAACACGCCGTCGTAGCCGCCGACGATGAGGCGTTTGAGATAAAGCTCGTCCGCGATGCGCAGGTAGAGCTCCATATCCAAAGTGTTGTGGTGCGTGATGAATGGACGCGCCGCGGCGCCGCCGTAAAGCGGTTGTAAAATCGGCGTTTCCACTTCGAGAAAACTGCGCCCTAAAAGAAATTCTCTCATGCTGCGAATAACCTGGCTGCGTTTTTCAAAAACTTCGCGCACTTGCGGATTGACGATGAGATCAACGTAACGCTGGCGGTAGCGCATTTCCTTATCCGCGAAAGCGTCGAACACGACTTTTTTGCCGCCCTCGACTTTTTCTTTTACGATGGGGATCGGGCGCAGGGTTTTGGAGAGCATGGTGAAGGAGTTCGCCGCAATCGTCACCTCGCCGGTGCGCGTTTTGGTAACTTGCCCGCTCACGCCGACGAGATCGCCGATGTCCGCAAGGCCAAAAACGGCGTAGTCTTGCTCGCTCAGAGATTTGATGTTGACGTAAATCTGCAATCGCCCCTTGCTGTCTTCGATGTGGGCAAACGAAGCTTTGCCCATTTTGCGCAGCGACATCAAACGCCCGGCAACGGTCGCTTCATTGTTTTCAAACTCTTCAAAATTTTCGATGATTTCTGAAGTAAAATGTTCACGCGCAAAGCTCTGCGGATAAGGGTTGACGCCCATTTCTTGCAGCTTTGCCAATTTCTCGCGCCGCACGCGCATGACTTCGTTGAGTTCTTCGGAGGAAGGATGTGAATGTTCTGTGTTGTGATCGCTCATTAGCTCAGACCCTGATAATAGAAAATTAAAACTTGTGCAAACCTGAATATTTCAGGCTAGGCGAATTCCCGAAATGTCATTCAGGAAGAGGCTATTTGACTCACGCCTTAAACGGGCAAAATAAATTCATCCTGAATGACGGCTGGGAAAGTTGTTGCCTGGGAAAAATAAAGGCCGGGAATATAATGATTGAAAAAAAGGGATGCACGCTAAAATTTAGGGGGTGGGGTAATAAAATTGGAAATATTGAAAGCGGTCTTGCGCTATTTTATCCCACTCCCTGAACGATAAATTCGCAGAACGCGCTTGCCTATGCCGCAAACAACTTCGTATGGAATCGTATCGAGCGCGTCACACATTTCATAGACGGTGATTTCTTCATCACCCTGCCTGCCGAGCAGCACCGATTCGTCGCCGACTTTTGCTTGAGAATCCGGCCCCAGATTTAACATGGTCATGTCCATGCAAATCCGCCCGGCAATGGGCGCACGTTTGCCGTTGACCAAGACGTCGAAACGATTGGAAAGTTCGCGCCGGTAGCCGTCCGCATAACCGACTGGAATGACGCCGATTTTGGTCTCTTTCGTCGCCCGCCACGTCTGGCCGTAACCGACGGTTTCGCCTTTCTTGAGCGTTTTGACTTGAACCAGTTTTGTCCGCCAAGTGAGCGCCGTGCGCAACGGCAAAACTTGAGCAAGCGCGCTGTCCGGCACATAGCCGTACATGATCAATCCCGGTCGAACGAGGTTAAAATTTGCTTCGGGCATATTGAGCACGGCCCCACTATTGGCGGCGTGAGTGAATTTGAAGGAAAATCCCATCGCTTTGGCGGTTTCAATGATTTGATGAAACCGTTGCAATTGCAAATTTGCGAACGATTTATCCGCCGCTTCGGAAGTCGCGAAATGCGTCATCAATCCAACATATTCGAAAGATTGATGCTTTCGCAGTTTGTCGAGAACGGCCGTCGCTTCCCGCCAATCGAAGCCCAGGCGTCCCATTCCCGTATCGAATTTGAAGTGAACCGGAACGCGCTGTGAGCGCTCAATGGCAAAGGCCGCCAGTACGTCGGCTTGTTCAAAATGGGAGACTGTGAATTCCAGTTTATGATTGGCGAACAATGGAATTTCTTCCGGAGAAAATCCGCCCATTACCTGAATCGGCGCTTCGATTCCCGTGTTCCGTAACGCAGCGCCCTCGAAGCCGTGAGCGACGGCGAGACGTTTGGCTCCTGCTTGCAGCGCCGTCTTGGCGATTGCCACAGCGCCGTGTCCGTAGCCGTCCGCCTTCACAACGGCGGCAATTTCCGCCGGATGTACACGCAGCGCTATCTGGCGGAGGTTCTCGTGAATTGCCGACAGGTTGATTTCAGTGATGGAAGGATGGTTCTTAAATTCTGCTCTCGAAGTTGACATGCTCGCTCTATTAAAAACAGTGGTTTGTAGTGTGAAAATATAAATTGCTTAATGCACAGATTATTCCTGCTCTGTACATCGACCAGAATCAACAAAGCGTTTAAATTCTCATGATGACAGTTCGCTCATCTGCAATTCCGGTAATTGATTGATGACTTTGAGAAAAGTCTTCGGTTCGGGACGAACGCGGTAATTGTCAGAAGTTTCCCAATACACGATTTTTCCTTGAGAATCAGCGATGATGATCGTCGGCAAAACCGTTTCTGATTTGTAACCGAGAATTTGAAATCCTGCGGGCAAACCGAATTTTTGCTCAATGCCCAATTTACGGGCGGCTGTGTTTTTTTTGTCGACCAGAAACTGTAGCGGCGCGTCAAATTTTTCGGCCAGGCTGCGCGAATAGCGGTGCGGCTGCGGACTCGCAAGAACGATATTCACGCCTTTTTCAACAATTCGTTTGTATTGCTCGGCAATCTCTTTAATCTGCGCCATGCAGAGCGGACACCAGTTGCCGCGATAGAAAAGAAATAGTGTCGGGCGTTCAAGCGGAGCGTTAAAATTCACGGGTTTTTCATCGAAAGTTTCCAATTGAAACTCCGGTAAAACATCGCCCTGTTTTAGCTTCTTTGCATTTGAATTCAAGGCAGAGTACCAAAACACATAGGCCAGCCAGCCCGCAAGCATAATCGCGCCGTAATAAATCGGCGTTTGCGATTCCGTGCCGTCTAAAAATATGACGACAGTTGCGAGCGAAACCAAAGTCGTCCAGCCATGCAGCTTTCGTGAAGTGCGTGCGTTGTCGCCGACGAGCAGCCAGGTGAAAAAAGCAAGAATCGTCAATGAAGAGACGGCTGTTCCGGCCCATGTCAGACGCGCGCCTGAAAAAATGATTTCTGTTATGCCGTGAAGAAAAAAAGCCAGCGCCAGCATCGTAAAAACGCTGATGAAGATTGATTTGAATAGATTTGTCATGATTGTTATTTCCCTGAGAGTGTAACAATTACTATAACGTTAAGTTAGCCTCAAAAACTGGCTGATTTCCATTCAGGAGCGCTTCAAAAGCAGCCTGAAGGCTGAACTACAAACGACTGTGCTTCCCTTACGCTTCAGAATTGGCAGAACGCATTGTCGTTTGTAGTTCAAGCTTAGCTTGTTTTGCTAAACGTTTCGAGGCGGACTTAACGTTGTAGTACAATGCACCATAGCCATGTTAATTTTTGGAAAAACGCCAAAGCGATTTGCTTCTCAAGCTAAAGCAACATGTAAAAAAGCGCGCTATTCCCAAAATCTCATGAGCCGAATTTACGCTCAAGGCGCTCGCTATTCTCAGGTTGCTTGTTCAGGGCAAGCGCGTTATATTACCAAACATTTTGCCTGTTGAACTTCTCATAAAAGTAAAAGCGTACTCGTTGCGAATGTCGAATCGAACTACAAAAAAAATTGGCGTCTTTCTTCCCGCGTTGTTTTTCGCGCTCTCCAACCTGGCTTACGCCCAGACGCTGGATGAGATTGTCCAAAAGAATTTAGCTGCACGCGGCGGCTATGAAAAGTTGAAACAATTAAACGCGTTTACTCGAAAAGGGACGATATTTATTCCAGGCGCTTCGCTCAATTTTGCATTTACTTCGATCAACATGCGTCCCAACTTCATTCGAGTAGAATCCAGTTTCAATAGTCAAAAAATGATTGAGGCTTACGACGGCCAGGCCGCTTGGTCGATCAACCCGCTGATGGGATCGACGGAGCCTCGCGTAATGCCGAAAAGCGAAGCGAAATCTTTCCTGGAACAGGCCGAGTTCGACCATCCGTTTATCGATTATCAATCGCGAAAAATTGCATTGAAATTGACGGGCAAGGAGATTGTTGGAGATCGTGAGGCTTTTTTGATCAGGCGCAATACCGAAACCCGCGATTTTGACGTTTACTTTGTTGATTCTCAAACATATCAAATCATCCAGAAACGTTCGCGCCGCATTGTTCGCGGACAAACGATTGACACGTTGACGCGCTTCAGCGATTTCCGCGAGACCGCTGGACTGGTTAGTCCGCGATTCATCGAAATTGACGGGCCGCAACGGTCGGAAATTACGATAGAAGAAATCACTTATAACGAAAATCACGGCAAGGAAATTTTTTCGATGCCGACATTCTAATTCATATTTTTGAGGAGAGTTCGATGTTAAGAAAAATCTCAGCTTTTTTGGCGTTTTCACTCTTGGCGTTTTCACTCTTGGCGTTCGCCGCAGTTTTGCAAGCGCAAGACCTTGACGAATTGCTTAAGAAAAACATTGACGCCAAAGGCGGACTGGAAAAAATCAAGTCAATAAAAACTTTCCAGATGAACGCCACGATGTCGATGCCGGCGATGGGGATGGAAGCAAAGGTCAAAATGTACAATGCGCGCCCAAACAAGATGCGCATGGAAGGCGACATGATGGGACAGCAATTTGTCCAAGCTTCTGACGGCGAAAAGCATTGGTGGATCATGCCGTTCATGGGGATCATGAGCGCGGCGGAGATTCCAGGCGAACAAGCCAAGCCGATTGAAAACCAGGCGGATTTCGAAGGCCCTTTTATTGACTATAAAAAGAAGGGTCATAAAATTGAGTTGATCGGCAAAGAGGACGTTGAAGGAACGGAAGCCTATAAGCTGCACGTGACTTACAAGAACGGCTTTGAGACGGACGTTTTCCTCGATGCGGAGCATTATCTTGAAATTAAGGCCGTCGCAAAAATCAGCGCGCAAGGGATGGAAATTGAGCAAACGACTTATTTTAGCGATTACAAGGAAGTCGACGGTTTTGTTTACGCGGCGTCGTTCAAGCAAGTCAATCCGCAGATGGAGATTCAATTCACAATCAATGAGATCAAAATCAACGAAGAAATAGACCCGTCGCTGTTTTCGATGCCGGAAAATTAATCCAAATTCAAAATAAAAGCGCGTCGCCTGTTTTAATAAGCGACGCGCTTTTTTTGTGTATTTTTCACTTGCTGCCTGACGCTTTTTTGCGAACTCGTGCTAAGTCCCATTGTGTCATTCTGAAAGAATCTTTGTTATCGCCCAGTACGGATTGTGCTCAAAGTTCAAGGGTGAGACTAAAAAGGATGCTTGCTGCATGACAATTCCGGCCTTTTTCGCCAGCTTTAGAAGCCTATACAAAAAATGTCAGGTAGTGAAATTTTTTATGAGGTGGAGGTTTAATTACATGAAAAAGTTACTGCTGTTTTTTACTGGAGCGCTTCTTGTGGCCGCTCCCGCTTTGTCGCAAGACGTCGACGATATTATCAAAAAGCACATTGAAGCCTTGGGCGGCGCGGAAAAACTCGCCGGAATCAAAACGATCAAGATTTCCGGCAATATGACGATGGCCATGATGGGGCTGGAAGGCCAAATCAGCAGAACCGTCATGCGCCCGAACATGGTTCGCATGGAAATTGACGTCATGGGGCAAACCATCGTCCAGGCTTTTGACGGCGAAGAGGCTTGGCAAATTATGCCGTTTATGGGCAACCCGAATCCGGATAAAATGCCGGAAGAGCAAGCCAAGCTGATGACGCGCGACGCCGATCTGGACGGGCCGCTGGTTGACTATAAGAAAAAAGGCCACAAAGTTGAATTATTAGGCGAAGATGATTTTGAAGGCACCAAAGTTTACAAGCTCAAGGTCATGCTCAAGAACGGCGCAGAGTATTTGACGTTTATTGACGCCGAACATCATCTGGAATTGAAGCAAATCACCAAAGTCAAATCGCAGCAGGGCGGCGAGGTTGAAGCAACGGCGGTTTTCGGTGATTTCAAGCCGGTGAACGGCGTAATGATGCCGCACGCTATTACGCTCACCGACCCGATGAACGGCTCAATCGAAGTCACGTTTTCCAATGTTGAAGTCAACGGCGAGGTTGATGAATCAAAATTCAAGAAGCCCGCTGGAGAATAAGCCGTTATTTTTGTTTAAGCTTTACCTAACAACCGTCCAGTTTGTCATGCTGAAAGCATTTTTTTTGCTATCAACGTACGACCTTCGCTCATTACTTGTAATTGCAAAAGATTCTTGGGGAATGATTCTCTATCTGACGCCTTTTTGTAAACTGCATTTTCGAGTCGTCGAAAAGCCCCGTTTTGTCATTCTGAAAGAATCTTTGTTATCGCCCAGTACAGAGCATGCTCAAAAGTTCATGGGTCAGGTCAAAAAAGATGCTTCCAGCATGACAATACCGGCCTTTTTCACCAATTTTAGAAGCCTAAACAAAAAGTGTCGGGTAGTGAAGGGGAATGACAAACCGACGCCGAACATTTGTGACTTAAAAGCAAGGGAGAGACGAACTTTTCGTTTCTCCCTTTTTCGTACCGGATTGTTTAAAATATTTTGAGGAGTGGAGAAATGCAAAAATATGCTCGATGGATTCTTTTCGTTCTTTTTCTAAGCTCGAGTTTGGTTTTTGGCGCTGAAAAAAATGACGAAGTCGCTAAAATCGACCCGAATATTTTTGGAGAAATCAGCGCGCGCGCCATTGGCCCGGCAGTGATGAGCGGACGGATTACTTCGATTGACGTGGTCAATCAAGACAAAAAAATCATTTTTGTCGGCACGGCCACCGGCGGCGTTTGGCGCTCGAAAAGCGGCGGCGTCAAGTTCGAGCCGATTTTTGACAAGCATACACAGTCGGTTGGCGCGGTTCGCGTGGATCAGAAAAATCCCAAGAACATTTGGGTGGGAACCGGTGAGCATTGCCCGCGCAACAGCGTGAGCGTCGGAACGGGCGTTTATAAATCCACCGACGGCGGCGAAAATTTTCGCAGCGTCGGTTTGACGGATTCCGAACGCATCAGCAACATTCTGGTCGATCCGACAAATTCGGACGTCGTCTATGTTGCCGCACTCGGCCATCTCTGGGGGCCTAATGAAGAACGCGGCGTTTTTAAAACAAGCGACGGCGGCAAGACTTGGGAAAAAGTGCTCTACGTCGACGAAAACACCGGGGCGTCTTCTCTCGCCATGGATCCGCAAGATCCCAACATTCTGTACGCCGGCATGTGGGAATTTCGCCGCAAAGCGTATACGTTCAATTCGGGCGGCGCCGGCAGCAATATTTATAAATCCATCGATGCCGGCAAGACTTGGGAGATTATGCGCAACGGTTTGCCGGAAGGAAATTTTGGACGAATTGAGGTTGCCGTCGCGCCTTCGCGTCCAAATGTTGTTTATGCGCTGGTTGAAGCCAAGCAAACGGCGCTTTACCGATCCGACGATCTCGGCATTAATTGGCGCGAAGTGAACAAATCGAGCACGGTGACCATGCGTCCGTTCTATTTTAGCCACTTGCGCGTCGATCCGAACAATCACGAAACGGTTTACAAGCCCGGCTTTACTTTTTCGGCCAGCTTTGACGGCGGTAAATCATTTTCAGCTGGAGGCTTTGGCGGCAGCGTGCATCCGGATCACCACGCGATCTGGATCAATCCTGACAACGGCGATCATTTACTTATCGGCACCGACGGCGGCGTTTACGAATCGCGAGACAGGGGAAGAAGCTGGCTGTTTTTCAAGAACTTACCAGTATCGCAATTTTACCGCGCCAGCTACGATATGAAACAGCCGTACAATGTTTACGGCGGCTTACAGGACAACGGTTCCTGGATGGGGCCGTCCAGCAGTCCGGGCGGCATTGCCAATAAAAATTGGGAGAATGTTGGCGGCGGCGACGGGTTTTACGTTTTTCCCGATCCCGCTGATGACGACGTGATTTACCTCGAATCGCAAGGAGGCAACATTGTTCGCAGGCATGTTTCCACACGTGAAGCCAAGCAGATTAAGCCTTTTCCGAAAGAAGGCGAAGAAAAGTACCGCTTCAACTGGAACACGCCGATTGCCTTCAGTCCGACCAACCCCAAGCGCATGTATGCCGGCTCGCAATATCTTCTGCGCTCAACCGACCAGGGCGACTCCTGGGAAACGATCTCTCCAGACTTAACGACCGACGATCCTGAAAAACAGAAGCAGCACCTTTCGGGCGGGATCACGATTGATAACACCACGGCTGAAAATCATTGCACGATTTACGCTATCAGTGAATCGCCGCAAGACCAGACCGTCATTTGGGCGGGCACGGACGACGGCAATTTGCAAGTGACCGCCGATGACGGCAAGACCTGGACGGACATCACGGCGAATATTCCAAATTTGCCGCCGGTGACCTGGTGCACCAGCGTGAAAGCCAGCGCCCACGACCGCAACACCGCCTACGCAACATTCGACGGTCATCGTAACAACGACATGACGCCGTATGTTTACAAAACCACCGACCTCGGTAAAACCTGGCAAGCTCTGGCGACGGACGCGGTTGAAGGCTATGCGTTGGATATCTGCGAAGACCCGGTAAACTCGGACTTGCTGTTTTTGGGCACGGAATTCGGGCTGTTCGTTTCGCTGGACGGCGGCGTGCAGTGGGTGCGCTTCAAAGGCAATTTGCCCAAAGTCGGCGTGCGCGAAATCAAAATTCACCCTCGGGACGCAGACGTTATTCTCGCCACGCACGGACGCGGGATTTACATCATCGACGATATTACGCCGCTGCGGCAAATCACGCAAGACGTGCTTGCTTCGGACGTTGCGCTTTTCGAATCGCGCTCGTTTATGATTTCAATTCCGGGCTTCGGGCAGGAGTTTAACGGCGACGATCAATTCGTCGGCGCCAATCCGAATGAAGTGGCTTACATTACGTACTACTTAAAAAAGCGCCATCTTTTCGGCGACATGCGCATCGAAATTTACGGCCCGGACGGGGAATTGGTCAAAACGCTTTCCGGCGGTAAGCGCAAGGGGATTAACCGAGCAACCTGGGCGATGCGTTTGCCTGCGCCGCGCATTCCTCGCTCCAACACCCTCGCGATGGGGGCGATGTTCGGCCCGATGGCAAAGGCCGGAACTTACAGCGTCAAGCTCATCAAGGGCGACAAGGAATACACCTCTTCGCTGGAGCTAAAGCATGACCCGAAATTTGGCCACACCGCTGAAGATCGCGACTTGCAGCATAAGACCGTGATGCAACTTTATGGTATGCAAGAAAAGCTGGCGTACATCGCGATGGTGACGACCAAAGCGCGAGATGACGCGAAAAAAAATGCGGAAGGTTTGAAAAAAGGGGATGGATTAGCGAAAGATTTAACCCGATTCGCCGACGAGCTTGACGCTTTCCACAAGACCGTAGTTTCAACCAGCCGTGCGGGAATGTTTGGCGGTGAAACGAGATTGCGCGAGAAGATCATCCAGATTTTCGGCTCTGTCAACGGTTACGCTGGCCGTCCCAGCCAGACGGAATTGGATCGCATCGAAGTCTTGAAAGGCGAGCTCACTGACGCTGAAGCCAGATTTACAAAAATCATTGACGGCGGCGTTGATCGGCTGAACAAAAAACTAACTGCCAAAAAACTAAAACCGCTTGAAATCCTGACCGAGGAAGAATTTCAAAAGCAAAAATAATGATCGGATGATAGAGACGCGATGCATCGCGTCTCTACATTTTTCAATTTCCCAACCTTTTGAAGAACAAGTCTGTAGCAGTTCAATTACTTTTATGCACGCATCGTTTGACACGCGCGATCAGAGTCCGAGGGCAACTTTTGATTCTCATTAGCTGCGCGCTTCAGCGCGTAGGAATGAGTGCAAATTCATCCCCCCATTTCCTCCCGCCGAGTTAACTCGGCGGGAGGAAAAGAAGAGCGCCCGACCAAGTCCACGCGCTGAAGCGCGCGGCTAATGAGACGCCCGGACAGTCAGCGCTGAAGCGCGGCGTTAATGAGACGGCTTTTGTCTCGGGACTCAGGATGTGCGTTGCCGTGCGTAACATCCGTTACTTAAAAATAAAGAGCTTATAACTCTCTTGATTCGTTTTAATTGACATACCGTCGTTCCCTCCCTACATTCTTTTGTTTTTCAATGCGTTAAGGCGCAATTTCATTTAATTTTTTCGAGGAGGGAATCATGGACATGAAAAAAGCCTTGATCGCCGGTTTGGTCGCCGGGGTCGCTCTTTTTGTGTACGAGTTTGTTATCCACGCGTTGTTGCTGGCCGGGACTTACGCCGAGTACAATCAGGTTTTTCGCCAAGACGGCAACCCGGTGTATTTTCCGCTTTTGGCGCTGGCGCAAGCTCTTGCCGCAGGCGTAATTTTCGCGAAAACGCGTTCTGCGTGGGGCGCGGGCTTCAAAGGCGGCGCTACATTTGGGTTCTGGATTGGGTTGGTTTTCTTTTTCAGAGAGTTTTACAACCCTCTGACGATTGAAGGCTTCCCGTACTATCTTGCCTGGTGCTGGGGAACGGCTCTGATGCTCGGTTGGATAATCGCCGGGAGCGTGATGAGCTTGATGTATAAAGAATAGATTTTATGAGTCGTAGAGGTTCAAAGCCTTGAATCTCTACGATAGCTTGGTACTCCCGCCTAAATTTGCCTGCAATCCCCCAGACAAATAATCGATTTTGAAAATTGTTTTTCGTTGTCATACAATCTTTGCTCTTGCACGACTAAATCAATTGTGTTACTTTTGATTGAAGATTATACACGATACGAAGGAGAAAAAATTGGCAGGCACGATTCTAAATACGCGCGTTGATCCAGAAGTGCTAAGCGACGCGGAGAGGATTCTGAAAACTCTTGGAATTAGCCGATCCGTTGCGATCAACATGTTTTATCGAATGGTCATTCTTAAAAAAGGCTTGCCCTGGAAGCCAAATCTCGACGAGACGGAATATGTCATGAGCAATCCAAACCTTGTTGAGCAAATCGAACAAAGCATGGATGAGTTTAAAAACGGAGATTTTTTCCTGCGCCGAAGGGGGTGACCGATGAGATTGATCGCCTTTAGCAGCCGCTCATTCGAAGAGTATGAGAAACTCCGCCAAAAGAACAAGGCTTTGCATAAAAAGCTTTTGAAAATCCTGGTCGAAATGCAGCGCGGAAATCCGTGGGAAGGGGTTGGCAAGCCCGACCCTTTGAAAGGGAATTATTCCGGACTGTGGTCGCGCCGCTTATCCGAAAAAGATCGCGTGATTTATCGATTTGATGATAAAATGATTTACGTTTTTGCTATCGGCGGGCATATGGCGACCGATAAGCCAAAAAATTTTATAAGACGGTCTGGTTCTTTAAAAACTTCATTGTGACCGTCGTTCCTTCTCCTTCCAGGCTCTCCAAAGATACGCTTCCCCCCATTTCTTCGATGATCCGTCGAACGTTTGACAGGCCCAGACCCGTGCCGTCCGGCTTTGTCGTCAAGCGAGTATAGAATAATTGCTCTTGTAAATCCTGCGACATCCCAACGCCGTTGTCTTGCCAGGAGACAAAGACGTTTTTGTCACCCTCCGTCACTTCGACCGTCACGGTTCCCGAATCCTCAATCGCTTCAATGCTGTTGCGCAACACATTCTCAAATGCGCGCCGGAGCTGCACGGCGTCGCCGACGATCTTTGCATCACTTCCGGAAAAATTTTTGATAAATTGAATTTTCTTTTCCGGGAACTCCTGATAATTTTCCAGCAACGCTTCCACGACCGTCCGAACGCGAATTGGCTCGCGCTTGAATGTCTGGCGCATTTGCGCGTAATCCTTGGCAAGACGCTCCAAATATTCAATGCTTTCGGCAACAGTCGATTCGCGTTCCTTGAAAATCTTTGGCAATTCGGCGGGCGTTTCTTGTGCAGTTTCTCGCCAGTGATTCATTACATTTTTTATCGGCAAGAACCCGTTTTTGATGTCGTGGTTAACTTGCCGCGCCACCTCGGCGTAAGCCGCTTTTTGTTCCGCCGAAAGAAGTTCGCGTTTGTCTCGTTGCAAGCGCCAAATCATGCGTTCCAGCGAAGAAGCCAGAACGCCGACTTCATCGTCACGATTGATATGAAAATCAATCTTAGGATTTTCGAGCGAGATTTTTCCTGCAGATTCACTCAACAATCGCAGCGGCTTGGTAATGATGCGCGCACGCCAAATTGAAAGCAGAATGACGAGCACAATTCCGCCGCCAAAAATAAAAGAGACACTGTCATTGAAGACCCCAAGAATTTGCTGCAAAGACGATTTTGGGTAGAGAAACAGCCAGCGCGCTTCAGCCAGCAAACCGTCGCTGACCGTTGGCATGGCAAAATGTCCTGCAGTGAAGTCCGCGTCAATTTCAGGGGGGGCGACAAAGATTTGTTGGCCTAAAACCGCGTCTTCTAGATTTTCCAGTTCCGTTACGTTTTCGCTTTCGCCAATCGTTTTTTCCGGCAAAATGAGCAGCAAGATTTCGTCGTCATTTTGGCGCAATTGCTCAAGAAAACCTTCGTTGATCGCCGCGCCCGCCAATAGGCGGAATTTTTTGGCGCCGAATTGAACTGAATCGAGCACTGTCAGGCAAGTCATCTCACCAGATTGAGCGGAAAAATTAGCCAGCAATGCTGGAACGGTTGACATTTCGTGGTAACGGACAAGCGATTGCACGTCCCGCCCAAAGCTTTGGCGGGCATGTCCCGAGCTCACGACTTTTCCCGCCTCGTCGATAATTTCCAGTACGTCCAATCCCATCGTTGGCATGAACGACGGCGCGTAGTCGAGAATGTAGCCGTCTAATCGAAAATTCGGTTCGAAAAGAACGCGATAGCGAAATTCGCGATCTTCGCGCAGAATTTCGGCGAATCCTTGCACTTGCTTTCGAATGAGCTCGCTGCGCGCGGCCAAGGCGGCCTGAATATTTGCCAGAGATTTATCGACGGTTTCTCTGTATTGACGGTTAAATTGCTCGGAAACCGTGTGCCTGATCGTCACCGCGAGCAGGAGCATAACGCCAAGAAACAGAGCCGCGTAGGTGAGCGCAAATTTTGTAGCGAGGGAGGAATGTGATTGTTTTTTCATTGACTGACGCGCGCTTTTGATAGATCGAATCGCCCGAATCCAAGCAGGCGCAAATCTCTGAGCTTCCTGGGGAAAACGGCGTAGTTTGTCACTTTGACGAGCGGGTAAATTTGAAGATCGTCAAAAACGCTTTTTTCAAATTCTCTCACCAAAGTTGACGGTTGGCCGTCGTTAAAATTGTTGAAAAGCGGCTGTTTTTCAGGAGGCAAGATAGCATTCGCGAAGGACGCGGCATTGTGCAATGCGTGATGAAACTCCGGGGAAAAGGCGTCGATCAAAAGGTCAAAAGCCCGGCTCTTAATTCGTTCTTGAAACACAATTTGGGAGAGTGCGACAGGCGAAAAATGTGGAATTTGGAGTTGCGTTAAACGCGCGTCCAGACGTTCGGCGATTTGGCGGGCCGTCGGGTCGTTTTTGCGGTAAATCAATTCCAGCGGTCGCTTGCCGCGCCAATTAAGCGGCGCCTGTCGATGAATCTCCGTAAAATGATATTCTCCGAAAAAGGTCGAAGCCGCTGCTGCGTTTGCAACGGTTAAAATGTTCGCCAGGTTGGCGCGCTCGACCGCAGCCAAAACCGCCTGACGAAAAACAGCTTCTCTGAGGGAGCTGCGCCGGGCGTTCATACGTAAAAAATAAGTCGACGCTTCGGGGAAGGCCGCCACTTGCAAGTTTTCGACACGCTTATAAAATGCGACGTCTTTGGATGAACTTACCAGGGAAAACGCATTTTCCGAAGCAAGCACTGCGTCCAGCAATTTCGGCTCTTCCGTCCTTTTTAAGGAAAAGCCGGCCAGATTGATCCTTTCGCCGGTGTAGTGAGCGTTGGCTTGAAGCGTCGTCTCGTCTACCTGGCGGAATGTATCGTTTTCTTTGAGATAAAACGGGCCCGTCCCGAGATCGGGAGAATCGGCTCTGGAAAATTTGCGCACGGCAAAACCAGGGTGAGACAAAAGGGCGAGCAGCCGCGAAACTGGTTTGACGAATTCAATTTCCAGGATCAGATTGTCGACGATTCGTAAGCCGGAGATTTTAAGAGAATCACCGCGGACAAAAGCGTCGCCGCCCGCAATTTTTTGCAAAACCCAGCGGATCGATTGCGCCGAAGCGTCAGGTTTGCGCCAATTGCTTTCCCAGCCTTTTTTTAGCGTTTTTGCATCGAGTGTTGTTCCGTCGGAGAATCGGCGAGCGTCTTTTAGCCGAATTTTCCAGCGACGACCTGCTTGCTGCATTTCTATATTTTCAGCAAGAACGTACGTCAATTCTCCCGTTTTGCTCATTTTGACCAATGGCTCATAAACAAGCCCTGAAAAGCTTTCCAAGATGAGTTGATCGATGTTCGTCTTGTTGGAAAAAATGAATTGCAATCGAGCGTTGCCGGAAGCGTTTTGGAATGCGTCAAGCGCTGCGGCTTGAGAAGCGACGTCTTCCGTAATCAACGCGTCGCTTTCGGTCAGAGGAAGTGAGGGAGCGTCACGTGGAGTTCTTTCAAAAAAGGGAAAAACAAACAACGCACCGCTTTTTTGGACGACGAACGGTGAGTCTCGTGAATCCGGCGATTCAGCCATGTATGTTTTTAGGGCGATTTCGTAGGATTCTCTGCGAATTTCGAATGCATCTGGCTGACTGGTTTTGTCGGTCTTGAGCAGCGCTATAGCCGCATCGACAAGTTGGCGCTCCGCAAGAGAAAGCTGATGATAGGGCGTGACGTTTTCGACGCCTGCTTTTTTTGCCAGATTTCCGCCGGCGCAGGAAATGAGAAAAGCGCTGCACGCTAGCGCAGATAGCAGCACAAAAAAAAGAGGTGAGCAACGATCTTGATTTTCCATTTGCAAACAGGCGATTTTGGGCAGGTCATCGGAGTGCAAGGCTTGCCTTGCGAAGCCTGGAGGCTTTTCAATCTCATCCAATACTTTCAGACGTTTTTCAGCAAGCAGGATGAAAAGCAAAGCAAGCTTTGCACTCCATTTTCGATTCACAACCTGGATCAAATATAGAAAAGTCTCTGAAACAAAGCCAAGAACAATGGTTTGCACTGTCGAGAACCCGCACCGTTTTTGCATTGGCGCGGTCGCCTGCAACTTTCAGGAAGTCGGATTGTCCACAATAATTGTCGTGTTTTGGTCTGTAACAAATTTCTCCGGCGCGGCGTAGCTTTTGGGGCGCTGGGGAAAGAGGAAGTGACATAAATTTTGCGGACAGGTGGCAGGTTATGAAAAAAGCGATTCTTTGGATTGTTATTCTCGTCGTAGTCGGCGGCGGCGGGTTTATGGCGTTTTCGGTTTTGAGCGAAGACGATAGTGAAAACGGCCCTAAAACGGTGGCTGTGGAACGTCGTACAATTGTTGACAAGGCGCTTGCCGTCGGGACGATTGACCCGGAAACGGAAATCGACGTGAAGTCGAAAGTCTCGGGCGTCGTCAAGCGGCTTTTTGTTGATGCTGGAGATTTTGTGAAAGCCGGCGCTCCAATTCTGGAAGTCAAGCCGGATCCCACCCCTCTCGAACTTGCCGAAGCCACGCGCGAAGTTGAAATGAAAGGCATCGGGCTAACTACTGCTCAAAAAGAAAAAGATCGCGTGAAAGCGCTGGTTGAACGCAACCTCGTTTCTGAAAAGGAATTTGACGATGCGACGCAAGTTTTTGAAGAAGCAAATTTGCGCTACAGCATCGCCAAAGAGCGGCTCGCGTTGATTGAAAAGGGCAAAGTGCAAATCGCCAACACGCAAATCGAATCGGTGATCAAAGCGCCGATCAGCGGTTTTGTTTTGGAAAAAATGATCGAGGTCGGCGACCCTGTCGTGCCTTCAAGCACGTACCAGGCCGGCGATGTGCTCATGACCATGGCGAACATGGAGAATCTGATTTTTAAAGGCACGGTCGACGAAATTGACGTGGGCAAGTTGACTGAAGGCATGGAAGCGGTGATCGACGTGGGCGCTATTCCCGGCGAAGACGGCGTTCAGGGCAGATTGCGAAAGATTTCACTGAAGGCGGTGAAGGAAAACAACACCACGGTTTTCCCCGTCGAGGTTGATTTAACCTACACGAACGGTTCGGTTTTGCGCGCTGGCTATTCGGCCAACGCCAACATTATTATTGCCAAAAAAGAAGACGTATTTTCCATCCCGGAACGTGTCGTTACGTTTCGCAACGATTCCGCTTTTGTGAAAATCCCGACGGACGAGCTTGGCGGTGAGAAAGAAATTTACATCGAAACCGGCCTTTCCGACGCGATTTATATCGAGGTCGTCTCCGGGCTTAAAGAAGACCAGAGAGTGCTTGAAAAACCTGTGAAAAAGATCGAGTAGACCGCCATGAGTTTTTTTTCAAATTTTGCCATGCTGCTGCGTGATCTTTGGTCGCAAAAGTTACGCACTTTTTTGACGCTTTTTGGCATCATGTGGGGGACGATGTCGGTGATTTTATTGCTCGCTTTCGGCTCGGGCGTGCATAAGCAAAACCGCAAAAATCAGGCGGGCATCGGCGAAGGCGTGGTGATCGTTTGGGGCGGTACGACGGGCTTGCCCTACAAAGGCTTCAATAAAGGACGCCCGATTCGGCTCGTCGAGGAAGACGTCGATTTGTTGCGCCGGGAGATTCCGGAAATCAAGTATATCAGCCCGGAATATTCAACCTCGCGGCCAAAAGTACGCGGCCCGCTGAACGTTGAACAAACGAACATCACCGGGATTATCCCGGAATACGAAGATATTCGTAACGTCTTTCCATCTGCCGGGGGGCGTTTTATTAATGATCTTGACCTGCAATTTAACCGTCGCGTTGCATTCATCGGCGACCGCTTGCGCGATTTCTTATTTGGCAAAGGCAAGGATGTAATTGGCGAGAACCTTCTCATCAATGATACGCCTTTTACTATTGTCGGCGTCCTGCAGAAGAAAAAACAAAATTCCAGTTACAATACCCGCGACAACAACCGCGTTTTTATTCCCGCTACCACTTTTCAATCCATATTCGGCGCGCGCAATCTTTCCAATATTGTCTACAAACCCTATTCGCCTGAATTGCACAGCGCTTACATTCGCAATCGCATGTATGAAGTGATGGGCAAAAAATACACCTTTGACCCGAACGACGAAGACGCATTGTGGATTTGGGACACGGCGGAGTTCGCTGAAATTTTTGAAGCTTTTATGAACGGCTTCAAGATTTTCCTGGGTATGATCGGCGCTTTTACGCTCACGGTCGGCGGCGTTGGCGTGGCGAATATTATGTATGTGGTGGTCAAGGAACGCACGCGCGAAATCGGCGTGAAACGTGCGGTTGGCGCGAAGAAAAAGCACATTCTTGCTCAATTCTTGTTTGAGTCAAGCACGATTGTTGGCGTGGGGGCGGTGATTGGCTTTTTGCTGGCGTGGGGAGTCATTTCGCTGATGCAGATGCTGCCGGACGAAGCGACGGAAGAAATCGGCAAGCCCATTTTGTCGGGAGAAGTCGCGGTTGCGAGCGTTTTGCTGCTCGGCCTTGTCGCGACGATGGCCGGTTATTTTCCCGCACGCCGCGCCGCGACAATCGATCCTGTGGAAGCCTTACGAAGTTAAGAACTGACGTTACGCAGCCAATTTAGAATATGGAGTGCAAGGCTTGCCTTGCAATTCCGCTGCGTTTTTGCCTGAACTTTTTCGTTAAAATTCTGAATGCGCCGTTTCTTGTTGGCCAAAGCTGAAAAGCAAAGCAAGCTTTGCACTCCTTACGTTTGCGGCACGCGTAATATCGGTTAAGAATTTGCTTTGAACATTTTGGCGGGAGTGTTGGAAAATTGGAGCATTGGATTCACGGCTTGCTGGATTTATACTCCATCACTCCATCACTCCATCACTCCAGAGTACGCCCTTCGCAACAATAAATTTAATTCATGTATGCAAGCACGTCCGTAACTTCGCGATGCAGCTCACGATCGCCGATATTTTTAGCGATTTTGAGCGCGGCTTCATAATTCTGTCGTGCGCGAGACATGTCGCGCTGATTCAAATAGACCGACCCGATTTTCGCGTAAGCCCTGCCGGTTCCGGGGCGGTCGCCGCTTTTCTGGCGCAGTTGGAGCAAATTGTTAAAATACTCCAAAGCCGTTCCATTTCTTCCAGCGGAAAGATAAATATCCCCGATCCGAACGATGGCTTCGTAGAGCAAATCGTTCCTGTTTTCATCTCTGAGATTTTGTAATGTGCGTTTAAAATACGTCGAAGCTGTTGTGTTGTCGCCTGAGCTTAGGTACAAATTGCCGGTGTTCAGCAGCGTCTCGGTCAGACCTTCGGTATCCCCGATAATTTTCAGCGTCCGCGCCGCTTGTTGAAATTGTTTCAGCGCTTCTTTCTGGTCGCCGAGCTGCTGCAGGCTTCGGCCTAGCCCATTGCGCGCGTTTGCTTTGCCGCGCTCGTCGCCGCTCGCCTGGGCGATTGCCAGCGCTTTTTGGAAAGCGCCGTGTCCGGCCGTCGTACGATTTTTACTAATGTAAATATCGCCAATCGTGACGTGCAACTCTGATTCTTTGGCTCGGTTCAGCAGGTTTTTGTTGACCAACAAGGCGTCTTCATAAAGAGCCAACGCTTCGTCTTCAGCGCCCTGCTTAACTTTGAGATCGCCAAGGCGCTCGATAATTTCAGCTTCGCGCTCACGATCGTTCACATCGCGCACCACGCTCAACGCTTCATCGTAAACAATGTTCGCCCGGTCGTAATCGGCCATTCTTTCAGCCAATTCGGCCATACGCAACATGGCGTCGCCTTCGCGCTCACGAGCGTCCAAAGCATTGTAAAGGTCTAACGCTTTGTCGTAGTGCTGCTGGGAGCGATTGTAGTTGTTGACCTGGCGTGCAACGTCACCCAATTGGAGGTAGACCTCCGCTTGCAGGAAATCATCGTCATTGTCTTTGGCAACGTTGAGCGCTTCATCCAGGGCCGAGCCCGCCGCTTCAGGTTGGCCGTTTTTACGGTACAGCTCCGCAAGCTCAACCTGCGTTTCTGCGTAGGGCAGAAGGTCTTCGCTGTTTCGCTGCAAGTCGAGCGCGTATTGGTAGAATGAAATCGCCTTGTTTTCTTCCGCGAGTGTTTGGTGCAGATCAGCCAAATTTAAATAAGAAGCCGCCTGCCCTCGTGAATCGCCGATCGCGCCTCGAACCTTGAGCGCCTGGCGATAACTCTGATCAGCCAGACGATAATCTTTTTCCGAAACGTGAATGTCGCCGAGTTTGTCGAGCAGGATCGCCGCCATTTGTTTATCGCCGGTGGCTTGCAAGCCTTCAAACGCCTGCTTTAGGTAGGCCAGCGCTTTTTGATTTTGCCTGGTTTTGATGTAAACTTCCGCAATTTTGCCGAGAATTCTTGCTTCGCCGTCTTTGTCTTCTAGGCCGCGAGCCAAGCCTAAAGCTTGTTCATAATAAGGAATCGCTTCGTCTTCCTTGATCGTGTCCAGATAAGCGTCGCCCATTTGCGTGAGCGTGGTCGCCTGGCCTGCGTTGTTTTCCAGCGATTGATAGATGACCAGAGCGTCATCGAAAAACTCGAACGCCTTTGCCGTCTCTCCAGCGGTGACGTAAACCTGTCCGATTTTCACCAATGTTTTGGCTTCTTCCGGTCGGTCGCCCGTCTTTTTCATTAGTTGCAGCGCTTCTTGAAAATAGCCAAGCGCCTGAACGTCGTCTCCAGCGTCGAGATAAACCGTGCCGAAATTTATTAATGTTTGCCCTTCGGCGGGTTGGTCGAAGAGTTCGCGATTGATTTCCAGCGCTTGATCCAGCGAAGCGACGGCGTTTTTCATGCCGCCGATACGTCCGTGAAGAACGCCCAGGCGATTGAGAACGCTGGCTTCTCCAGGTCTATCATAGATGGATCGATTGATTTTCAGGGCGTTGTTCAAATGCGGCAGAGCGCGCTTGTCTTCGCCGAGATGATAATAAACCGCGGCTAAATCTTCATGACCGCGCGCCAAGCCTTCACGGTCGCCCATGCGCTTATAGGCGGCGAAAGCCTGTTGAAAATGCGTGACCGCCTTTCGATATTCTCCGGTTTCCAGATAAATTGCGCCAATGCCTGAGCGAGAATTGAGCTGGCCTTTTGAGTCGCCCATGCCGGTTTGCAACTTGAGCGCATTTCCATAAAATCTTAGGGCGGAGGTAAAATCGCGTTCCTCGGTAAAAATTTCTCCAATCTCGGTCAAGATTGTGGCGGCGCCAATGTTATCGCCAATTTCCTTCGAAATCTTGAGCCCTTCGCCATAGGTTTCAAGGGCGTCGTCGCGCCTTCCTTTTTCATATTCAACCCCTGCAATCCCCGTCATAATCTTGACTTCGGAAGCTCTGTCGCCGACCTCGCGTTTCAGGCCGATTGCTTCGTTGAAATATTCGAGCGCCCTTTCGTTGTCGCCTTTGTCCTGATAAACAAGGGCGATGTTGTAAGTCGCGGTTCCGGCCGCTGAAAGATCGCCGAATTTGGTAAAAGCGCGCAGAGCTTCGTCGAAATGTTTCAGCGCCTCGTCCGGCGCGCCGGTTGCTCGGTGAAATTCGCCGATGTGATTTTCTAACGCGCCAATGCCGCCTCTGTCACCGTATTCACGCACGTCGGAGAGGGCTTTTTCAAAGGTCAACAGCGCGGCTTCGAGATTCCCCATGTTTTTGTACACTTCGCCCAGAGAAAGCAACGTCGCCGCGTCGAGATTGAGCGGCTGGCGGTCTTTGACCAGCAATAGTGCGTTTCGAAAATACTGTTTCGCGCTCGATTCTTCGCCGATATGTGCGTAGAGCTGTCCGACGCTGCTCAGAAGGTCAAGCGTCTCTTTAAAATTGTCGCTTTGACGAGAAACTTGCAGCGCTTGCTTGAGCGCGGCCAGGGCATTGTTGTAATCCCCGACGGTATTGTAAACCTCGCCAATCGTCCGCAGCGCTTGACGCAACTGCTCACGGTCATTAATTTCCCTTGAAGTAGTGACCGCAGTGCGCAAATGCTTGAGTGCGTCGCGATAGGCGCTGGTGCGGAAATACGATTTCCCCAAATTCGTTTCAGTGCGGGCGATTTCTTTTTTGTTGCCGATGCGTTTGTGAATTTCGAGGGCATTGTCAAAAGCGGTGAGTGCATCGGTGAATTCGCTCATCGCGAGGTGAAGCTCGCCAATATCATTGTAAGTCCGACCTTCTTCCGTTCGAACATAACCTGCCTTAAAATTTTCCAATGCTTCCTGGTAGTAATCCAAAGCGCGAGAATAGTTGCCGTTGTCGCGATAGATTTCGGCATAGTTGTGAAGAACCTTGCCGATCCCAGGATGGTACTTGACTGGCTTGAGGACGTTCAAAGCCTGTCGGTAGTGCGTGATCGCGCCGCGTTCATTATTTTCAAGCCAGGTCAATTTACCCAGATTGTTGAGGACAAGCCCTTCGCCCTCGCGTTCGCCTGCATCAACGACAATTTCTTGCGCGCGCTGATAAAACTGTCTGGCTTCAGGATACTTGCCCTGGTCTTGGTGCAATTCTCCGATGTTCTTGAGCACCCAGCCTTTCCAACGTTCATTTTCCGTTTTTTCGAGCAGTTTATACGCGCGATTAAAGAAAGGCAGCGCTTGGTCAAATCGTTTTGTCTCGCGATGTATTTGCGCGACGTTGTTCAGCTTTAGCGCAATATCGCTCGGACGGTTCAATTCCTCCGCGACGACCAGCGCTTTTTGGGCGAAATTCAGCGCTTTGTCATACTCAGCGGCATTTTTGTAAATCAATCCGATGATGCTCAGCGTTGCTTCTTCGCCTTCCTTGTCATCGGTTTTTTGCATGATTTTAAGCGCCGCCGCGTAAGCCGGCAACGTTTTGTCCGGCTCGCCTTTTTCCTGATAGACGTCTGCCAGCATAATGAGCGTTTTGCTCATATCGTCAGGCTGCTGCAGGTACAAGAACAACTCAAAAGCTTTTGACAGGCTTTCTTCGGCTATTGTCAAATTGCGCATCTTTAGTGCGTTGGCGCCCTGATTATGCAGGTATGCGGCGATGACGATCGCGCGCTCCGGATGCGTTCGTACGAGCTCAACGCGCCGTTTTCGGTCGCCGTTGTCGAGCGCTTTTGTGTATTCTTCGATGAACTTTTCGCCGGAAATGGTCGCCCTTTTTCCCGATCTGAGACTATCTGGCGAGAGGGTGATGACAGTCTCTTTGTCTTTTTTTACCCCATTGGTTTTGGCGTCGCCGTTTTCTTGTGCAAAGCCGGCTGCGAGGAAGGGAACATGCAGCAAAAAGATGAATAAAGAACCTGTAAATCTGCGGTACATCCTTATACTTTCTCCATCGATGACGGGTGGCGTCTGTTTCAAAATGTCTAATCGTTACCCGACACGTGTGTCGCGAGATGTAAGTATATACGCCCCAAAGCCGCGTTCAGCGAAGCATTAAGCTGTGAAAAATATACTGTTTGAAATAAAAGGCCGGTTCTTTATATTCGCGGGTTATTTTTATGAAGAAAATTATAGACATAAAGAGCGCTTTTTCAGCGGAAAACGTTGCCGCCGTCGCCCGAATTCTGCGCGCCAACGGGCTGGCCGTTTTACCGACGGACACATTGTACGCCGTCGCAGCGGATTCGTTTTCTCAGACTGCGGTGGATCGAATTTATAAAGTGAAAAACCGTGAGAGAACGGCGCCGCTGCCGTTGATGGCTGCCAGTCTTGCGCAAGTTGAGCAATTTCTGGTCGTCTCGGACGCCGCAAAAAAGCTGGCGGAGCAATTCTGGCCGGGGCCGCTCACAATGGTTCTGCAAACGAAGGGAAAACTGCCTGGCCATATTACCGCACAAGACGGAACAGTTGCGATAAGAACGCCCAACCATGCGTTTTGCCGCGCCGTTGCGGAATCGCTGGGACGGCCAATTACCGCAACGAGCGTAAATTTTAGCGGAGAAAAACCGGCGTCAATCATTTCAGAAATTTCGCCGCAATTTCTTGAAGAGATCGATCTAATCGTCGATCAGGGTGAGAGCAAAAGCGCAGCGCCGTCCACAATCATTCGTTTAATTGACGGAAAAACAGAAATTCTGCGCGACGGCTGCTTGAATCGGGAAGAAATTTTGAGGAGCTTGGAAAGTGAGAAGGGGAGAAATGAGTAATTATCAGGTTTTGTTTGTTTGCAGCGGCAACACCTGCCGCAGCCCAATGGCGGCCGGCATGTTAAAAGCAAAGCTGCCGCCGCATCTGCTCGATGAAGTTGCGGTGGAATCCGCAGGAATACTCGGCATCGTTGGGCAACGCGCTACGCCTAACGCCAGGGCTGTCGCCGTAGAGAAGGACGGCAACATCGAAAAGCATATTTCTCAAGGCGTGAGTGCAAGACTCGTCTCGAACTCAAATATCATTTTTTGCATGGCGCAGGAACATGTCGATTTTTTGTTGGGCAAATTCCCCGGCTACCGTGAAAATATCTTTCTCCTGCGCAATTTTTCAGCAAAAGAAAAGCTGCCCGACCCGGATATTTTCGATCCGATTGGGAGCAGCATCCGCGTCTATCGCCAATGCGGCGACATTATTGAAGAAGAGTTGAATCGCATTTTGCCGTGGCTGGTCGAACTTATTGAAGACAACGGCAAGACCTGAATACAAATTTTTTCTACTTTATAGTTCGAAGGCGCGCCCTGGAGCCACAATGAGTCAGGGCGCGATCTTGACCAGCTCTCTCTTCTAACCTCCTCCACTCATCACTTCCGCGTAGCTCCAACGGCTTAAATATCGCCCCCGTCTCCTCATCAGTGCAGTTGATTGTTGTAGAATTTTGCAATTCACCTCAATTGGCGGGACAAAGAGGATGCATTGCAAAAGAAGCAAGATTCACCAGAGAATATTACCGTTCCCAAATTCGATAACGGTTATTGGAGCGCCATTGAGTTCAAAGGCTTTGCCCAAAAAACGAATGTACAGGAAGTAGGGCAAGTTTCGAAGCGTTCAATTGCAAAAGCCATTTAAAATTTTTTACGAACGGGTCAAACTGACCGTCTTCAAAAAACAAAACCAGTTGCATACTGTCGTTTAAATCGATGACGCCAGGCGATGAAACAGTCCGTTTTGAGATTTGATGAACCTGTTCCGACAAAATGGGTCATCCAGATGATGGAAACCAGGAGGCGTAAATGAGAAAAATTTTTCTGTTCTGTTTTTTGATTCCCGGTTTGGTTTTACAGGTCGGTTGTGAAACGCCTTCAACGGACAGGGAAGAATCAGGAAGCCCGCAAAACCAGCCCGGCTCTTTTTTTAACGATTTTGATCCGAGCGATACATCCATGTTTGGCAAAGTGAATCCGGCCGCACCAAAACAGACGGAACAGTTCGATTTCATGGTCGGAACATTTGTTTGCCAGGACTCACTTCTGGTCAATGGCGCCTGGAAAGTTTCAAACGCTATTTGGGAAGCCAGGTATACGCTGAATGGATTTGCGGTGGAAGACGTCTATCGAAACGACAATTATGCCGGGATGAGTATTCGCTTTTTCAATACCCGGAAACAAAAATGGGATGTGTATTTTTTCGGGATGCCGGGCGAGCATACCGGCCTTTGGGAAGGAACACATACTGAAGGCAAGATGGTAATGAAGCAAAAAAGAAAGGGGCCCAACGGTGAGAATCTGGAGAGCCGGCTTACCTTTTACAATATTACGGAACAAGGTTTTGATTGGATGGGGGAGCTGAGAAATCTGGACAACAACTCCACGACAATAAATTGGAAAATTAAAGCCAAGAGGCGATGAAAAAGACTGATCCCGATCGAAAAAACACCCTCAGACGATTTATTCGAGATTCG
>CAXHAT010000008.1:0-75891 GCA_964014485.1 uncultured Deferribacteres bacterium
GTCCCAACTCTTGCCCGGCACGTCGTTTCTCCGTATCAAAATTCACGATTCCGGGTTTTACAAATTGACTTATGATGCGCTGACAAACGCCGGATTTGACGCCGGGAGTCTTGATCCTGAAAACGTCCGGCTTTTTTATCACGATGCGGAAACGCCGCTTTTTTTTAACGGTGACGAGAACGAGCTTTTTGAGCAAGGCGAAGAATTCTGGTTTTTCGGCGAACGTCTCACCGGCGAAAACGGTGACTGGTTCGACGATGAAACAGACGTCAATATTTACCACCTCATCGCGGGAGAAACGCCGGGCTTACGTTTCCGCGAACGCCTAGTCTCGGACAACTCACTGGCTCCGCATACGCAATATTTTTTGGAAACCCGGCATTTCGAAGAAGACAAAAGCTACTACCACGGTGACGACGACGACGATATTTTCACCACGGAGAAAATCCCCGGTGAAGGCTGGGTTTGGACGCGTCTGCTTGGCGACCGCGATTTTACCACAACTTTGGTGTTGCCCAACGTTCGCGCCGATGCGCCGATGTGCAGCCTGCGAGCGCACGTACGCGGAATCACGAAAGATTCCGTGACGCCGAACCATCATGTGCAGATTTTTCTGAATCAAACCCTCGTCGCCGATTCGATTTTCGCTGACACGCAGGATATTGTTTTCCGAAAAGCTTTCCCCGCTTCGCTCATCCGCAATGGCGCCAACGACCTGCGCGTTTTTTCGGTCGGCGACACGGACGCTCGTATTGATCAGATTTATTTTGATTGGGTGGAAATCGATTATTGGCGCGAGCTGGTCGCGGCAGGCAGTCAGCTCAGATTCGGCGCGGCGTTAGATGAAACGGCGGAAATTGTTCGTTATCAAATTACCAATTTTCACCAGGACAACATTTTCGTTTTTGATCTTGAAAACGGCGATGTTTTGCAAGGTTTTCAAACGACAGAGCTTGATCCGGAGCAATTTTTCATCACGTTCGCTGATTCGGCGCGCGATAACCAACCGTTTTTCGCGCTCACTCCCGCCGCTTTGAAGGAGCCGCTATCGGTGGAGCTTGGGGAAACTTCTGACCTGCGCGAGAACGGGCGGCATGCGGACATGATCATCATCAGTCACAATGATTTTCTTGCACAAGCGCAACGCCTCGCCGACCATCGGCGCGAATTCAACGGCATGACCGTCGAAGTGATCGAAGTGCAGGAAATTTACGACGCGTTTCGTTACAGCCTGCCTTCGTGGCGTGCGATCCGGGATTTTCTCACGCACGCATTTTACAACTGGCCGGCTCCAACGCCGCGATTCGTGGCGCTCTTCGGCGACGGGAGCTGGGATCCCAAAAATAACGCTCCGGGCAGTTTTAAAGAGAGCTTCATCCCGACTATCGGCAATCCTGTGAGCGACAACCGCTACGTCTGCGTTGACGGCCCGGATGATTTTTTGCCGGATATGTTTATTGGACGTATCGCCGTTGAAACCGAGGCGGAAGCGGCGGCGGTTGTCGATAAAATCATTGCCTATGAAACGATGCCGCTGCAAGGCTGGGCCAAGGATTTCGTCTTTCTCAACGGCGGCGTGGACGCTTTTGAGCAAAACTTATTTTTCCGCTTGAGCGAGGAGCTCATCAATGATTTCGTTGACCCTGCGCCTTTGGCGGGAAGACCAATTCGAATTTATAAGCAAACCGAGGGGCGTTTTGCAGGCGAGCTTTTGCCGGAAATTCTCACCGCCATCGACGAAGGCGCGTTGATGATGACGTTTTCCGGGCACGCGGGTAGTCAAACCTGGGAATTAATGATGGTTAACGAGGATATCCCGCGCCTGCAAAATACTGGAAAACTGCCGTTTATCGCCAGCATGACTTGTCACACGGCGCGCTTCGGCAACCCCGAACAAAACAGTTTTGGTGAAGATTTTATGCGGCTGCCCGAGCGCGGATCGGTCGCGTTTTGGGGCACGTCGGGTTGGGGATTTGTGTTTCAAGACGGCGTCTTGCTCGAAGGTTTGTTCCAGGCGCTGGCGCAGGATTCCGTGCGCGCCGTCGGCGAAGCAGTGACGCGCGCAAAGTATCACCTCTGGGAGCGCTACGGCGATTTTGCCAATAATATTAACATTATTGACCAGTACACTTTGCTCGGCGATCCGGCGCTGACTTTGGCGCTGCCGACCAAGCCTGACTTATCGCTCAAAACAAGCGGAATCCGCTTTGATCCGGCAACGCCGTCGGAGCGCGATTCGGTGGTTGTCGTTGAAATTGCTGTGCGCAATCGCGGTTTGGCAACGACGGATTCGACGACGCTCGATTTGAGCGCGCAATCGCTGGGCGGGGGCGAGGCGTTTGCCCAATCACTACGGCTGGGAGAAATTGGCAATGCCGACACGGTGCGTTTCGATTGGCGCGGGACGGCGCGCAAGGGTGAGTTTGTTGTAGAAGCGAATATCGACGCGGAGGGTGACATTAATGAAGTCGACGAACTAAACAATCGTGCGCAAAATTCGGTGTACTTTTACTCGGCATCGCTCTCCGCTGCTACGCCGCGTGAGATGGACGTGCTGGAAATTGCGCAGCCGATTTTGAGCATCCACAATCCCGAAGTGAGCGGCGGCGTAAGGAATTATCTTTTTGAACTAGACTCGACGGAGACATTTGACAGCGCATTTCTCTTGCAATCCGAAGAAATTCCGGAGCAGCCGGTGCGTACGAGTTGGCAGGTTCCGCTAACGCTTGCGGACGGGCGTTATTTTTGGCGCAGCCGTTTGTTGGAAGACGGCAATCTCGGCGTTTGGCAAGCGAGTTCGTTTCACGTCGATGCGTCGCGGAGCGAGTTCGGATTTTTGCAAACCGACGTCGATTGGCGGCTCGCGGCCGGTGATTTTCAAAGCAATAAAAACGGCGTTTCCTTGCCGCGAGACGCTGAGAAAACGCTCATTCTGCAGGTACACTCCGGCGGCTTTTTCGACCAAAGCCGCTGCGATTTAATCATCAATGGCGAAGTTCAAAATTCAGCGAGTCGCGGGCACAATTTGCTCATGCTTGATCCCGCAACGCAGGAAATCATCGTGCCGCCAACCGCATTCGATACTTTTTTATCAACCGCTTCAGCGGACAGTCTGGCGGCTGTGCTTGAAAGCGCTCCGGACGGTGCTTTGTTGATGATAGGCATTCGTGATGAAGGGAGCGCGAACATGACTGAGCGCGCTTACTCGGCCTTGGAGAAGTTCGGCAGCGATAAAACGCGCGAAGTTGGTCTGCGTGATTCCTGGGCGATGATTGGCGTGAAAGGTTTTGAAATTGGTCAGGCGGCGGAAGTTTATAAACCGTCGAAAACCGGGCTGGCGTTTGCTTCCGATACGTTGGCGCCCTTTATGGAAACCGGCGTTGTACACTCGCCGCCAATTGGCCCGGCGCATATTTGGAAGAATGTGAGTTTTGAAAAAGACGTTTTGGATATTTTTCATAACCCCAAAACAGCGGCTCCTGAAGTCATTCCCGCGCAGGCGGGAATCCAAAGTATGCGCCGCCGTCTGGATTCCCGCCTGCGCGGGAATGACGCTGGTGAGAAGATGCAATTTGATGAGGGAAAGGAAAACTTGAGCATCTCCGTTTCCGGCAAGAAAAGCCCCAACGATCCCTGGACGGTTTTAAAGAATGATCTCACACAAGGGAATGACCTTTCTGAAATCGATGCACAAGAATTCCCGTTTTTGCGGCTTTCAGCGTTAATGAATTCACCCGACGGGCTGATCTCCCCTCTTCTGAAAAACTGGCGTGTGAATTATGAGCCTGTGGGCGATTTGGCGCTGAGCAATCAATTCATTGAGCTTTCCGCTGACACGCTGAACCCCGGCGAAAAACTCCAAATCGAAGCAAAGCTTTTTGCTTTCGACGCCTGGTTGCCGGATTCGGTTTCAATATCGCTGAGTGTGGCGAAAAACGGAGGAAATGAGGTTGAAATTGTCGGGCAAAAACGAGTCGCTGTAGCGCCGGATGACATTTCAGCCATTACCTTTGATTGGCGGAGCAACGAGGCGGGCGTTTTTGATTTTGCGCTGGAAATTGACCCGGACAACGAGCTGACGGATTCGTATGCTTTCAATGACCGCGTCTCATTTTCGATCCATGTGCTGGCGGACATTGCCGCGCCGGAACTTGAGATCACTTTCGACGGGCGCATGGCGATTGACGGCGGTTTGGTCTCGGACAAGCCGGAAATCATCTGCGCCGTCTTTGATGATCATCCGGCGATTTTGGAAGATACGTCTGAAGTGAGCGTTTTTATCGATGAGCAGCGCGTCGATTTTGCCGATCCCGATTTGAATTTTCAACTAAAACGCTTTCAACAAGAAAACAAAAAGGCGGAGATTGTGATGGCGCCGACTCTCGAGCCCGGACAACATTCGATCACGTTTTTGGTGAATGATCCGGCGGGCAATCGTGCGCTAAAAACGGCGTTCGTGGAGGTGGCGAAGGATTTGGAATTGCGTGAAGTATTGAATTACCCAAACCCTTTTGCACAGGAAACACATTTCACTTTTACGCTCACGCGCCCGGCTGAATTCATGGAAATCAAGATTTACACGGTTGCGGGCAGGCTCATTCGCGTTTTACAGGATTTCGAGTTTGGCGTTGGCTATAATCAAATCTTCTGGGACGGTCGCGACGCCGACGGCGATGGATTGGCGAACGGGGTTTATTTGTACAAAATCATCGCAAGGCATGGAGATGAAGTTGTCGAGCAGGTAGAGAAATTGGCGGTAGCCAGATAAGTTTTGAGAAAAGCTATGGAAACCAAAAACATTGTCTACAAACACGAGAAGCCCGATCCACAACAATATATGAAATTGTTCGAAACGACGGGGTGGAACAAGAAGTACGGAGCAAATCTTCGAGAGCTGACGCGAGCGTTGGAGAATAGCTGGTGCGTGGTTGCGGCTTACGACGACGAGCTGCTGACGGGGATAGGAAGAGTTGTGTCGGACGGCGTACTTTACGCGATGATCTATGACATGATCGTCTTGCCGGATTATCAGAATCAGGGGATCGGCGCAAGGATTTTGAAAATGTTAGTTGAACGTTGCGAGTCGGCGGGAATGCGGGATATTCAGCTCTTTTCAGCGAAAGGAAAGGCCGCGTTTTATCACAAACGCGGCTTTAAAGCGCGCCCGGATGATGGACCGGGCATGAGTTTGGTCAGTTAATCGCCAGAGCTTCGAAAACTATCGAATGGTGATCACCATCGAATTGTTAACACGGCGAACCGAAGCGACGCCTTCGCGGGTTAGGTCGAAAACGACGCGGGTGTAGTTTTCTCCCGGATGGTAACCAGCGCGAGCGCGGATCACGGCGCCTCGATTAATCTCGTAGTTTCTTTGCGCCGTCAAATTATACAATCCCGGGAATTCAATGATGAATTTATTGGTCAGGCCGTATTCTTTGATTTCGTACTTGCCCTCGACAACGCCGTTGAAAACAATGGCAAACGTCGTGTCGTTGACGGCTTGAATTGTTTCAACGCCTGAGCCGGGAATATCTTCGGCGGCGTAGTCGCTGTCCAGAAAAATGAAATCAACACGGCGATTCAACGCTTGGCCTGCAGGGGTGGAATTGTCGGCTATCGGTTTCGTTTTACCGTAAGGGATGAGCTTCAAGAAACGCCCGTCTGAAACGTCCCCGCGATCGACGAGAAATTCTTTCACGCTTTGCAATCTGCGCATTGAAAGCCGCCAGTTATACTCGTGCGTACCGATGGCGTCTGTGTGACCCGTTAGCAAAAGTTTTGAATCGGGTAATTCATTAAGAATCTCCGCGACTTTTGACATTGTGCCAAAATCTGTAGGACGAATATCGGATTTATCAAACGCGAAATTTATTCTCAAACGCAAGGTGTCAACAGTGGTGCCGTCTTTGTCTGGGATGATCTCAATTTTACCAGCGGAAGTAAGCGCGATTTGCTTGATGCGCTCAAGGCGTGAGGCCATCTCTTCTTCCAGTTGCCGCGTTCTGGATTGCGCGTTTTCGAGATCTTTCATTGCGTTTCTCAATGAATCGAGCAGCGCGGGCGGCATTCCCGGGCCTGCAACTTGTCGTTCCGGAAAGTCGAGGCCGAAAGTAAAGGCGAGCGTAAAGCGATGCGCCGCACCGCTGAAATTGTCCAGCGGTGAAAAAGCGTAGTCTATGTCAAGGCTAGATTTCGCGAGGCGTTTGGTCGGTACGTTTAATCCGAAACCGGCGGCCCATCGCGTGGCTTCCGTATCGTGGAATTTGTAGCCGCCGCGTAAAGACAAAACTTCGGAAATTTTGAGTTCGCCGCCCGCATAATAGCGTAAATCCTGTTCATTGCGTATTTTCATTACGTCGCCGGTTAGCGTCAACGCAAGTTGACCAGTGGTTGGGAGCGTGAATGCAACGCCGCCCCGAATGGCTTCCGGCAAGGATTCTTCCGTATTGACGAAGCTCATCTTTTTGAGAGTGAAGTTTTGGTAGGTTGCTCCTACGGACACGGGGCCGTTCCAATAGAGCAATCCGCCGTCGGCGCCGACGCCGGTTGCTTCATTGCTGTCGCCGCCGAGATGCTGCCGGATAACTTTCGCGCCCCCGCCGACGGAGAAATTGTGTTTGTTAAACGTAAACCGCCTGCCGATTCCAAAAGTCAACATAGCGTCGTAGCTGCGCAAAATCCTGCCTGTTTCGCCAAAATCCTGGTTAAGTTCGACGAGCTTTCCTTCGTCAAAAACGGTTAGACCGCCGCCGAAGGCGAAACCGAAAAGAATTTGCGGGAAAGCGATTTCAACGTCCATTTGCCCGGTTGATTCGATCCAGCTTTGCCCGTTGAGCGCGGCAATGCCCTTGTGAATTCTGCCGAGCCCGGCGATGTTGTAGCGCAACAAATTGTAGTTGTCGGCAAGTCCGGTGAAAGCTTCGCCCATCGCCACTTGACGGGCTTGGGGATTAATGCGCAGGAAGGCGGACGAGAATTGCCCGACGCCTTGTGCAAAAAGACTTTGCGCGGATCCAAGGAGCGCAAAAAATATGACGACGTGGAAAAATGCGGTACGTGCAAAACGCCGACATGCCGACGTTCCAATCCTGGATGGACGGTAAGGCATAAATCGCTCTCTATTGATGAATGATGATAAATTTTCGAATGATGGAACGTTCTTGAGCGGCGGCGACGCCGTCATTGAAACTGACGACGCATCTTGCCCAATATGTGCCGCTGGCCGCGACGGCGCCATTGTCCGTGAGCAAATCCCACCATGCGCCGCGGCTATCCACGAATCGATTTCGTTCAACCGTTTGTGTAATGTTGATTTGGTTACTGGAAACTGTGCGGATTTTTTCTCCGGCCAGATTGAAAATTTCGACCCGCTGTAAGGCGACCGAACCTGCTCCGGCGAGTATGCGCATGCGAAAGTCATTACCGCCGTTGGTTCGAAAGGGATTTGGCGCAAAAAGAATATCAAAAGCGCCTTCTACCGGAACCGTGATGGTGTCCGGTTCGACGCGTCGAGACAGCGAGAGCACAACTGGCCCGTCAACATATTCCGCGCCGATGAAATTGCCGGGACGCGTCTGCATCACGCCGTCGTTCGGTGTGCTTACGGAAATATTCACCAGAGAAATTCCGCTCTGAGATAAAAACTCTCCAGATGAAAAATCCGTTCCGCCAGGGGTGGGCAGCTCAAGAAGCATGACGTCTTCGCGATCATTGGTATCGTTATCAAAAAGTGTGGCAAAAATGGTGTCTTGCGCGGCGGAAAGGTCGTGATCTCGTTCTTCCGCAACGCGCAAGAATAGTGTGTCTTGAAAGGCGATAAAGCTCGAATCCGGTATAACGCCGACGCGCGTTTCCATGGTCAAAATGCCGGCCGTGAATTCCGTAACGGTCAATGTGTCTGAAGCAACATCAGTCGCGTTCGTTGGATCGACGTAGCGCACAACCAGGACGTCTCGATCGCGCACTTCCATGAGGTTGTTTTGCGGATTGGGAGCATTGCCGACGGGCCAAATTACTGCCTCCATTCCCGTGAGCATTTCGTAGCTGCCGTTTTGCTGCAATTCGAGCGTGACAGTCTCAGAGTCCTGACTAGCTAACGAAAATACAATCGCCTGGGCGGTAGACAATACCGGGTTGAGATTGCCGTCTTCAAGGGAAACGAAGAAAACGCCCCGGTTTTGCGCCGGTTCGTCCAACTGAACTGTACGCACCGAGTTGATCGGCATGTCGAAGGCGTCGACGAATTGAATTTCGGCGGTATCGTCAGGTGCGGTTTGCCAGGAGATTTGCCAATCGTCCAGGGCAGGCGAGGCTGAGGTGTTGTTGGTGATCAAAGTTGCTTGCAGACGAATTTTTTGTATGGTTCTTAACTCGTCAATGTCTGAGAGATCGAAGGTGTTGAGCGGCGTGCCGGGGTTTGCCAAAAAACGCCGCAGTACAGGCAAGGAATCGACTTCGGCATTTAAAATTGCGACTTCCATCGCGATTTCGTCGCGGACTTGCAAGTCCAACGGGAGAACTGAATTGAAAACCAATTCATCCCAGGTTGTAATAATGTTGCCTGTCGTGTCGGCGATTTCTTCAGACGTAAAAATCCCTGTCGTATCTGTACTGAAAAAACGATAGCTAATTGTGATTTGAGAAACATTGGGGATGCGCAGAGGATCATCCGATTGAAAAATCGCCCTGACTTGATAAAATCGATTGCCGTCAAGGAGTTGGTTGACGTCCTGGCCGACGGCGGTATGCGTTGTGTCAACGTCATTGGGGCCTCGCCACTGCGCCGCGCCAATTTCCCCCAAAGAATTCCCGGTGCGTACCTGGAAATTTACTTTTGTTCCCGGCGGCTCGTCCGCTTCCCAGTTCAACTTAAGGAAATCGACCTGTCTGCCAAGATCAAAAGTCTGGGCGCTGACGATGTCGTTTTCCACTCTATAGCTTAATCGAAGAACGCTTTGTTCGCTGACGACAACGGTTTTGTCTTCGTCTTCGGCATGGTTTTGAATACGTTGAACAGCTTCAAGCCCGTTTAATTCCCCCAAAAATTCCCAGGTAATTTCATTGGCGTTATTGACCTGAAACACGCGACGATTACCGGAATCGGCGATAAGAATGTCGCCGTTATCCAAATAATCGGCGTCGACCGGAGTGTTCAGCGACAAGTTGTCCGACCCAGGAACGCCGGTAGTACCGAATTGGCGAACCAATGTGTTGTTGTCAGGATCGATCAAAAGGACGCGGTGGTTGTCTCTGTCTGTAACCAAGATGCCTTCGGGCGTCCATTCAATGTCTACCGGACGATTAAAGGTTCCATAAGTCGCGTCGCCGTCATAAATGCGAACGGTTTGCAAGGTGGCTTTATCCACTCGAACCAAGCGATCATTGTCAGTATCGCAAATCAAAATATCGCCTGCCCCGGGGATAGCCAGCGCCGCTGAAGGACGATTGAGTGTTTCAAGTCCTGCGACCGTTGTGTCCGGATAGATCCATTCAACAAAGCCGGGGCCGCTCAATTCATCGAAAATGACGATGCGCTCCCTACCTTGATCCGTCAGCATAAATTTAACTTTGTTTAAAACGCCTGGATCGACGCTGTTACCGTCAAACGCATAGGCTGAGTCGGCAACGAACGCGAAAACCGAAATGGGACGCTCGATTTGAAGAGAATCAGGATCGGGCTTAAATTCGGTTGGAAATCTTCCTGCTCTGTCGACGAACAGGATTTGGCCGTTGAAGGCGTCCGTAATAATATATCGGCCTTCTTCTAACGGGTGCAGCGCAATATTATTGACGTTTTGGGAAAGCTGTCTGTCAAATGCAAAGGTCGGATCGATGCCGCTTGGAAATAACTGGAACCCGGCGGCTTCTCGTGAACTGTCAACATTAAAATTCAATATGACGATGTCATCGATTGTGACCGCTCGCGTCAAAGTATCCGTCGCGAATTTCGCGAATGTGGGCTTGCCGTCAACGAACGAACCGGAGGATTGTGCGGCGGCGATTGACGCCAAAAAGAGAGAAAAAATAATCTGGGAAATAAAAAAAAGCGGGGAGTCCCCCGTACATTTCTTCCACATAATCATTCCTTGAAGTACTGATTCAGAAAATTCCGTTTCGAAATATGCACCGATCTATTCCAGGCGCAGCTTTCGAAATATATGAGCCAGCAAGCTATGGAGGGGGATGTTGTCTTTTTTCAGAAAAAATTGCATGCAGTGTTGCTACTACTTTATTTTTCTGGACTTATGTGGTGCGTCGTCAAAGGAGAAAAGCGACGGCAAATATGAATAATAAAATGAGAAAAGTCAATAAAAAATAATACAATAAACCCTTTTTTCGCTCGGAAAACGCTCGCTCGAAAATAATGCTCAAAAAATCAGTTTTTACTGATCCAAATCCAAATATGCGTGAAGGCTTTTTTTGTGTCATTACTGTTATTTTTGGCTTTTATCTGCCGGGCAACTTCCTATATTCGATGCTGTTTAAGCCTGTCGCGAATATTGAGTGAATCTGCTAATTCTAATAACCCCGATTACTTTTTCCTGCACAAATGACTTTTAGCGGTTGAATTGATTGCACTGACATGCAGAACAAAAAACTGAAAGCAGTCTGTTTTGACTGGGGAAACACTATAGAAGTCGGCTCGCCGAAAGTTGTCGAAACTTTGCTGCATGTCTGGCAAAATCTCATCGAGGGCGTCAGCGTTAGAACTGTAACGGAAGCGCTGCAGGACGCCTGGATCGAATTGGCCAAGCTGATTCCGACGGCAAAAGATCGCAAGGATATGACTGAGTTTCGGCAGATGATTTACGCCAGGCAAGCGGAAATGGTGGCGGCAAAGCTTGAAATAACTCCCGACATTCCGGATTGGCCTTGGGTTTTCAACGTTTTTTTTAACGAGCATTACTACAAGAATCGTTCATGGACGATTCCCCGCTCGCACGCGCGACTTTTGCGAAAGCTGAGAGCGGCGGGCGTGCCGATGGCCGTTGTCGCAAATAATGACGATCCCGTTGAACTGCCCAAGCTCATTTCCGATTTGGGTTTGACCGGATTTTTTGAATTTGAATTGGCTTCGTCGTCATTTGGATACGGAAAACCCCATGAAGAACTTTATTTGTCCGTTCTGAACAAGCTGGATCTGAGAGCTGACGACGTGCTCTACGTGGGCGATGATTACCACAATGACTACTGGGGCCCTTCTCAAGTTGACATGTTCCCCGTTCTGTATGACCCCAAAAAACTCTACTGCAAAATACCCTCCGTCCGCAGAATCGAGCGGCTTGAAGAAATTGCCGACATTATTTTGCCGGAATAACACCCCGCCTTTTGGGCAAAGCTCCTGCCTCTAACGTAATGAAAAATCGTGTGATACGCCTGCGCCAAACTGAGGCCCGGCGGGAAAGTCTTGCCCGGTTAAGGTGAAGCGAACGCCCCCTTCGATTCGAGTTTTTGAAGAAGTTGAGACGATAAGTGTCGGGGAAACGGTAAGCAGTTCGCGCCGCCAGAGAAAACGCGTATCGGGGGCGACGCGCCGTTTGGGACGCTCTCCCTGCATCCACTCGAACGCGCTTTTTAACATCACGTTCTTGTGCACATTAAAACCAAATTCCGCGGTTGCAATAAACTCGTCGCCAAGAATATGCTCAAATCTTTCATTGTCTCCTCGCCATCGATAACCTGCTCCGATGTTCACATAGCCACGAAACGGCCACAGCGATTTTCCCGCTTCAACCAAAAACTCATAATCGAATTGCCCTTCGCTCACATTCACAACTTCAGCGTCTATCGTGAATTTTCCAGTCGGGGCTTTCAGCGTCGTTTTTACGCTCGCCGCGAACGGCTTGGTCAAAAATTGATATTTTACGCCAATCCGAACGTCGCCGACGCTCAAGCTGGCGGGGCGGTCAGGATCAGCGGAATTGGTGAATTGCAGGCTATAAAACGGCAATTGCAAGCTGATCTCAAACCGATCCGTCAGTCCATAGGCCGCGTCCAGAAAAATGGTGGCTGCGCGACTTTCACCGCCGGAAAACGGATCGAACGGCGCGCGATCGCCGGCAGTGGTGCAACCAGCTTCGTGGAACGCCAGCGATAATGCGTCCTGGGCGGAGCAAAAACGACGGTCTGTCGATTGATAAAAAAACGCGGATTTCAACCACAACGTCCCTTTCGGCGTGGTCCAGCCGCCTGCGGAAAGCTCTCGGTGAATTCCAAACACCAGCAAAAAAAGAGAAAATTGCAGTATCGAGGGCCTTTTCATTGGATGACCTATGAATAAACGAATAGAAGATTCTTCGATTGCGTCAAATAAACAAAATTATGGACAAGCCAATTCCATTCATGGCGACAGCGCCGAGAGAAAACGAGCAAAAAATGAGACAGTGTCGGCGGGATTCAGTAATGCGCGTTCGGAGCGTGTCGGCGCAAACTAAGAGAATGAATGGGACAAAAAAAGCTGTCAACGGCTCAAAATACGCTCCGTCGTTATGCAAAATCAGCATCAAAAGAAGCGCGATTGATCCGGCACATATTGCTAACCTTACAGCGCGTTTTTCGCCAAATGCGACGGGAATCGTGCTTTTCCCAATCTGCTCATCCGCCTTTTTATCAGGAATTCCGGTCGTAATCGCTGAGCACAATTGGAGCAGCGAATAGGACGCAAAAAACATGACGGAGTCGAGAGTCATTTGGTTGGTTTGCAAGTAAAATCCTGTCATGGGCAAAATCATTCCGCAGCCAAATACCTGCAAATATTCGCCGCCCCCGCGATAATTGAGCTTGAACGGCGGGAAGCTGTACATTCGAAAAATGAAAATTCCCGCGCAAACAAATCCGAGAATCCAAAACCTGTCGAAATGAACCGCTGCTGAAATGTTCGTAAAAATGAGCGCGAAAAGCATAAAAACGCTCGCGCGGCGTAATTCTTCCGCCTTAATTTTCCCTTCGATTATTACGCCAGACCCGCCGGAAAAAGGCGTTCTGTTCTTGTTCGCAGCGTCCGCCCGTCGATCCGCGAAATCATTCGAAAAAATAATGTAAAGCTGGATGAGCACGGCCAGAAAGTTGGAAAAAATGAACTCCTGCCATTCGAAAACGCCGAGTTCTTTTAACGCCGTCGCCTGCCCGACCCAGAGCGGCAAGCCGACATTGACAAACGCAGGCGGTCGCGCCGCTTTCACCCACGAAAGGATGTGATTTTTCATTGCTTCGAGCGGGTTAAAAGCTTCGATCTGGAAATGTTTTCAGGGCTGCGCTTTTCGTGATTTTGGGCGCAACCAAGAGACGCCGTTTCATGTAGTCACTGGCCATAGAACTGAAGCCAGATTGAATTTAAGAGGTTTTGAACTTGCGAATCAGTAAAGAAGAATTTCGTCAAAAACCGTTTTATGTACACCAATTTCTCACAGATGCGCCTTTGCACGACGTTTGGCGGTTTAAGCTGCGGGGTGGGGAAAATAAAACACTGAGAGACTTTAGACATTTGCTTGTGAGCGAGGGCGCTGAAGGGGCGAACCCGCTTGTTAAAATTTTATTCAGAATTCGCAGGTCAGTGGGCGTGTTGTTGGGGTGGGATGAAAAGTCGGAAGAAATGAAAGCGGCCTCATATGTTCACAAGTTGACCGATGAAGTGCGCAAGAAAACGATCACAGAGCCTGGTGCGCAAACCATCGGTCCTTTTGATGCAGTTTATGAATTTGAAAATGAAGCGCTGGACGAAGCCGTCAACGCGACGGTGCACAGTTTTTCGCTTATGGCGATGGAGTCAATCGACGACGGCTACCACGTCTATTGGGCAATCTATGTCAAAGAAACCGGGTTATTGACGCCAATTTATATGGCGTTCATCGCTCCGTTCAGGCGGTTCATCGTTTATCCTTCCATCATCAAAAAGTTAGAGCGGAAGTGGATTGAGCAAAATTCCAAGGCGGATTAATGGATGTATTTTTTGAAAGCCGGGCCGATCTGTTTTTTTAGTTCCGTCAGGCGATTTAAGACCCGCTTGCGCGAGATGCTGATTTCCGGGTGCTCGGCGATTTCTTCCGCCGGCAGGCTGTCGTAAAAATACATTTGGAAAATGCGGCGATCGCGTTTTTCGTGGAGCTTCCCGCTGAGCATCGAATCAAGACAGCATTCGAGCGCTTCTTTCGTTTCAACCATATCGCGGTCAGCAATCGCGTCACGAGATTCTAACACGTCTTCGTACTCGATCGCAGCGTCGTCATTTGTTGCGTAGGCCGGACTGCTCATAGAAACTTTTTTGTGTGAAGGAATGCGGCGTTGGGCGCGGCTGGCGTCGAAGCCCAGGTAGACGGTTCTTGTCGTCACGACTTCGATAAACTTGCTGAAAGATTGTTCCCATTCACCTTTGAAAGTCTTGAGCGGTTCGCAATTGTTTTTCACTAATTTTGCATAGACTTCCTGAGCCAGATCTTCGATTTGCGTCAAACCCGCCTTAAAACCGAGACGGCGACAAGTGCGTGCGGCAATGTAACATATTCGTTTGTGATAGCGCCTTGTAAATTCACGCCAGGCTGCGTGATCATCCGGTCTGCGCGCGATCAAGCGAACGAGGTCTAAATCCTTGAATCGCTTGAGCATAGCCGCGTTCAAATCTGCTTTGTTCGTTTTGAAATTCTCAGTCGTAAACCAGCCTGTATCTCCCAGGAAATGAATTGCTTGTGTTTGATTGGAATGCATTTCTCTTCCTCCAGTTACCCGTTTGTTTTAGCGCCCTTTCTTTGAGAACTCTTCCTGTTCTCGAATCAACTCCCTGTCTCACTTGGCTATATTTCAATTTTGACGCCAAAACAACATTCTAAATTATAAGATATTGTTTTTTATAACTTTGAGATGAGTGAGCCGACTGCATTAAAAATCAAAAACTATCATTTTTACTAGGTATGAAAAATGATCAAATTGCCGGGTTCTTGTTTATTAAGAACTTAGGATTGAAAAATATTGGCCGTGCCCTTGTTCGGCGCCAGGATTTTGTAAATTTGGGGGATAATTTTGCCAAAAAGCTTTTGAAACGAGTGCATTTGAGGGAGAAATAAAAAAGCCGGGATCGTAGAAACGAGGCCCGGCTCAGAGGGAGGAGGAGTATTTGAAACGTCTTTATCTGTTATTTTTTTTCCATGAGGAGTGGGTGATGTTATGGAATTGAATTTTATAATTCAACGCACGCGGAGAAACGCCCAACAACTCCGCCGCTTCCTTTTGCACCCAATTTTTTTCTTCCAGCGCCCGCAAGATGGCCTGCTTTTCAATTTCGGTGAGATTGAGCGTGTCCACCGAAAGCACCTCGTTCTCAGAGTGTTGGCGGCGTTCCGTACCGCCGGCGGCAAAATACTCTTTTCCCGGCAGGGACAGGTCTTGCGGTGAAATATGTCTGCCTTCGTCGGAAAGGAGCAGGGCGCGCTCAACCATGTTTTTGAGCTCGCGAATGTTGCCCGGCCAGGAATAGTTTTTCAACAAATCCATTGTTTCTTCAGAAAAACCGGCGCTTTTTTTGCGAATTTCCCGGACAAATTTGTTCATGAAAAAACGAGCGATCAAAGGAATGTCTTCGCGGCGTTTCCGCAGCGGCGGCACATTGAGCGTGACGACGTTTAAGCGGTAGTACAAATCCGCCCGAAAATTGCCTTTTTCAATTTCGTCCCACAAATCTTTGTTCGTCGCGGCAATCACCCGGACGTCGGCCTGGATGTCTTTGTTTCCGCCGACGCGCGTGAACGTTTGCTCCTGCAAGGCGCGCAAAATTTTCGCCTGCGTTGAAAGAGCCATGTCGCCGATTTCGTCTAAAAAGAGCGTTCCATTGTGCGCCTGTTCAAATTTGCCTTCACGCGTCGAGATCGCGCCTGTGAAAGCGCCTCGCTCATGTCCGAAAAGTTCACTTTCCAACAACTGCTCCGGCAATGCGGCGCAATTGACTTTTATAAAAGACTTTTCGGCGCGATCGCTGATGAACTGCACAAGTCCGGCAATCAGTTCTTTTCCAGTACCAGTCTCTCCCTGAATCAAAACCGTGGCTTTACTGCGAGCCACTTTTTTGATAAGCTGGTAGATTTCCTTTATTTCCGGACTGCGGCTTACGATTGGATAATGATAATCAAAGCCGTAGTTTTTACCCCACGAAGAGGTCGGCAACGAATAAATATCGTTTGGCGCGGCCTCTGGCGTCGGTGCGTCATTTGGCATAAATTGCTTTCTCTCCCGGTGCAAAGTTTGGTCGTTTTCGCCTGACTCGTCGGAGCCTCGGCGCATTGCAAGCCTCCCTAAACTTACCAAATCGAAACTATAGTACCGGCAAGCGCGGATTCCTGCGCGTTAATAAATTTTGGGAATTACAATTTTGAACGGAATGTAAAATCGTTCAGCGCAGCGAATGACAAATTTGTCCCATTCAAGGGTTTATTCCGTGGAAGGCTTTAACAATTATGAAAGGCGGGCAAGATATTTTGGGAATTTCAGCAGGAAAATCCCGGATCGCTGGCGATTAATTTCGATGAAGATTTCGTTCCGATTCTGAAGCTAAGCTTATCATTAACTCATCGGTCGTAACCACGTGCGGAGGAATGAAGATGTTCATTTCGCGAAGTTTTTTGGCCATCCGCCAAGCGCGGGGCGGCGCCGTTTGTCTGGAAAAATCTTCAAATAATTGGCTCGCGGCATTCCGATGGACGTCCGCGAGAATGCGTCCGTCGTCGAATAAAATAATGCGATTAGCGATGGACAGGGCGAAATCCATGTCATGGCTCACAACCATCAAGCCTTTGTCTGATTTGTCGCGCCAGGATCGGAGTTTCTCGGCCAGGATTCTTTTTGATTGCGCATCGAGACCCGCCAACGGCTCGTCAATCGCCAACATTTGCGGATTGAGTGCAAGTACGCCGGCGATTGCCGCTTTTCGCTTCTCGCCCTGACTTAATTCAAAAATTGTTCTTTTCGCGAAAAGCTCATAATCCAGGCTCAGAGCGGCCATTGCATCGCGCACGCGTTTTTTGACCTCATTTTCGGAAAGACCCAAATTGCGCGGGCCAAAAGCAATGTCTTGCTCAACACTCGAGGCAAAAAGCTGAGATTCCGGCGATTGAAACACCAAACCAATATGCTGCCGGAGTTCAGCAAGCGAGAAATCTTTGTCATGAATATTTTGACCGTTGACGGCCACCCTGCCGCGCGACGGCTTTCCCAGCCCCGTCAATAATTGCAGAAAAGTGGATTTTCCGGCGCCGTTCGCACCAATCACTGCAACGGCTTCGTCAGATTTAAAGGAAAGAGAGACGTTTTTGAGGACGGGCTGTGCGTCGTCCGACGACCTGTTCTGGTAGCGGAACGAGACGTTTTCAAATTCGATTTTTAACGCATCCATTGCGCTTCAAAATCGCTTAGATCGATGTTCGATTGAATTACGCCTTTCTTCCGAAATTTCTTGTACGCTGAAAGCGCGAAGAAGTCAGTCATTCCTGCGATGTGGTCGCAAATGAGGCGCGGTGTGGCTTGAAATTCTTTGCCGTCCGGGTCGGATTTGGATGGATTCGGTAAAAGTTCAGGATTGAGCGCAAAAGCCTGGAAAAGCATTAGCAAGACTCCCCGGAGCAAATCATCGGCGTTGTTTACCATGGGGCGGTAAATGATGTTTTGGTAAATGAACTTGTTCAGCGCTTTCTGCAGCGGATCAAGTTCGGGACTGAAATCGACGATAAGTCTATCAAAAAATGTAAGTCTTTGCTTCTCTTGATAAAACGCGTCGATTCCTTCGAACGCCGTTTCAATCACGTCGTCGACCAACAAATTGATCATGCTGCTTGTGAGGCGATTTTGGTAAAAATAAGCGTCGTCGGTGGAATCAAATTCAAAACGGAATTTTCGTTCGGCAAGCTGAACGATTTCAAGTTTTCGCACTTCCTGCATTTCCACAAGACCGGCGCGAACCCCGTCTTCCAAATCGTGCGTCCGCTGCGCGATCTCATCGGCGATAGCGACGATTTGGCCTTCCAAAGTCGTTGGAGTCTCAAATTCCCAGTGCAGCCCGCGCAAATCCAGGTCGGCGTAATGAATACGTTTTTTTTTCAAGCGCGTGTGCTTGATCACGCCTTCCCGCACCGGCGCGGTTAAGTTTAACCCGGGCGTGCGATACTTTTTTTCCAACAAGTCGAGGATTCGAACAGATTGATAATTGTGCTTAAAACCGCCGCATCTTTTCGAAGGCAAGCCGTCCAAATTGCCGTGCTTGCCTTGCATAATTTCGTCGAGAAGGTACTCGCCCAAATGGCCAAACGGCGTGTGCCCAAGATCGTGTCCCAAAGCAACGGCTTCGGTCAAATCTTCGTTCAAACCGAGCGCCCGCGCCATCGTTCGAGCGATTTGCGTCACCTCCATCGTGTGCGTCAGTCGCGTACGATAATGATCGCCAACGTTGGTATGAAAAACTTGTCGCTTGTGTTTAAGCCGACGAAACGCCCGAGAGTGAATAATCCGATCCCGATCACGCTGAAACTCGGTTCTGTAAGGGTGGGAAGCTTGCGACCGGGCGCGCAAATCTGCGGCGCTCTCGCTCAAACACGCGTAGCGGGCAAGAGACTTTTTTTCAAAACTTTGTAAATATTCGCGATCACGGAGCGCGAATACAGGTGACTTTTCAGACATTGATTTGTTCAGGCGATCAGGCAAAAGTCATTTGGCGAGCACGTCAGTATAAAGGCGCGGCAGGATTTTGTTCCAGTTTTTTCGTACCGTTTCCAGAAATGCGGAGCGCCGGGCGTCGCACAGTTGTAGAGATTTTCAAAAAGCTTTGTCCACATTGAAAAACGCTTCGCTTTGAGCAAACTGAAGTTTGAACTACAAACGACGGAGGTTCCGCATTTGCTGTGAGCGTAAAGCGAGAAACGTCATTTGTAGTTCAAGTTTTAGCTTGCTGTTAGAGTTTTTGCCGATATTTATCGGGACAATCGGGAAATGTTTTTTAAAATCTCTGCGTCCAGTGGTCTTGCCATTCTGAAACAACCCGTTCCGCGGGAATGACCTTTGACAACGTTTTTGACTTAAACAATCTCAGATAACCTTTGCTTCTGAGTAACTCTTTTTCGGAGTGGGGCTGTCCAAAATCATAATATTTTGACGACGTCACACAACATGTCGTAGGGGTTCAAAATCTTGAACCCCTACATTTGGCACGTCCTTCATTCGGAAACCATGCTTTGGGACAACTCCAGTGAAGACAAGCAACACTCAAATGCCGAAGCGACTCCCTGATCAAGACTGCAAGCGCGGTTGGTTAGCTGCAAAGTAACTGGAGAGTCAGAGACTTCAGCGTTTGATTTGGATACTGGTGTGCTCGGCGCGGGTGCTGAACGAAACATTTGCACGGCGGTCTGAAAATATCAAGAACACTATTTTAAAAGGAGCGTTGAAAAAATGCTGACAGCGTTTTTTGAAGAAGCGTGCGCGATGATTTCCGTTTGTGATTCCAGTTTTTTCGGCGTATAATACACGGTTTCACGCCACGCCAAACCTCTCATACATTGATTTTGAGTGATACATTTATGATGAAAAAAAATCTGGTCATATGTTTTTTTGTTGGCGTTTGTCAAAGCGTTTTCGCCCAGGAAACGATGCCGGTCAGCGAAGTCAAAATCGGCATGACGGCGACGGCGAAGACTGTCTTTAAAGGCGCGGAAGTCGAAGCCTTTGATGTTGAAATTGTTGACGTGATGAAAAATTTCTACCCGAAGCGCGACGTGGTGATGGTGCGGCTCAAGGGTGAGAAAGCGACTTTTGCCGGCCCCACTTCGGGCATGAGCGGCAGCCCGGTCTACTATGACGGTAAACTGATCGGAGCGCTGGCTTATTCTTGGGGAAGTTTTTTGAAAGATCCTATTATGGGCGTCACGCCGATTGGCGAAATGCTCGAGATTTTTGAAAAAGAAAATATCCGCGCGTCAGAAGTCGCTTCTGCGGCAAACGCTGAAATTATGCAGCGCTATGTCAACCTCGTCATGCATTTTGAACCGCATGACTGGCAAGCGTTTTTGCCTCCCGAACCTCTACACAACGCTTCATCAAATACGCTCCCGCTTCCAATCCACTTGAGTGGATTTTCCGAGAAAATATTTCATTCAGCGCAATCCAATTTGAGCTCGTGGGGGCTGCGGGCCGTGCAGGGCGGAAAAGCGAGCAATGACACGAATACCGATGATTTGATTCCCGGCGCCATGCTCGCCGCCGTTATCATTGCCGGCGATTACGACGTTGCCGCGACCGGAACAATTACCTATCGAAAAGGCGACAAGCTGCTCGCTTTCGGACATCCGTTTTTTGATCGGGGCCCCATAGAAATGCCGTTGGCCAAGGCAAGCGTCCTGACAACTTTGGCCAGTTCTTTTAGCTCCACCAAAATGTCGTTGACCGGAGAAATCGTCGGTACGCTGTGGCAAGACCGCACCACCGGCATTATGGGCGAGATCGGGCCGATTCCAGCCATGACAAAAGTGAAAATGCGCCATGTTTCAGAGCAAGGCGTTGAGACGGATTTCGATTTCGCGGTCACAAAAGATCGGTCAATCGCCTCGCTTGCTCCGCTTTTTCTGAGGCTTGCCTTGATCAATGGACTCGAGTCGGCGCGGCTTGGCGTGAGCTTAAACACGTTGCGTGTAACGGGAAATGCGTGGGTTTCAAACGGCGACGTTTTGCCGCTTGACAATCTCTATCCGGGATACCAGCCGCAAGGCTCCTTTTCTTTCCTGAACAGCGTGCTTCACAGCACGGGCGACGTTGCGGCTCGCATGGCCGCAATCTCAAACAACCCGTTTGAAAAAGTCACTTTCGATTCAGTTTATGTCGAATTTAAATCGGAGCCGGGGCGCAAGACCGCCGAGCTGGAAAAAGCCTGGGCGAATAAGCGGCGCTTTAAGCCAGGAGACGCAGTCGATGTTTCGTACATCGTGAAGAATTATCACGGAGAGAAAGTTACTCGAAAAGCGAAAATCGTCATCCCCAAACATGTGCGTGATCGCAGCTTGACTTTGGTAATTGGCGGCGCGAATGCAATGAACGCATTTGAGACGCGGCTGACGCCCAACAAGTTCAAGTCTGAATCGTTCAGCCGATTAATGGATGTTCTCGCACAAGCTCGGCGGAATGATCGTCTTTATATTCAATTGCGGGCGAGTGACAGAGGCGCGTATGTTGACGGTTCCTCGCTGCCCAATTTGCCCCCTTCAGTCTACCCGGTGCTCGCACGAACGTCAGACTCCAAGACCAGCCTGACGCGTGACAGGGTTATTCAAGAAATCGCACTCCCGGTTGATGCTATGATCAGCGGCGTACAATTGATTCGATTGCGTCGCGAGTAAAATAAACGATTATTAAGGCAGTTCATGAAAAAAGCAGTTTTCTTTGGGGTTGTTTTTACCATCGTCCAGTTTTCCCACGCCCTTGCGTCGGGTCCGGAAGTTAAAAAATATTCCACATTTAAGCACTTTAGCGCCGGTGAAGCCGAAGGCGTTGCAATTGGTTACGACGGCAGTTTAACGCTTTCGCCGCAATTTGAAATTCTTCAAGAAACCGGCGTTTCGCAGCTTTGGCAAATGGCCAAAATAAACAAAGCCTTATTCGTGGGCGGCGGCGATCCCGCAACCTTGATCCGAATTGAAGGGAGCGACACGACGAGCGTATATTCAGGAAAGGAAGCGGCGGTTTTCGCGTTAGAAGCGGATGCTGACGGAGGCTTGTGGTTTGCGCCTTCTCCTTCCGGCGGCGTGCATCGTTTCAAAAACGGCAAGGCGGAAAAAATCGCCCATCTTGGCGTCATTTACGTGTGGGACTTGCTGGCCCACGATGACAAAATGCTCGTCGCGACCGGCGAGCCGGGATACATTCTGAGCCTGACGCAGGCCGGCGAAATCGACACGTTTTTTGTGAGTGAAGAGACGCACATCCGCGCATTGGCCAAAGATGAGAGCGGAAACATTTATGCTGGCTCGGCGGAAAACGGGATCATTTACAAATTTGATCGACAAGGGAAACCCTCGGTTCTGTACGATTCGCCGCAAGACGAAATCTTCGAGATTATTCCCGGGGAAAACGGCGTCATTTGGGCGGCAGGCGCTAAAGAAGGATTTCAGCGACCGCTCACGCTCCCTTCAAGCGCACAACAATCGGGCAGGACGCCTCAGGCAGGAAGCGCCGGGGCCGGTTCGGGCCAAGGGCAAAGCGCAATGTCGGTCGATCTGCCGCGTCCTTCGCGAAATAACGGCGCGATTTATAAAATTTCGTCACAGGGAACTGCAAAAAGTATGTGGCCGCGAGACGCCGACCGCGTGCAATCTTTTGCCAGGAAGCAAGGCGGCGGGTTTGTAATTGGCGCGGGCGATGACGGACGCGTTTATGAAATGGAAGATGACGGTCGCGTCAATCTTTTGCTCGATACCGATGCTTCTCAAATCACGCAACTTGCAACGATTGACGGCTTGATTTACGGCGTAACGGCAAATCCGGGCGCTAGCGTCCAAATAAAGCCGGGCGCTGCAAAGTCAGGCGACTATTTATCAAAAGTCTTTGACGCTAAAATTCACACGCGTTGGGGCAGTCTTTCTTCCGTGCAAAACGGCGGCAAAATCACTTTTTTTACCCGCAGCGGCAACAGCGCGGAGCCTGATAAAACCTGGAGCGATTGGAAAGATTTAAATCAGCAGTCTGCAGGCGCGCAGATTCAAGCGCCGGACGCTAGATTCTTACAGTGGAAAGCCGTTCTTCAAACACGCGGCGGATCAGCTCCGAAGCTCACCGAGGTGCGATTCGGCTATATGCAAAAAAATATCGCTCCGGAGATCAACACAATCACGATCCATGAATTTGGCGTGAGCTTCCCGGACGCGGTTGCGGACGGCATGAAACGCGAACTCTGGAATCATCGCGGAGGCGTGAATGGAGCTGCGAACGGCAGAAGTTCCGGAAACAGGAAAAAGGTAACCATGCAGGGTTTCCAATCTGTGAGCTGGAACGCCGTCGATCAAAATGGCGACGATTTGATTTATGACGTTTTCTACAAGAAAAGGACGGGGGGCGCTTGGCGACCGTTGGTGAGTGAATTCACGGCGGGAGTCTATTCGTGGGACAGTCGGACGATTGAAGACGGCGAATACATCGTAAAAGTTGTCGCTTCAGACGCGCCTTCAAATCAGGCGAGCGAAGCCGAAACCGCCGAAAAAACAAGCGAGCCTTTTCGCGTGGATAATACGGCGCCGACGATTACAGGGCTAAAATCAGCCGCTTCAGGCAAGACGACCACCGTCACATTCAATGTCACGGATGAAGGCGCTCGTTTGAAAGAAGCCTGGTATGCGATTGACGCGAGTCCCTGGAAAATTTTGTATTCAACGGACGGTATTTTAGACGCATTCTCCGAATCATTCAGCATCACTTTCGAAAATCTCGCCGCTGGCGCGCACATGCTGACGATCAAAGTTTTCGACGAAAATGACAACGTTCGTTTTGCCCATTTGAATTTTGAAGCGAAGTAGACAAAACTGAAAACTCTTCCAGAAAGCAGAAAACATGGTCTCCCAAAACCACCTCGACGCCATCCGCGAAATTATAGATAGTTCACACCAGGTTCTTATCACAACGCACGTAAACCCTGACGGCGACGCCATTGGCTCTGAAATGGCGTTGGCCCGCTATCTTGGGCAAATCGGCAAAAGCGTCAAGATCATCAATTCCAGCCCAACGCCTTCAGGAATGCGGTTTCTTGACCCCCGCAACGCCATCGAAGTTTTCGACGAAGATCGACACATCGAAGACGTGACGGCGGCGGACGCAGTGTTCATTCTCGATATCAGCGATTGGGCGCGTTTGCAAGACCTGGGCAAGCTTTTGAAAAAAATGCATTATCCCAGAGTGTGTATCGATCATCATCCGGCGCAGAATAAATTCGTCGACATTGACGCGATTTATCCAAAAGCCAGCTCGACGGGCGAGCTGATTTACGATTGCCTGAAGGCGTGGGGCGCAAAACTGAACATGCGTATTTGTGAGGCGATGTACACCGCCGTCATGACGGATACCGGCGGCTTTCGGTTTTCAAACACCTCGCCGCGCGTGCATGAAATCGCCGCTGATTTTTTGCGCTACAAAGTGTCGCCCAACAACGTCTACGCCGAACTATACGAAAATCAACCAATCGAGCGCGTTAAATTGATGGGCGAAGTGGCGGGAACGATTGAGACCAGCGCCGACGGTCGCGCCGGCTGGGTCTACGTGACGCAGGACATGCTGCGCAAAACCGGCGCAACGTTAAAAGACACAGACGGATTCTCCGATTTGCCGCGAACGATTGAAGGCATTGAAGTGGCGCTTTTTTTCGCCGAATTGGAAGACCCCAAAGTCAAGGTCAGCTTTCGTTCAAAAGGCCGCGTCGTCATCAACGAAGTCGCCAGAAAATTTGACGGCGGCGGGCATAAATTTGCGGCCGGGGCGACGATTAAGGGCAAACTGCCAGACGTGATGGAAAGCGTTATTCGCGAAATAACGAATCTTCTCAATCCTGCCGGTTAACATGCGTGATTTTTTACCCAAATAACTTCACTGACACTTTGTTCCGACCATGAAAAATCAGGTAAGCAGCATCGTTTCGGAATTTGCGCCCAAGTTGATTGAGATTCGACGGCGCCTGCATGAGATTCCGGAATTGGGAAACCAGGAACACAAAACAACGGCGCTTATCGCTGCGCAACTTGCGGAAGCCGGATTGACGCTCCGTCCCGATATTGAAGGAACCGGGGTTATTGCGGAAATCGAAGGCGCTGATGAAAAGATCGTTGGTTTGCGGGTGGACATCGACGCGCTCCCCATCGAGGAATTGACCGGCGTTTCTTACGCATCGAAAAACAACGGCCTTATGCACGCCTGCGGGCATGACGTTCATACGACTGTGGGCATTGGCGTCGCCCATGTGCTCAAAGCTCTCGCTGAGAAACCGCCGTGGACGGTGCGGTTGCTTTTCCAGCCCGCCGAAGAGTTGCAGCCGGGCGGTTCCGTCGGCTTTATCAAGCAAGGCGCGTTACGAAATATGTCCGCTATTTTTGGCGTTCACGTCGATCCCGGAATAGAAGTCGGCAACATCGGCCTGAAGTACGGCCCGCACCTGGCTTCGGTCGATGTATTTGAAATCGAAATTTTCGGCAAAGGCGGACACGCCGCACACCCGCACTTGGCGGTCGATTCGATTTATATTGCGGCGAAAGCGGTGACGGCCTTACAAAGCATCCCCGCCAGAAACATTGACCCTGTAAAACCGGCGGTTTTGACAGTCACTTCCATTCACGGCGGCAGAGCCAAAAACATCATCCCTGAAAGCGTCAAGCTGGCGGGAACGATTCGCACTTTGGACAACGGCGTGCGCGCCGAAATCCCCGAATTGATGAAACGCGTGCTCGCCGGCGTGACACAGGCGTTTGGCGGCGACTTCACTATTGAGCTGACGCGCGGTTCTTCGGTTTTGGTTAACGACAAAGTTTGTACACAAGTGTTCCAAAAAGCTGCGACAGAGCTTTTGGGCGAAAAACATGTTCAAATTATACAAGTTCCCCGAATGGGATCCGAAGATTTTGCCAATTATCTCGACCACATTCCCGGCGCGATGATGCGCCTGGGCGTCAGCTCCAGTGCAGAAACTTCTCACTCTCTCCACTCCCCATATTTCAATATTGACGAAAGCGCGATTCCGATCGGCGTTGAAGTTTTGGTGCGCACGCTCCTGGACTACATGAAAGTCGGTTAAAAAATGACATTATTTTAAAGCCTTTACAACGTTCAGTGCGCGTATAGTATAAAATGCGACAAGTCCGGCTTCTGAACCGGCGCCGCATGGCCGAAAGGCGCAAACCGCACATCGACGGATTGAACGGTTAAATGCCGGATACGGAACGTGCTGAATCAACTCGACTTTTACACCCCATGTCACAAAACAAGAACCAACTTGAACTGGATGAGCTGAAGAACCTTGTCTTCAGGATTTCTCACAGCTTGAAGTCTCCGCTTGCCTCCAGCGAAGGCTTACTGGATATTCTTGAAAGCGAGTTGGCGGATCAGCTTTCCGAAGATCAAAAAAAATATATTGCCGGCGTTCGGACGAATATAAGGCTGGTGAATCGCATGGGGGAAGATTTGGTGGAATTTTGCCGCGTCGGCGAAGCCAGATCGGCCTACTCCGAATGTTCATTACAAGAAATTGTGACCGCCCTCACCGAAACAGTCAATTTTTCTTACCCTCAGAAATCAATTGCCTGGAAAATTCCGCGGCAACTTCCAAACGTCTATTGCGATAGTGGCGACTTGGCGACCGTTTTTGAAAATTTGTTGAACAACGCGGCAAAATACAGCCGCCCTGAAAATCAATGCATTGTAGAAATAGAATTTCAAGAACTGCCCCGGTTTTACGCATTTCATGTTCGCGACAATGGAATTGGCGTTAGCCCGAGCGAGAAAGAAAATGCTTTTGAACTTTTTCATCGCGGGAGCAATGTTGGCCAAATTGAAGGCACAGGATTGGGATTGGCCATTTGTTCTCGAATCATCAAGAAATACGGCGGATTCATGTCGCTTAAACCGCGACGAAAGTATGGCGTCTCCGTTTCCTTTACCCTGCCCAAAGCTTCAGCCGCATCTTAAGAAATCGCTGATTTCTCGCCTCGTAGAATAACTTTCTCACTGTTCCCTGCAGCAGCGGACGAATACCAACCGCCTGATTTTTTACCTTACCTCGCCGCCTGATTTCTGCATTCCGCACGGATGAACCTATTTTACATGATGATGATCAAAAAAATCGCCAGGCAAGGACGCTTTTTCGGCGGTAAATGATCTGCCCCTGCGCTGTGTATCGCAACACCCTTTGAAACCTTGGGTTAACGTCTTCTGTGAGAGACGTCCGTTTTAGCGAGAAACTCAGCGCCGCCTTGCCTGCTTTAATTCTATAACCGCTTATTTAAACGATAAAAGACAGGTGAAATAATGAAAAAAGTATTTTTCATCGCTGCGGCGTTTTTGTTCTCCTGCAAAGGGCCAAACGGCGTGCAGGAAATTACGATTCTCGCGAACGAAATGGAAAGAACGGCCGGAACAAGAATTATTGACGAAGGCGTCCTGGTTCACGGCTCAGGAGTGACTTCTGAAGACGGTGTGACCGTTAAAATCCCGTTTCGCGATTTCAGCGTTTCCGGGCGTTTTAAGAATTCGAACAAAGGCCAAACCGAAGCGCCGATGTTAAAAGTTTTCATTCAAGGCCAGGAAGTGACTTCACAATCTGTACAGGATTCTGAATTCGTAGACTATAATTTGGGGTCGTATAGCGACGCAGGCGACTTTTTGACGCTCATTCTGGCAAACGACGGCACCGTACGCGATAGCACCAATACAATTATCGCAGACGTAAACGTGACCATACAGAGCTTGACCTTCAAAATCAATTGACGGGTCAATCTTCGAAATTGCAGAAAATCTCAATTTGAGAGTAAACCCCGTTTGCCTGAAAAAGCGACGGGGTTTTTTATTGCATCCGAATTCCAATACCGCTACTTTTTGACATTACTGAAACATCCGCACACGCTTCAGGAATGTCCTATGAAAATCGCGTTTCTCGATAGTTTTTACGGCGGTTCGCACAAGAACTTCCTCGATGGTCTCATTAAGTACAGCAAGCACGAAATTAAGCCGTTCGTGTTGCCCGCCCGATTTTGGAAATGGCGCATGCGCAGTTCCGCCATGTATTTCGCCGATCAATTTTCAAAAGAATTCAGAAAATTCGATCTCGTCGTCTCGACCGACATGATGAATCTGGCGGAATTTAAAGCGCTTTCCGGCTATTCCGGCCCGACGATTCACTTCCTGCACGAAAATCAGCTCACCTACCCGCTTCCTGGCCACGATACTTACGAACTGCATTTTGGCTTCATTAACATGGCATCGGCAATGGCGGCGGATCTGAACCTATTCAACTCCAATTTCCAATACAGAGAATTTTTTCAGGAACTGCCGAATCTTATCAATCGCATTCCTGAGTTTTTCCCGATTGACGCAGCGGAAAAGATTCGCAACAAAAGCCGCGTCATTTATATGGGCTGTGATTTTACACATTTCAAAAACGCGAAGTCGCCCAAAAACAAAACGCCCATCATTCTGTGGAGCCACCGCTGGGAATTTGATAAGCAGCCGCACGTTTTTTTTAAAGCGCTTTACACGCTTGCCGAACAAGGCGTTGATTTCAAATTGATTATTCTTGGAGAGAATTTTCAAATTCACCCCAAGGAGTTTCTCGAAGCGCGCGAACGACTTTCAGATCGCATCATTCGCTACGGTTTTGTTGAAAGCAAAGAAGACTATGCCCACTATCTCAATTTGGCCGATATTTCTCTTTCAACCGCGAAGCAGGAAAACTTTGGTTTTGCCATTGCTGAAGCCATGTATTGCAAGACGATCCCTCTGCTGCCCAACCGCTTATCCTACCCCGAACTTCTTGAACCGCGTTTCCACGACCGATTCCTTTACAATGACGACATCGAACTCGTCACAAAGCTCCGGGAATTGCTGAACGATTATCGATCCTACGATGACGTGCGGCGCGAACTATCGGATTCCATTGCCCGATTCACCTGGGAAAACCGCATCGACGATTTTGACAAGACATTTGAAGAAGTCGCCGCAAAGTAAAATTTGGAACAACGGAATAGCGGATTAATGGAATGTTGGAACCTCGTTTTCATCAATCCAATATTCCACGAATCCAGCAACCCATTTTCCGTTGCCTGCTCGCACTTGTGCCTGAACGCCTGTATTTTGTAACACAAATGTCACGCAATCAAATTGAGAGAACATATACAATGACACGTCAAAAGAAATTTCTTTTGTTCCTGGCCGCGCCTTGGCTTTTGCTTGTGCAGTCCGGGTGCGATATTGATCACGGCCTGGCTCCGATCACGACAAAAATTCGCGGCAAGGTCGAATTCTCCGGCCCGGCTCCGTTGGGAAATGTTTCGGAAGTTCGAGTCGCCGCCGCCAAAATTTTTCCGCCTGTTAATCTCACATCTGATCTTCTCTACAGCAATCAACTCGAAATTAATCGCGACACTTCGCGGACAGATTCTTATATCATCGACTTTGAGATTTCAGCCACGGAAGGAGAGTATCCGGCGGTTGGCGTGCTCTGGCGCGAGGGCGGCAAGTCGTGGGAGATCACCAATATTCTCGGACTTTACACTGATCTCGGCAGCTTGGGCCCGAAGCCCATAACCGTAACAGCGGAAGGACAAAGCGAAGAAATTCTTATTCCGGCGGATTGGGGACTCTCGCACCGCACGGCTTTTATTGAGGGTGACATCCATTTCAAGGGCGAATGGCCGGCGGACACGGAATTGCTCGCCGCCGCCAGCTTCCCGATTATTCCGAATCCAGACAATCCATTCGATTTTCTCACGCTGCAATCGCTCAACATCGCCATTCCGACCTTCGTTGACGGACCGATTCCGTACCGTCTGCGCGTTCCCGTGGGCACGCACAAATTTATCTCCGTTTTCTACAAAGGCCGCAGCGGCGGGCTGTTTGACATCCGCGCCGTTGGCTTCCATAGCTGCCCGGACGATTCCACCATGCCGCGCGCCGTCACCGTCGGACACGAAGAAACTGCTTCGGACATCGACATTATCGTCGATCTTGAAAGTTTGCCTGCCGGGGCAAGATATTCGCTTGAAGGCGGAGAATGCGGCAGTCAATGACAAATCAGTTTTTTCTCTGGATACGCTATTTCAGTATGATAATTTGAGGTTTTTAGCAAAGCAAGAATTCGGCGGAACAATTTCAGCAAAAATCGTTTTGCCGCCTAATTGTTCTGCCAAAGAAATAGACTAAAGGCTATAAAAATGAATTTTGGAAAAATCAGCTCTTTGAAAGGCGTTCTCGCCTTTTTGATTTTAATCCCATCCCTTGCGCTCGCCCAACCTACCGGCACATTGCGCGGGAAGGTGGTCGACGCCAAGACGGATGAGACTTTGCCCGGCGCAAACATCGTCATCGACGGCACTTATCGCGGCACGGCTGCGAACGGCAAGGGCGAATTCAGAATCCCCGGGCTCGAGTCAGGCGGCTATGATCTGCGCGTCAGTTTCATCGGTTATGAAACTAAAATCGCGGAGATTTTTATCTATCCGGATTCGTCCCACAATGTCAACATTGCGCTTGAGCCGGGCGCGTTGCAAATGGGCGAAGTTATGGTGACGGCTTCGCGGCAAGTAGAAGAAGTATCGCAAACCACGGTCAGCGCCAGCGTGCTTACGAGTGAAGCCGCGATGATCCGAAACTCCTTGCGGCTCGACCAGGCGCTGGAAAGCGTGCCCGGCGTTAATCTCATGGCCGAAAACGTCAACATTCGCAACAGCACCGGCTATACGCGCGGACTCGGCAGCCGCGTGCTCATTCTGCTCGACGGCGTGCCCGTACTCATCAGCGATTTCGGCAATATGAATTGGGACATTCTGCCGGTGACGGACATTTCGCGCGTTGAAGTGCTCAAGGGCCCGGCCTCCGCAATCTACGGCTCGTTCGCTCTTGGCGGCGTGATGAATGTCATTACTCACAGGCCGACATACGACGGCAAATTTTCCATCCGAACTACTGCCGGGCTATACGACAAACCTTACTACAAAGAATGGGAATGGACGGATCGCACGCTGAATTTTAACCGCACGGACGTCAGCTACTCGAAGCAAGTCGGCAAATTCGGTTTCCGCTTTGCCGCAGGACGGCACTACTCGACGGGCGACCGGGTCAATCGCCATTTCACGCGTTGGAACGGCTCAGGCAAAATTATTTTCACGCCAAATCGAAAATCCGAGCTCACGATGTGGGGTTCATACGCCCGCGATCGTCGGGGCGAGTTCGTCTGGTCGAGCTTCGACAATCCCTATCTCGTCGACCCTGAATTTGAGGACTTTTCGCTTTCGCTCGACGCTTATTCGTTTTACACGCTTTATCGTCACAAATTCAGCAACGTTTTCGAAGTCAACGCGCGCGTTTCCTATGTGCGGCAATTGACCGGCAATCAATTCAAAGTCGAGGGTGATTTTCAACCGGCGCAAGGGCCGGGCGCGAATGTTTATTTTCAGATTAGGCCGCACCGCACACTCGACTGGACGACGGGCGTTGATTATAAATTTGACTACGCCGAGCAACGGCATTTTGGCAAACACACGGCGTACACGCTGTCGCCTTATTTCCAGCAAGTCTGGCAGCCGAACGAGCGTTTCAAACTGACCGTGGGCGCGCGCTACGATTATTACAATCTCCTGCCCGCCCCCGAAATTCAAGATCAGTTTTTCAAGGCCAAACCAATCATCAACCCGCTGCCGGACGGCCAAACCGAAGATCATTTTAGTCCGCAAATCGGTGCGAGCTACCGCTTTTTTGACAACACTGTTTTTCACATGGCCTTCGGCACGGGCATACGCATCCCGTCCCTTGCCGAGCGTTTCATGAGCTTCACTATTCCCATCGAATTTCGCGGCAACTCGAATCTTGTCACTGAAAATTCACAATCCGTGGAGGCGGGAATACGTCAGGATATTGGCGGGGCGGTGCATTTTGAAGTTACGGCGTTTTCAAATACTTACGAAAATCTCATCGAGCCGGTTTACGTCGCGGACATCAGCAGCTTTTTTGCCACGCTGATCAACATTCAGCAAGCGCGCATCAACGGCGTTGAGTTTGGCGCGAAATTTAGCTTTTTTGATAATATTTTTGCGCTCAAAGGCTCGACCACTTTCACCGATCCGATCATCCAGTTGCGCGGCGATCACCCCGGCATTCAATTGCCGTTTGAAACCGGTGATTATTTGAGTTACCGTCCCAAACTCATCGCCTACGTTTCGCCGGAACTCAATCTCGGCCCGGTGCAATTGGCAGCGGACTTCAGCTACGCCTCCAAGCTCGACCGCGTGCAAGTACAAGTTTTCAAAGACGATCCCCGCGTGGCGAAAAAGCAGCTCGATGTACGCGCTTCCTGGCGCATCAGCAATTTGATGATCCAAGCCATCGTGCGTAACGTCTTGCACTACAATTATACCCTGATCGAGCGCAATTACAACGAAGTCAGAAACGCCGCGCTTGCGTTAAGGTGGGATTATTAACGACTTGTCAATGAAAGGAACTCGCAACTGTTAGTGAGTTCCTTTCGAAGTTCTCCCCGAGAAATGGCCGCCGGTTTCGTCGTGGCTCTTCCCAAATTTACACCTACGAGCGTTTTTTCGGATTATTTGAGAAAAACCATCGAGCGTACGGATGAGTAAGCGCCGACGGTAATTCTATAAAAGTACAACCCGCTTGTAAAACCTGCTGCGTTCCAGCGCGCCGTGTGACGCCCGGCTTCGAAACGGTCGTTGGCGATAACCGCGACTCTTTTGCCACGCAAATCATATAATTCTATGATGACGTTCGCAGCATCGGGCACATCGAACGGAATAAGAGTGCTCTGGTTGAAAGGGTTGGGGTAATTTTGATGGAGTCTAAACTCACTCGGCAAACTCTCGCGTTCGTCCTGCGAAACGGAAGTTGTAAGAAAAGTTTTAGCCGCCTTAAACAGGGCTGGGGCGATGATATAGACGCTGTCAAAATCGTCCTGGTTGACCAAAACGCTGACGCTGATCCCGGTTGCAGGCGAGTAGGCGATGATCGATCTGAGCCCGGGCAATGAGCCAGTGTGTCCCCAGAGTTCTTCTCCCTCAAAATTAAATCGCATGGTTCCCAGGCCGTAGCCCGTCCATAATGGATAGTAGGAAACCGGCGTGACTTCCCTTAATTCGGCAAGTGAGGCGGCGTTCAGAACTTTACCGCCGTGGAGTGCTTCGGCCCAGTTTGCCAGGTCGGTTGCCGTAGAAATGACGCCCCAGCTCGAATACGGGTTCGCGCCGATCTGTTCACTCAAATCATCGACTTTGCCGTCCCCGTCACGATCCAGCCAATAATGCACTATTTTGCCGGTAACTTCTTCAACAGCCGGGAAAAATGAATTTTCGAGTTCAAGCGGCTCGAAGAAACGATTCCGTATTTGCTCCGAAAAGGTTGAGTCTGCGGCAGTGTCGCTGATCATCTCTAACAAAATGTAGTTGGTGTTTGAATACTCAAACCTTGCTCCGGGAGTAAAAACCGGAGACCTGACAAAATTTTCCAATATTTCTTCCTGCGACCATTTTCTGGCCGGATCGTTCCAGAGCGAGTCCCAAAAAGCCGAATTGTTGGTGTAATTGTAGACGCCGCTGGTATGAGAAAGCAATTGCCGTATCGTGATGTTGGAATTGACATAGGGGAGCTTCGCCAGCCACCGGTGCAATGAATCTTGCAGCGCAAGCCGTCCTTCTTCGGCGAGTTTTAGAATGAGGGCCGCTTTGAACGTTTTTGAAATGCTCGCAATCGTAAACCGCATGTCCGGTTTGAGAATTTCGAAAGGCGATGTGGTGGAAACGCCCGCGGCCCCGGCCCATAGACCTTGCCCCGGCAGAATCACGGCGGCCGATACGCCCATCACATCTTGTTTAAAGCGTTCCCGATGAATGGTCGTTTGCAAAGTTTGGGCAAGTTGCGGGTCAAAATGTTCGCCGCTCTGTTTTGCAAGGCTAACCTCGATTAAGAGAAAAAGCTTCGCTGCCAAGAGAAATGAAAAAACGCCTGGTTTCATGGTTTATACTTTATTTTGCACTGTGGCGTAAAACTGGCGGGCATAATCCGTTCGCGGATCATAGTCGATGCTGGTTGCGAACACGTCACGCACTTTCTGGTAGAAGTTCTTTTCAGACGTGCGAATTTTGCGAACGCGCTCGACGAGTTCATCAAAGTAATTGGTTTGCCGTCCTTCCAATCGCTCGTCGTCCACGACAAAACCTTTGACAATGTATTCACGCAGCGTCTTGGTCGCCCAAATGCGAAACTGCGTACCGCGATGCGATTTCACACGATAGCCGACGGAGATGATCACATCGAGATTGTAGAAGCTGGTGTTGTACCGCTTCCCATCGGCGGCAGTTGTCCGGAATTTCCGGATAACTGAATTTTCTTCGAGTTCCCCTTCCCTAAAAATGTTTTTAATGTGCTCGTTGATTGTGCGAACGTTCTTTTGAAACAGTTCAGCCATTTGCTTCTGCGTCAGCCAAACGGTTTCGTCGTTGAGAACGACTTGAAGGCCGGTTTTGCCGTCTTCGGTTGTGTAGAGAATAAGCTTGCTTTCCGAGCGAGTTGCAGTCATGGTTCGCGCCCCCCTTCATTTGTGTTGAGAATGAAAATTTGAATTGTGATAATGTCGCTGTCGGGCGGGTTTCCCGATTGTTTGACAAACAACATCGGAAAATTTCGAGGAGATTACAAATGAAAAAGCGATTCGTGCGTTGCCGTTTTCGCTTAGAAACCGAGCAAGTCTTTTATGAAGGCAAAGCGCGAGCTTTTGACCAGGAGGGCGAAGGCGACGAGCAGGCTCAACCCCAAAATGTACTCAAACGTGACGACCTTTAAGAAACTCCCGCCGCCGAATAATCCGCTGTAGCCAGCGTTTGACCAGTCTTTTTTCCACCGGATGCCGAGCAGGACGGAGAAGCTGAAATAGATGGAATGCCAAATTCTTTCCAAGCCGCTGATGTGCGCAGACAGCTTTGTAAAATCCACCATGTTGGCCTTAAAAAACGGACGATTCTTTACGCTGAGCGAGACGGTTTTGCCTTTTGTTTCCTTCAGATCGTCTTTGATGTTTTCCGGCAGATCTGCATTGACGATGAGCGCGACGACGGCGTAGTATTTGAAGTGCCACAAGACGGCGAACAACAGCGCGATTGGCAGAACGATAAACAGAGCGAACCGCCAAGCTTGATACCCCCAGCCAAAGAACCAGCCGTAGAGAATCCAATGCCATTCCTTTAATATCGCCCTGCGCTGCCAGGCAAGTTCGTACATAACCGCATCGGCGGAAGCATTGTTTCTCTGGGCGAGAAAATTGTCTCGGAGTTTGTGATAGGTGATTTCTATTTTGCGGTAATGGTCCGTATTCTCAGAAGGCGGATTCCAAAAAGCGATTCGCAAAGAATCTTTTGCCTTAAATTGATCCCAATAGAACTGAAGCTTGCTCTCAGGATAAATGAAAGATTCATCCAGATAAATAAAGTTGACGCTATCGAAATTAGTTTGTCTTAAATCCACTCCCTCCGCAAATGTTGCACTGACGAGATTAACCGTGCCGCTAAATCGGGCTTGAGAGAACTCTGCTGTGCTGTTGAATCGGGCTTCTCTCAAGTTAATCGTGCTGTTGAATTGGGTACCGCTAAAATCAACTGTACTATTGAATTCGGCTTTGTAAAAGTCAGCAATACCGTTGAATTGGGCTTCGGAGAAATGAGATATGCTGTCGAATAGGGCTTGGCGGAAGGATACCGTACTTTTAAATTGGGCACCGCTGAATCCAGCCGTACTGTTGAATTGTGTTCCTTGAAAGTAAGTCGTACCGTCGAATTGCGCTTGGTAGAAGCCGGCCGTACCGTCGAATTTGGTCTGAGAGAAGTATGCTGTGCTATCGAATTGGGCACTATAGAAGTCGGCCATACTGCCGAATTTGGTTTCGAAGAAGTAGGCATCACTGTTGAATTCGGCGATGAAGAATTCAGCCGTGCTACTAAATTGAGCTCCCATAAATTCAGCGATGTTGCTAAATTGAGCTCTGAAAAAATAAACTGTGCTGTCGAATTTAGAACGGCTAAAGCGCGCTTCGGAAAAATTCAACGGCATTCGCGTCATCCATGCTTCATGCCGAGTAGTGTCCGGTATGCCGCCATATGGCCATGTTGTCGGGTTTTCCTCTTGCCCGAGAGCGGTTGTGCAGGCGAGAAGCACGATGAACGAAGTTTTGCAAACTGAACTCACGTTGACCTTTTCAAATATTCTTCAAATCTGCTAAAACACGCATAAGCAGCACTCGGAACAACAACCACCGATTTAGTACCAAAACGGGGCGTTTTTCCCGCAAGCCGGTTTACGAAGTAGCAAACGCCTTACCTGCTCGTTCCTATGTGTGTGTGTCTTCTGCAAAGGGCTTGGTAAAAAAAGCAGCGCTACAAACGAAGGAAGAGATCAAGATGATTTGCCGTAAGTGCCGGGATATTGGCGCAGTTTCAGATTATGGGGTAAGGAGACTCGTTTTTGCTCGGGGAAGGAAATCAGCAAATTAGCGGGGATTCAGTTTTAATCTCAAGAACACAACACCCGGTCATTCCTGCGCAGGCAGGAATCCAGAACGCGCGGAAGACTGGACTCCCGCCTTCGCGGGAGTGACATGGCTGAACGGAATTTGAAGAATCGTCCCGGAAAATCTGTGAATCCGTTTTCCGAGACGATTATTTCAAGCTTTTAACTGGCGGGTTCGCTGCCGCGTAGCATTGCCGGTTGGTCGATGGGGGCGAGTTCGCCGGTTGGCTGTTCTTTGCGCAGGTAGAGCGAGAACAGTTTCATGAAGTAGATGCGCAGGTCGTCGAAGATAGTGTAAAGGAACGGCACGGCGACGAGGGAGAGAATGGTCGAGGTGAGCAGGCCGCCGATGATGGTGCGTCCCATCGGCGCGTAGGGGATGCCGATCATTGCTGCGTTGCCGACGGCCATCGGGATGAGGCCGCCGATGGTGGTGAAGGCCGTCATCAAAATCGGGCGGAAACGCTGCTTGCCGCCTTCAATGATGGCGTCAAAGCGGCTGTAGCCTTCCTTGCGCAAACGATTGATCAAGTCGATCAAAACAATGCCGTTGTTGACCACAATTCCCACCAGAATCACCATGCCGAGACGACTCATGAAATCGATGGGCGTGCCGCTCAAGTACATCAGCCAGAACGCGCCGACAAAGGCGAACGGAATCGAAAACAGAATCGACAGCGGCAGAATCCACGATTCGAACAGGATGCCCATGATCAGGTAAACGAAAGTGATCGAAAGAATCATGGCGAAGAAGATCGCATCGTTGCGCTCCTGCTGCATGTTAAAGCTGCGGCCCTTGCCCCAAGTGTAACCGTAAGGCATTTCAAAGCTGGCCATGGCAAGATCGACTTTTTCCTGCAAGGCGCTTTTGTTGTCCTCGGTGGAGTTGGCCTTGATCGACAGGAACGTTTTGCCGTTCTCGCGCCGAATTTCGCCCACGCCCTTGGTGATGGTAAATGACGCGACGGCGTCCAGCGGGACTTCCTTCCCGGCGCTGGTGAAGAAAGTCATGTTTTTGAGCTGAGTCAAATTCTTGCGGTCCGACTCGCGCAATTGAATTTGCACGTCGATTTCCTTGTCCTCGGCGTAGTACTTCGGCAGCGGGATGCCGCGCACGGCGTATTGCACGGTGCCGGAAATCATCTGCGGCGAGATGCCGTATTTTTTCGCCTGCTCACGCTTGATCGTCAGGTGGATTTCGTCTTTGCCCTTCTCGCGGTCGGTCTCGATGCTGACAATCTCTTCAACCCTGCTCAAGCGGCGCTCAACTTCTTTGGAAAGATCGACCAGCGTACCGGTATCATCGCCGTAGAGCGTAATTTCGATGGACGAATCGTCTCGGCCGCTGCGTCGCCAGCGGGTGCGAATATCAACGCCGGCGAATTTCGGCAGGCGTTCGTTCAAATCTTCGACAACTTCATCGCGCGGCATAACGCCGTCCGGCAAAACGCCGAATTTCTTGAGAATATTATCGTACACGACTTCGAACCACTCTTTCTTCGGCGGCGGGGTGAGGAAGACGCGCATTTGTCCCCAGGTGGCGCTGTAGCGCGAGTTAATGGTGCGAATGCCGTACGCTTCTTTTTTGGCCCAGACCGTGTCTTCGACGGCTTGAAAGAGCTTTTCCGTATCGTCGAGCGCATAGTTGTCCGGCAGTTCAAAAAACAGGCGGATGTCGTTGATGTTGCCTTCCGAATCGTCGGTGGATTTGGCGTTGCTGGCAGCGAACTGCATCGAAGCGATGACGCCGATGAGAATGAGAAAAGTCCACATGCGGTTGCCCATCGTCCATCGCAGCATCCCCTGGTAAAAATTGTTCGAGCGAACGATGATCCTGGGCTCTTCCACCTTTCGCTTGCTGACGATTTTCGTGGCGGCCAGCGGAATGAAAATCATGGCGATAATGAGAGAAGCGACCAGTGAAACGATCACTGGGAGGCCAAGCCGCAGCATGAAAAATTTGGCGTCGCTTTCGTCGTTCATCAAAATCATCGGCAGGAAAACAACGACGGTGGTCAGCGTCGCCATGGTGATCGCGAGGCCGACTTCGCTGGCGCCGAACAGCCCGGCTTTCTTATCGTTCAGCCCCTGCGCGCGACGGCGGTAGATGTTTTCCAAAACCACAATCGAGTTATCGACGACCATGCCGATGGAAATCATCAGGCCCATCATGGTGATCAGATTCAGGCTCCAGCCGGAGAAGTAGATTACGATCAACGTGATGAGCAAAGACAGCGGGATTGCGACGTTGACGATCAGCGTCATGCGGAAACGGCGCAGGAAAAAGAACAGGATGAGAAACGCGAAAACGCCGCCCCAGAGCGCTGCGTTTTGCAGGTTCGAAACCGACTCGACGATCCAGTCGCCCTGGTTGAACAGAATGTCCATTTTGAAATTGGCAAGGCGCGGATCCTGGCCGTATTCATTGACGAAAAGATCGTTGACGCGCTGGCAAATTTCGACGGTGTTGGCTTCCGATTCTTTGAAAATGCCCACGCCGACCGCCGGGCTGCCGTCGATTTTGTTGCGCCAACGTCGCTCCGGCACGTCGTACTTGACCTCGGCGACGTCCTTCAAACGAATGTTTGCGCCTTTGATTGGCAGATTTTGGATTTGATCCAGCGTTTTGAATTTGCCCTGGGAGCGCACGTAAATTTCCCGCCCGCCTTCCGTGACATTGCCGCTGGAAACGGCAAAATTGTCATCACGCAGATTTTGAATCACTTCAAAAAGATTGATTTTGTGCGCCTTGACCAGGTCCTGGTTGATGTGAATCAAGATCGATTTTTCATCCGCGCCCCAAACCTCGACTTTTGCAATGCCGTCGACGCGTTCGAGCGGTTTTTTGACGTACTGCTCGATCATCAGGTAAGCGTCTTCCATCGGCTCTTTTTCGGCAAAGGAAACCCAGAGAATCGGCTCGTCGTCGTTGCTCCATTTTTCGATGTAAATGCGCTCGAAATCGTCCGGCAGTTCGGTTTTGACGCGCTCCATGCGGTCGCGCACATTCGCGTAGGCGACCTTCATATCCGCGCCGTTGGCGAACTCGATAAACGCCCACATGCCGTTTCCGTGACTGGTGGTTTGCACGCGACGCACGCCGCTTACCGTGCGCAATTGCTCTTCAATCGGCTTGGTGATTTGCTCTTCAATTTCTTGCGGATTGGAATTTGAGTAAGGCGCCGAGACGAACAGGAAATTCGGCGTAAAACCGGAGGGCATGAGTTCGGTCGGCGTTTGTTTAAAAGCGATAAAGCCGACGACGAGCATCGCGCAGAGAATCATGATCACCGTTACGGGACGGTTGATCGCAAAGCGGGGGAGCAAGCTGGATTTTTCCATGGGGTCACCTGGTCAAGGTTTCTGTAATACTCTCTTCTCTCAAACGGGAATTGGAGTGATGGAATAGTGGAGTTTTGGATTGATGGATTTTCAGGATGCGGAGCATCCAGTGGTTCCCCTCCCCGGAGGGGAATAATGCGCGCTTCGCGCGGGCTTCCATCAATCCACTAATCCAACATTCCAAAACTCCATTCTTTCAACTCTTCCGATCCACAAGACTGTAAACCGTCGGGATGACGACGAGGGTCAGGATTGTGGCGGTGAGCAGGCCGAAAATTACCGTAATCGCCATCGGCGTGCGAATTTCAGCGCCGTCGCCGAAGCCAATGGCCATGGGCAGCAGGCCGAGAACCGTGGTCGATGTGGTCATCAAAATCGGGCGCAGACGCACGCGGCCCGCTTCGACGATGGCCTGCATTTTTTCCATGCCGCGATCGCGCAATTGGTTGATGTAATCGACCAGTACAATCGCGTTGTTAACCACAATGCCCGCCAGCATGATCATGCCGAGAAAGACGACAATGCTGAGCGGAATATTCAAAATATAGAGAAACGCGACCACGCCAATGATCGCCAGCGGTATCGTAAAAATGATGATAAACGGATGCACCAGCGACTCGAATTGCGAGGCCATCACGATGTAAACCAGGAAAATAGCCAGCGCCAAAGCCAGCGTTAAACTGTTCATCGAAGTTTCCATTTCCTTGTTCTGTCCCGCGAGCGTGTAAGTGAAACCTTGCGGCAGATTGGTTTCGCTCATGAGCGTGTGGATGTCGTTGCTCACGCTGCGCAAGTCACGCCCGCCGCCGATGTTGGCGGTGATGAGCGCCGTGCGTTGTTGGTCAACGCGGCGAATTTCCGACGGGCCTTCATTGACGCGCAATTCAGCAACCGCTGAAAGCGGGATCGGCTTGGGCGAACCTGGATTAACGATCAAACGGCCAAGATTTTCGATGCTCTGCCGGTCTTGTTCGCGCAACTGCACGAGCACGTCGATGCGGCGATCTTGCTGTTTGAATTCCGTCGCGACGTCGCCGCGAACCTTGTTGCGGATGATGGACGCTACGTCGCGCACGTTCAGACCGTAGAGCGCGAGACGTTGACGATTGTAAAGGATTTGCACTTCCGGATTGCCCGCCTGCATACTCGATTTTACGTCGAACAAGCCGGGGATTTGCTGCAACTCTTCCTCGAGTCGTTGCGCGGTTTGCTTGAGCACGGCCAAATTGTAACCGTGGATTTCAAGCTCGATGGGCGTTTTGAAGCTGAATAAAACCGGGAGCGCAATTTTCCATTGGATGCCGGAATAGTCGCCCATTTGTTCACGAATCGCGGTGATCAAAGCGTCTTCGTCAACGTCAGTCTGATCGCGATCCACCATGACGGTCAATTTTGCGGTATGCTCGCCTTCTTCGCTGGTGGAGCTGGCGCTTTTGTCCGTGCCGGAAACCGCCGCTATCATGCCAACTCCGGCCATTTGCTGCACTTCATTCTGGATTTCGCCGATGCGCGAATCCGTGCGTTCCACCGGCGTGCCGACCGGCATGGAAACTTCAACGTTAAATTCGCCTTGATTAACTTCGGGAATCAATTCGCTTCCCAAACGCGGCCAAATGACAAAAACGGAGAAAATGAAGAGCGCCGCCATGCCGCCGAGCACCGCACTGCGATTTTGCAACGCACTGCCAAGAAGTTTTGGATAAGCTTTTTCGATTGCGCCAATAACAACATTGAAAACGGCAAAAACCAGAGCCGCCGGAACCGTGAATAATAGTTGCAATTGCAGCCAGGCAAATTTCAGCAGCAGCATCACCGAAGTGATGACCAAATGAAAAACACGGAAACTCGCTTCAAGTAAAAGATAGATAAAGAATTTGACGATGTAGAGCGTGAAAACGATAGGCGCGAAAATCGCTTTGAAGATTTTCTTGATGATCGAGCTTTCGGAAAACGCAGTCTTAAATTTTCTGAAATCGTTGTAGCACTCGCTCAGTGATTGGAAAGATAAGAATGTCGGCCAGAGGTTTTGAATGAATTTGAAATTCCAAATCGCGGAAGTGTTTTGTGAGTAGCCGCCGAATTTTTCAGAGATATTGAATTTGACCAGTCGCACAAGCTTGCCGAGGCCGAGAACAGGCGTGAGTATTAAAAGAATCGGCAGGCTAAAGAGCTTTAAAAGGGCGATGACAAATCCGCCCAGCGCTTGCAAAATTTTGAAAGCGAAAAGGCCGAAATTCAACACAAACGCCCAGGTGCCTTTGCCCAATCGTGAAAACAGGCTCAAGTCGTTGGATTTATCGAAGGCTGCGTTGACGTGTTTCTCGCTCGAGAACGAAAAGACGCTGCCTTGCATCACGTCTTTCAGTGCCGCGCCGCCGGAGAATGATTTGAGGCTGCGGGAAGAAAGCATGGGAATCAGAAACAATGCAACGGCAAGCGAGGCGAAAAGTGAGAAAACAACCGTGAGCGCCATGTCGCCAAAAATCTGCCCGGCCACGCCTTCGACGAAAACGATGGGGAAAAATACCGCGACCGTTGTGAGCGTCGAGGCGAAAACCGCGCTGCCGACCTCGCTGACCCCGCGCATTGTCGCTTGAATTAAACCGTCGCCTTCTTCACGGCAACGGGCAATGCTTTCCAGGACGACGATTGAGTTATCGACGAGCATGCCGATGCCAAGCGCGAGACCGCCGAGGGACATGATGTTGAGCGACACGTCGAAAATTTTCATCGGCGCGAAGGTCGCGACAATGGAGATCGGGATGGCAATGCCGATAATGAGCGTCGCAGTGAAATTGCGCAGAAAAACGAACAGAACGATGACGGCCAGCAATCCGCCGACGACTGCGGTTGTTTTAACGTCCGCGATGGAATTTTCGATGAAGACGGATTGGTCGGAGAGTTTGACGATATTCATGCCGTCCGGCAATTCATAGGCGATGAAATTCGTCATCATGCGCGTATTGGCGACGCCGTTGCCGCCGGAACTGCCATTCGTCGATTCCGCGGAGCCGTTGGTCATCTCATGCGATTTCGTCGTGTCTTCTTTCTGCGATTTCATATTGGCGACGAAAGCCTGCTGTTCCGGCGTGCCGAAAATCCGGTCGGTCACGCGATGTGCGATTTCAACAATGTTCGCGTCCGCTTCTTTGAAAATTTCGATCTCGACGCTTTCCTGACCGTCGATGCGGGTGATGATCTCACGTTCACGATTTGTGCGCGAAACGTTTGCAACGTCTTTGATTTTGATTTCGCGATTGTTCCAGGTTCCGATCACGACTTCGCGAATTTCAGGAACGGTCTTGAATTCGTTGAGCGTGCGGACGAGGTATTCGGTTTGTCCTTCCTTAAGATTGCCCCCTGCGAGATTGACATTCTCCTGCGCCAAGCGATTCTTGACCTGCTGAATATCGATGCCGATCAGGGTTAGTTGCTGCTCGTTCAGTTCAACACGAATTTCTTCTTCCAAACCGCCCTTAACTTTCACCGCCGCTACGCCCGGCAGCGTTTCAAGTTTACGTTTAATGTCTTCTTCGGCAATGTAGCGCGTTCGGAAGAGTCCGGAAGCGTCAGGTGCGCCGTAGAGTCCGACGCGAATGATGGGATCGAGGGTTGGATCGTAGCGGAGAATGAGCGGACGTTCCGCGTCGTCGGGTAGGAAGACCTGGTCAAGCTTTTCGCGAACGTCGGCGGTCGCCTGGTTCATGTCCGCGTCCCAGGTAAATTCTAGCTTAACGTCCGATTGTCCCGCTTTGGAAACCGAGCTGATGCTGACGAGCTTATTGACCACGCCCAGCGCTTGTTCGACGGGGCGGGAAATCGTGGTTTCGATTTCTTCGGGCGCGGTTCCGGTGTATTCGGTGCGCACGGTCAGCGACGGGTAAGTGATGTCCGGCATCAAATTTAGCGGCAGTTGCGCGTAGGAAATCCAGCCGAACACAACCACGCCGATGACGACCATCAAAATGCCGACGGGCTTGGTGGTGGTAAACTTGAAGAACTCACCGCTTCTGCTTGTTGGCGTCAGTGTGGCGTCCTGTTGTTCTTGTAAATCTTTCTCAGCCGCTTGTTGCAGCGCTTTTTTATCTTGATCTTGCATTTTTTCTCTTCCACTCAGCTTATTGGCAATCGAGAATCGTTATTTCAATTCATCTCGCAGGTAGAATCTTCGACAGCTTGGTCAATCAGTCTCCGATGTCGAAGACCCCAAGGGGGTCGAATGTAATAGCGAAGGGCAACGCCCTGGAAAAACGATTCCTAAAAAGTGTTATTCAAGCCCTGAAAGGGCGAGATAATTTTGTGTGTCGCCCTTACAGGGCTTGAGGAAACGTGATGCGCTATTTAAACCCAGGGCGTTGCCCTGGGCTATTATGTTTTGCTCCGTTGGAGCATTTTTCTGTTTTGGGAATTCGAAGTTGTTGGGGAAATCTTTGTAAGAATCGATGCGCGGACGTAACGCAGACATCCTTGTCTGCGTTACGTCCGCGGCGGCTCTGGAGAAAACTTGTTTTGCCGTTATCTTTCAGCGACGATTTTTACTTTGGACTGATCCTTTAAACCGGCTTGACCAACCATGATGATTTTGTCACCGGCTTCAATGTCCGAGAGCGCTTCGATGTTTTGATAGTCTTGAAAACCAGCGTTGAGCAGAACTTTTGATGCAATGCCATCTCGCACGACAAAGACGAACATTTTTTCGTTTTCATAAACCAGAGCGGATTTCGAGATGAGCGCGGCGTTTTTGTGCGTCTCGGTGATAATATGCGCATTGACGAACATGCCCGGACGCAGTTGGCCTTTCTGGTTTTTCACGCCAACCGTGACTTTAAACGTACCGCTTTGCGGATCGACCACCGGGCTGACGCGCTTGATCCAGCCGGTAAATTCTTTGCCGCCGAGATTGTCGGAAGTCAAAAACGCTTTCTGGTTTTTCTTGATCCGGCCAATTTCTTTCTCCGGCGCGTGAACGACTGCGATCATTTCCTGGGTATTAACAACGGAAAACAATTTGTCGGAAGGCTGGATGCGGTCGCCGGGGCGTACGAGACGTTCGCCAATAACGCCGTTGATCGGCGCTTCGATTTGGGTGTATTTCAAGTTGAGTTGCGCTTTTTCCCATTCGATCTTGGCGTTTTGCATCGTATACTTGGCTTGTTCGAATTCTTCCTTGCTCAGAAGCTTTTTGTCGAACATTGACTGGGCGCGGTCATAAGCGTTTTTCTGCTGCTCGAAGCTAACGCGAGCGCTTTGCTCGTTCAGCTCATGCTCATCAGCTTCAAGAGCGACAAGGCTTTGACCTTTACGAACGTAATCGCCTTCCTCGGCGTTCAATTTTTCAACGATGCCCTGAACGCGGGAAAAAACGTCAGCCATTTTTTCGGTTTCGAGATTTGAACTGAGAAGAATGTAGGAGGAGATGTCGCCGCTTTGGACTTGGGCGACTTCGACGGGAACGGATTCATCTTTTTTCTTTTTATCGGGGAGATCGCTGGAAGACTTTTCTTCGGTTTGTTTGTTCTCGCTGGCGTCGTCCTTGTTTTTGGCGTTGGTTTCGCCGCAGTGAATTTGCAGAAAGCTGAGTCCTAGAATGAGCAGAACTGCCGGCAGTGAAATATACTTTTTCATGATCCCTTCCTCAAAATAGCTTGAAATTCTTGATCGCTTGGCTAGATGTTTTCTCTCGTACCGCCGCTAACTACGGGCGAAATTTGGAAAATGTTTCTCTCTAAAATCAATCAGGCGCTTTTTGTTAATAAGACGATTAAACATAAACAAAAGTCGCTCGACTTCTGACAAGTTCACGGGCTGAATTAAATATACGGGAATCCAATCGGGATGAGTAAGGCAAGGGGAGATTGAGCAAAATTTCACAATCTATGCGAGGCAAAATAACGGCGGGACGTTTTTAAGTTTTGAGACGGCTCCACTCATGAAAAATCAATTTGTCCGGAACCTCGCACGATATGAGCAATAATTGCTATAATGCTTCGTCTCCGTTTAGCGGATATAACAAGTACATTTAAAGCGATTTTCAAAATGAAGAAAAATGGGCGTTTTTTAAACCCGACCTGCAACCTGAACGTCAGTGACTTCCAGCTATGAGAAAACTTGGTCTGACCTTCCTGCTGTTTATCCTCGCAGCGGCGTGCAACGACATCGACGATATGGCCGGACAGCCGTATTTTTTTGATTTCGAAACAGCGGCGGAAATGGAACGCTTCTCCTGGCGCTGCCAAACGCTTTTTGAACGCACGCGAGATTTCGCCACGAACGGCGAGTACGGTCTGAAGCTGGAGTTTTTTCCCAGCAAGTATCCCGCACTTAAAACCAGTCGTTTTCAGCCTGACTGGACTATTTTTTCAAGTTTACACTTCGATGTTTTTAACCCCGAAAAAGATACTTTGCGACTTGATTTCAAAATCAAGGATGCGGACGATCGTCAACACTATGAATTTCTGAAAATCCCGCCTGGACAAGAGCATGTCGCCCTGCCGTTATCCGCCCTCGCTTACGACAATCAAAATCGCAAACTGGACTTTAGCCGGATTCGCTCCGTAACCGTTTACATTCTCCAGCCGAAACAAAAGCACACGCTCTATTTTGATTATTTTCATTTGAAATGAACTCTCGACGAAATTGCTGTGCGAAACCCGGAGAGTCGTCTGATTCGCGTTATAAATTTTCCTGAATATTCGCTCTGCACAACCGACCTTTAACCGTATAAAAGAATACCGCCGTAACGGATGCGGCTGATGCTCGCTTTTTTACGCCCCGAAATATCAACATGCTCAACGGATTCGAGTTTGGCAGACCTCGATTTTCCGGGCTTTATCGATGCATCATTTTTCCCGGGATCGGAACCGCAACAGGAAGTATTTGCACGACAACTCGGCAGGAGCAGACATGGGTATTTTCGACTTTCAACGCATCGACCGCCTTCCCCCGTACGTTTTCACCATCGTCAAACAATACAAAGACCAAACCGAGGCGCACGGCAAGCGCGTGCTGGATTTCGGCATGGGCAATCCCGATCAGCCGCCGCCCCCGCACATTATCGACAAGTTGGTGGAAGTCACTCAAAAGCCGGACGTGCATCGTTACTCGGTTTCGCACGGCGTGGATGATTTGAGAAGCGCATTGTGCCGCTGGTACCAGAGAAAATATGACGTAACGCTTGATCCTGAGCAGGAAGCTATCGTCACCATCGGTTCAAAAGAAGGGCTCTCGCACCTTGCGCTGGCCATCATCAATCCCGGAGATCTGGTTTTTAGCCCAAGCCCGGCCTATCCGATTCATCATTACGCGCCCATCATTTCCGGTGGATTGGTTCATCACATTCCCGTCGGCCCCAAGGAAGATTTTCTGGACAATGTGAAGCAGGCGTTTAAAAAGGCTTCGCCGCGGCCCAAAATCATCTTCTTGAACTTTCCACACAACCCGACCGCCGCTTGCGTGGAACTGGATTTTTACCGGGACATCGTTGAATTTGCACTGGAACAAGATATTCTTTTGGTTAATGATTTAGCTTATTCCGAGGTCGCATTTGACGGCTACGTGCCGCCGTCCATTTTGCAAATTCCCGGTGCAAAAGACATTGCGGTTGAATTTTACAGCATGTCGAAAACATACAACATGCCCGGGTGGCGCGTCGGTTTCTGCGCCGGCAACGCCAAAGTTGTTGCAGCGCTGCGCAGAATGAAAAGTTATTTGGATTACGGTATGCCGCAGCCGGTGCAAATCGCCGCCGCCGCCGCACTGAACGGCCCGCAGTCGTGCGTAGACGATATTCGCGATTTGTACCAAAAACGCCGCGATCAATTATGCGACGGTTTGAATAGCGTCGGTTGGGCGGTGGAACGCCCCAGAGCGACGATGTTTGTCTGGGCGGAAATACCGGAAGAATTTAAGGCAATAGGGTCGCTAAAGTTTAGCAAGTATCTGATTGAAGAAGCGGGCGTGGCGCTTTCACCGGGGATCGGTTTTGGCGATTTTGGCGACGAATATGTGCGCATCAGCCTGCTCGGTTCAGAAGTGGAAATTGCGGAAGCCGTGGATAATATTGGCGGGGCGTTGAATCGACGGGCAGTAGCGGCGTAAGGCAAATTTGACGAGAGCGGTGGAAAAAGGCGGCCTTTTTTCAGCCTCAAAAATTGGCGAAAGCTTCTCCCGTAAACGGCTGCGAGACCGTCCCTTGCAATCGCGGTCGGTCTGTTTCAGCGTCGATCGAGATGACCAGTTCTCCGCCGGGCGGGTAAAGCATGACGGGAAATTCTACTTTTTTGCATTCGGCGCTGATATATGCGGAAGCGACGGCGCCCGTGCCGCACGCCAGCGTTTCAGCGTTAACGCCGCGCTCATAAGTACGAATTTTGAGCGTTCTTTCGTCAACGATTTCGATGAAATTGACATTGGTTCCATGCGGGGCGAAAAAGGCGTGTTTGCAATAATGCTTGCCGATTTTCTCGACGTTTACGGCCGCCAGGTTTTGTGAGAAAATCACATAATGCGGCACGCCGACCCAACAAAATCCTCCTTCTTCAAAATCGCTGTGTTCTAACGCTCCCGGCAAAATCGTCGTCTTTTTTGGTTTGTGCATCAAGAGCGAAACGACGTCTCCGGCGACTGAAGCTTCGTAGACGTCATCGCAAACTTCAAAACGACAGTTTTCCGGCGCGAGTTTATTGTGCACGGCAAACCAGGCTGAAGCGCGCGCGCCGTTACCGCACATTTCCGCTTCTGCGCCGTCCGCGTTGAAATAGCGCATCCGAAAATCAGTTTTTTCGCTCGGCTCCAAAATCAAAATTCCGTCTGCGCCGACGCCCTTTTGGCGATGGCAAAGATGTTCCAAAAATGTCTGGTCATAGTCCTTGGCGGGCGATGCGACATGGTCGAAGAGAATGAAGTCGTTGCCGGTCGCGGAAAGTTTTGCAAAGTGAACTTTCATGGCTTTTCGTTTTTAAGCCAGCCTAAAACATCGGCGGTTTCGATGACAAACCCCCAGCCTCCGCCGCCGTTTTCAACTTTTAAAAGCAATTCGTTTTTTCCTTCACGCACCAAGCCGACGAACATGTCGCTTGCCGGAGAAACCCCGCGATGCGTGTGATTTCGATGCACTTCTTCGCCGTTCAGCCATACGGCGACGCCGTCATCGCTGCCGAGCATAAACAGCATTTTTCCAGTCTCGCGACTTTCAAATTCGGTCGTTGCGTAGGCGTTCACTTTTTCGTGCTTACCAAATATTTCAACGAAATCCACGATTCCGTCTTCGGGCGCTTGCACCGTTCGCCACTGAATTTCCCGGCTGCTCGCGGCGCCGGGTTCAGGCGGTGCGACAACGTCTAACCCGTGGTTTTCAGGGAAAGGAAACGGCCCGGCGACGCGCCATTCGCGCAAAAATTCGTTGGTCGTCAAATTTCGAAATGCAGCGCGGACATAGCGATGATCGTTGATGTGCTCAGCATGTTTCAAAGCCTTGCGCCAACGGGAATTGTCACCGGCATTGACTTGCGCCACGGCAATCGCTGTTTTTTCCAAAGGCTGTGCCGCGCTGCGCAGGGCGGCGGCCAGGATTGTCTGCGTTTCATCGCCCGGCGTTTCGCTGAGTTGGTTGTAAATAAACAAGCGGCGGTCGAGGCTGACCTGCGGCAAGAGCGCCGAGAAGAGCTCCTGACGATTGGGGATGTCGTTTTGCGCCAAATAACTGACGGCGAATCTTTTAAGCTCGGAATCGTCGCCAAGCTCTTCGATAAAATTATCCGGTTGGTCGTGCAATCGCCGGACGATGGCGCCGGCGCGCTCCATGATCGAAGTGAATTCGCCGTCGCGGTCGGCGTCGACCCAAATCGGATTGGTAAAAGCCAGCGGCGTGATCGGAACCGGAGCGTCGTGGACGAGCGGCGCCATCGATTCGTTGCCGGTCGCGACGACGACGTACCATGTGTCAACTTTCGGCCTCAGGGTGACGGTTTTCCTGAAACGCACCGGGCGTTCCGACGATTGAACGGCGAAGGATTTTACGACCTTGCCGTTGCCGATAATTTGGACAGTGTCGCAATCGACCCAGTGCGGCGCCTGGACGCGAATGCGCAAATTAACAGCGCCGTTTTTTAAGGAAATCTGGCCGCCAATCGGGACGTTTTTATCAGCGACGGCTTCAATGTACAAGCCTCGACTGACCGAAACATTGCGTTCACGAATGCTTTCAACAAGTTCAGCTTCGTCAATTTTTGAAGGATCGTCTGTTGAACTTGCAACGTAAGTCCTGGGCGTTCCGGCCAGAATGTTCATCAAGCTGTGGCTGTCTGAATTGCCGACGCCGGCGAACCGTCGCCCGCTGTTGAGCATGTTAAACCAATCCTGCTTAACGGAAATCGGATTGCCTTCTTCCTCGATCCATCCCAGCCCGCGATTTTCATTCAAAATCTCATACGCGTCGAACGCCCAGCTCCAATCTTCTTGATCGGAAAAAGCGAATTCCTGATCGAAATTGAGAATGGTAAAATAATCGCCGCTCGGCCAGCGCGGATGGTTCACTTGAATTATCGAGGCAGGCGCTTCGTTTTTGATGTTTTTGAACAATTCGCGTCCGTCCGTAACGGAACTTTTTGTCGGCTCCGATCCGCGAGGGAGGGGAAAGGCGTTGAAATGCCCGATGGGGGTCGAAATTTCGTTGCCGATTGAGGCGGCCATCAAATCGGTGAGATCAAGCTCGCGCCGCACCGTGTCATAATCCGTCACGTGATTGTGATCCGTAGCAACAGCCCACTCCAAGCCTTCGCCAATGCAGGAAATGAGTCTTTCTTGAACCGACGCGTCGCCGTGCCCGGAAAAGGTGAGCGTGTGCAAGTGCAAGTCGCCGGAAATGTAGCCCGGCGTTTCGACTTCTTTGCGAATGTATGCGGTGAGAGAATGCTTACTCTCCGCCGAAATCTCGATTTCACGTTTATCCGCTGAGTATTCCGTCCCGCGCCCCGCCCAAATCGTGTACTTGCCGGGCGGCACGGAAATTTCTCCTCTGCCGTCCGCAGTATAAACCGTGCTTTGGCGGCTGGCGATGTTGCCGAAAGACGCTACGCCAAGATCAAACGTAGTGTCGGCTTGCAGAAAAACAAGCTTTCCCGGCGTGTAGGCGCCGGATTCGGCGTCTCGAATTTCGAAGGAAAAGTTCGGGTCAACGACGGGCGTATTGGGTGTGTTAAGGCGGGGTTTTAGCGCAAATCCCGTAAAGATGAGTAGGGAAATTACGACGGACAATGCACGTAATTTGCGATTTTTCCGAAAACCGCTCATTATCTCTCCTCCTTCCAAGAAAACAAGAACGCTGTAGAGATAATGAAGCCGCAGGCCAATTCCTACTACTTCGACACCGGTTGTTCGCTCTCCAGAACGCGCGCCAGTTCGCCAATATTGATCGGCTTGGCGACGAAATCGTCCATCCCGGCTTTGAAGCAGTTCGCAACGTCTTCTTTCATGACCGCCGCCGTCATCGCGATTATTCTTGGCTGGAAATATGAAGGGAATTCGCGCCGAATTTGGCGGGTGGCTGCGAGACCGTCCATTTCGGGCATTTGCACGTCCATGAACACAAGATCGTAGCGTTCTTTTCTCAGCGCTTTGAGTGCAAGAGCGCCGTTTCCGACAATCTCAGCATGGTAGCCAAAGCGCTTTAGCATGTATTGCACGACTTGCTGGTTGACAGGGTTATCTTCCGCGACCAGCACCTTCAAAGGGTTTTGGGAAGCAAGTTCAGAATCAAAATCGACCGTATTTCTGAGCGGATCTGAAATAGTTTTCGAGTCTTGGGAAGCCTTGACTGCGCGAATGGTGAAATAGAAAGTAGAGCCTAGGTGAAGCTCGCTCTCCACCCAGATTTTGCCGCCCATGAGTTCACATAAACGACGACAGATGGCAAGCCCAAGTCCTGTACCGCCGTATTTTCGCGTGGTTGAAGCGTCGAGTTGGCTGAACGGCAAGAACAGGTTTTTCCGCTTCTCCCACGGCACTCCGACGCCGGTGTCTTTTACCGCAAACAACAATTCTGAACCCGGCTTATTCTCCTTCACGGAGATATTGATGCGCCCGTTTGGCGTGAACTTGATGGCGTTGGAAAGCAAATTGATAAGAATTTGCCGCAATCGCGTTTCATCGCCCAGGATGATCTCAGGAGCGTTTTCATTTAAATGAAAATCGAGTTGCAGGTTCTTGGAAGAAACGTCGAGGGCAAAGAGATCCAGGACTTCTTCGATGCAGCGCTTCAGACTGATCGGCTGGTGCTCTAACTCCAGTTTGCCCGATTCAATTTTTGAAAAGTCGAGAATATCGTTGATAATATTGAGCAATGCATTGCCGCTGTTGCGGATTGTACTGACGAGGTTTCGCTGTTCGGAGTTGAGGTCGGTTCCAATCAACAAGTCGGTCATCCCGATAACGCCGTTCATCGGCGTTCGAATTTCATGGCTCATGTTAGCGAGGAATTCGCTTTTCGCCCGGGTGGCTTCCTCAGCGCGAGTTCGGTCGGCAAACTCCTGATTGAGTTCTTTTTCAAGCAATTTTGATTTGTACGTCGCCGTGATCAGACGGGAAAAGAACCTGAAAAACGCCAATTCGTATTCGCTGAATCTGCTTTCGATGTAGCGATTTGAGATAATGATCACGCACTTCTTTTCATCCAAAGTGATGGGGATGATAAGTTCGGATTGGCGCTGACTGAGGTCGGACGGGAATTTCAACTTCTGGATGATTTTTGTCCTGTGCGCCGAAACGCCTTCTTGAGCCATCATCTCCCATATTTTGCCGCCGTCGGGGCTTTCTTCCTCGCAAAACATGGCGGCGCCGGAATAGTGAAAAACGCCTTTGAGGAAAAAGCCAACGATGAGTTTGGGAAGCTGGTCAATCTCGGTTTTTGGAATCTCAATTGCGCTCAACGTCAATAACTCGGTCAGTGCGTCAATTGTCCATTGGGTATAAGTGCGCAGATCACTGCGAAGTTTTTGGTGTAAAAATTCCCATTGACTCGTGAAACGCTCAATGTCGGCGTGATAGCGTTCAATATCAATCCGTTGCTTCTGATTTTGTCGGTACTGGTCGTGCAACGCTTTGATGACTTTGAGCAGCGAGAGCGTGACCTCGTGAATGTGGGGCAGCATCTGCGGAGGCGTGGTCAAAACTTGCAGGAGCGGCCCTTTCCATTCTGTGGAATACGCGTCTCCTTTTTGAATAACGACCCCGGCGATTTTTTCAAACAAGTCACCGAAGTTCTGTTCAAATTCGTCCGCGTCTCGTACAAAAACGGCAAATATGCCGCGACGAATATCGCGCTTCTCGATAGTTTCTTTGTAAACGAACGGCGGCGGCGCTTCTATTGTCGAATAGAAGGCGAAGTTCATTTGCTCCCACCTAAGAGAAGAATGATGAAAGTGACGTTGTGAAAGTAGGTGCCCGTGTAGGTGCCGTCTTCATTTTTGTGCGGCGCTATTTCGCCGAAGCTGGGCAGACCCAGCAATGGCAGCGTCGGCTTCAGCTCGGAAGACGTGCGTTCAAGTTCTTCTTTCGTGCGTTCACCCAAGACCCATTTCCGGCCGGCGCAGCTGATGATCAAAGCCGCTGAAGGATCAAAATCGAGTTCCGGCAAACCTTGCAGCGCTTCGGAGACCCCGCCTAAGACTTCTTCCCGCGTTGCCGTACAAACGCGCACCGGGGTGCCTTCTTCTACGCTGCCGAAATAAGTCAAGGAACCGTCCTCATCCATTTTGAAAGGCGTTCTCATCACATAGGTTTCGCATTCCGGCTGCTGGTAGGCGGCCATCGATAACGTGGTGATGTCCACTTCGGAAGGCGGCTTCCCGAATTGTTTGTGAATGAAATCGACCGTTGACATGCCGTCTATTTTGAAAATTCGGTTGCCTTCGGCTTCTTCTACAGTTGCAATTTCACCAACAGGCGCCCAGCCGCTGGCAAGGTTCATGGCAAACTGAACGTCGCCGGAAAGTGCCAAAATGCCGATAGCGTCTTCATGCATGCGGCCGTTGACAAGCACAATTCCGTGCTGGAAATGTCTGTCGTCCCCGGTCAGGCCGCCGACGCACGGGGCGGAAAATTCGGTCCGTATGCCCGCCGTCATTTTGGCGCCGTCCCCGGACATTCCAGCCATAACAAAAGCCAGTTTGATCTCATCGGCGGCTGCATTCTTGATCTTTTGGGCGCAGGCTTGCCCGGTTCTGAAAGAATCTTCAGCCAAACCGGCTTCGACGTCCACCGTCCACTCAACTTTGCCTTGGCTGTTGAATGCGAGTGCGCCGACCCCAACGTTTTCCACGCGATCCGATTCATAATAGCCGTCGCCGGTGCCGCCAAAAATAATGACGTCTTTGTTTCCAAGCTCATCATAAATGCCTTCATAAAGCTCGGAAAAGTCGGCGTAATTGACTGACGCGAACATAATAATCGCTTCCGGCTTAATATCTTTGAAAGCCTGGCCAATTTCCATCCCGGCTTCATAAGGGTCGATATTTGACGTACTAAAGGACTTGGTTTTCATCGCTTTACCGTTGGTTAAATGGTCGATATAAGAGGATTCGGCGTATTGGGGAAAGTTGTTTTCTGCGTACATAAGAAATTTACCCGCAGATAAAGCTTTAGCGGAAAGCCAATTGGCGAGAAGCGTAAGGGGGAAGTTTTTTTGAGAGAAGGTGTGCGATTTTTGAGGCTTTGTTCGAAACTAACCAAAAAGGCGGGACGGCACTCCAAAATTTGAACGCGCCAGCCGCAAAACTTAAATCTTATTCACTGATGTTACGCGCTCGCGTACTGATATGACGTTCGATGTAAACGTTGTTCTAAAAAGCTCATTCCCAATCTCCTGATTGGGAATGCACTTTTGGGGGCTGTCCAAGAACATGGTCTCTGAATGCAAGGCATACAATATGTCGTAGGGGTTCAAGATTTTGAACCCCTGCATGTGGTATAGTACATCAAAAATATTATGTTCTGAGACAACCCCCAATAGAAGATTCGAAACTGGAGTTTCTCGATCAACATCTTTCCCAAACCGAAGTTTGGGAAAACCCCGTGGGGCCGTTTCAAGATAAAATGGCGCTTGTACACGGAGACGAGAATGACATAAAAGCAATGTCTTGGTTGAATCGCTCCTTTGTGTGCGGGCGTAACATCAATTACTCATACTTCAAAATCTCAACCGGATTTGCGAGGGATGCTTTGATCGCCTGATATCCCATCGTTAAAACGGCGATCAACAAAGCGGCGGCGCCGGAGGCCAGCAGGAGCCACGCTTCGATTTCAATACGAAACGAAAAACTTTGCAGCCACAAGTCCATCAAGTACCATGCAATTGGCCATGCGAGAAGCATCGCGAAGACGACCAGAACAACATATTCGCGCGCCAGAAGTAACACAAGTCCGGGCGACGAAGCGCCCAACGTTTTGCGGACGCCGATTTCTTTGGTGCGTCTTTCAGCGGAAAACGCCGAAAGTCCGAGCAAGCCAAGGCAAGCGATCACAATAGCGATCAAGGTGAAGTCGCCGAACATCTTGCCGAACTGTTCCTGATTCTTGTAAAGATTGTCAAAATCCTGATCAAGGAACGAGTAGACAAACGGCCAGTCCGGCGTGAGTTCGTTCCATTTACGGCGAAGTTCCGCGACCGCGCTTTGAACGTCCTGCGTCTCGATTCGCGCCATCATTGTTGCGATGTTCGACGGATCGAGGTGTAAAACCAGCGGCTGCATGAACACCTGCATCGGCTGAAAATGGAAATTCTTGACCACGCCAATGACGATGCCGCTTTTTTGCCCCGCCCAAACGATGCGTTGGCCAAGCGCTTCCTGCGGCGATGTCCATCCAAGATCCTGGATCGCTTTTTCATTTAAAACGAATGCTTCCTCAAGATCGGAAGGAAATTGGCGAGAGAAATTTCTTCCGGCGAGCAATTCGATTTCTAAAGCGGGGATAAAATCATGTTCGACATAGAGAAATTTCATGGAAACGCGCTCTTCGGGTGCAGCGCCTTCCTTGCCGACGCTCGTTCCGGTTGCGCCGGCGCCAGGGGGGCGATTTGCAAAAGTAACGTCGCTGATTCCCGGGATGGTTAACAGTTGATTTTTGACGGCTTCTTGTTTTTCGATCAATCCCTGGTCGCGCAACGGCACGACGAGCACTTGTTGGTCGTTGAATCCTAAGTCCTTGTTTTTCATATACTGCAGTTGCAGGTAAACCACAGCGGTTCCGACAATAAGAACAATGGATACGGCGAACTGCAAGATGACCAAAACTTGCCGGAAGCGCAACGGCGTCCGTTTCACTTGCGAAACTTCCAGTTTACCTTTGATGGTTTCAACAGGCTTGAAGGCCGAAAGAAAAAATGCGGGGTAGCTGCCTGAAATGACGCCTGCGAGCAGGGCGGTTAGAGCAACACTGACAAGTAGAAAAACGTTTTCAAAATAGTTGAATTGCAGCGAACGTTCGAAAACGCTGTTAAATCGCGGCAGGAACATTTCAACCAAGAACAACGCCAGAATGAGGGCGAAACCGGCAAGCACAAGAGACTCGCCCAAAAATTGACGAACAAGCTGTCGACGTTCCGCGCCAATGACTTTGCGCAAGCCGACCTCTTTTGCGCGCATCGTTGAACGTGCGGTAGACAGGTTCATAAAATTGAAGCAGGCAATAAGCAAAACCATGACCGCAATTGACGAGAAAATATAAACATACGTCATGTTGCTGCCGGCTTGAATTTCGTTCCCTTGCGGGTAAAGATGAATGTCAGTGACAGGTTGCAGCCACGGTCTGAGTTTAATGCCGTGCGGCTCTAACATTTGCGTGGTGTAAGCGTCGATGAAATCCGGGAGTTTGGCCTCAACTTGCGATTTGTCGGTATTTTCGCGCAGCAGAACGTAGGTCACAAACGGATTGAACATCCAACTTTGCAATTGCTGGCCGAACTGCGGTTCAAGGCTGGAAAAAGAGCCGAGAAAATCAAAGTGCAAGTGCGCGTTTGGGGGAACGTCATGCATCACGCCGGTAATTTTGAAGTCGTCGCGATTTTCAATGCGCAGGGTTTTTCCCACTGGGTCTTCATCCCCGAAATATTTTTTGGCGGTAGATTCAGTCAGCACGACTGAAAACGGATCGTTTAACGCCGTCTGCGGATCGCCTGTGAGAAACGGAAAAGAGAATGTTTTAAATATGTCCGCGTCGGCGTAGAAGAATCGATTTTCGTAAAAGCGTCGATCTTCAAAACCTACCATAATGTCGGTGAACGGCTGGTGGAACCGAACGGCGCGTTCAACTTCCGGAATTTCTTTCAAAAGGGCGGGAGCGACCGGCGCCCCCGAAAGCGCGTTTGAGAATTCACCGTTTGGCGAGACAAAATTTATGTTGAAGCGGTAGAGCCGCTGCGCCTTTTGGTGAAAATTGTCGTAGCTTAGTTCTTCCCGCACAAAAAGCATGATGATAAAGCAGCAAGCCATGCCTGTCGCCAATCCGACGATGTTTATGAAAGAATAGCCTTTGTGTTTGCTAATATTGCGCAAGGCGATTTTGACGTAGTTTTTAAACATGATTCCTCGCTGTGAAAATACGGAATTCATCGTTTTGGATGATGTGTCAATTTTTTCAAGAAAAGAACTGGATTCAATTCTTGTACCAGAGCAAACATGAGCGAATATAAGAGCAGTGCGAAACAAAATTTGAGCAAGAATATACGATTACTAAACATGAGCGTTCGAATATGAACGCTCATATTTTGAAGATAGCGATGTTGGTTTTGTTCACTGTCTATTCTGGTAACCACTATCTCGTTTGTATATAATTGATTCAAGCCGTTATTTTATTATTTTCATGTTCTCATGACGAATCCGATGCCTGATTCGACTCCAAACTGGAATTATTGTTTTTGACCTGTGAAAAAGTTTTTTTCTTTAAAAAATGATGGACTCAGCCGATTTTTAATCCAGGTCGCGCTGCCCTTAATATCCATTTCTATCTCCCTCTCGGGGCTCTATTTTGGCCTTTCAGCAAATGAGTTTATTATTTCAATCGCTTTCGGGTTTTCCGGTTTGGTTGGTTTTTTCGTTTACCACCAGCTTAGGAATATCAACAAGGGCTGCGCGAATCCGTATTTGGCCGCTAAGTTGGATGAAATCGAAATCACGGTATTTTCAAACCGGCGGGAAATCCATCGCAAATTAACTTTGGTTTCGACCAAAAAGCGCAAAATAAAGTCATATCTTTTCAGACTCTATTTTACGAATAAAGACGAACACGCAGATGCAGTATGTATTTCAGGAAACGGTCGGCTTACTCGCACGCCGCCTGTGGATCAAAACGGATGGCATGATTGTCAATTTGATTTTTTCTCGCCTTTCAGGAATCAAGGAGATGAGAGGAAGGTTGAGTTCAGATATACGATGGATGAGAAAGTCGGCAAGGCAGATCTCCATCATTTTATTTCTTATAACAATTTCAATAAATGTGAAGAAGTTCGATTTAAACTGGTTTTCGATATCAGAGTAAAGCTGCCAAAAGACGTTTATTTATACTTGCACGACGCAGATGAGCAGAACCCTGCTCTCTCAAAAACAAGAATAAAGCTGAATGGGATTAACCGCACTTATAGTATAGTCCGAAAGCCCGCACTTGAGCAGCAGCGGCGGTATTCTATACAATGGGTTTTGAAACCTTAGGTTCTGCAATCTTGGTAAACGTGCTCCATTTTCTGGCGGAAGAAGTGGGATTTATAATTCAGAAAAATGGATTTGTTATTACTTGAAACACTGATATTTTTGGAGAAGAAAATGAGTGAAGAATAAAGAACCCTGGTCTTTGTCAACAAATTTAATTTATCTCAAATCCCCGCCTGATTTGAAGAGTATATTGCCGGGGATTTGAGGTGGAATAATAGAATCAAGTCAAGAACTGCGAAAAACGTCTGATTTGTTTATCCGAATTTCGATTGAAGCTTAATCCTCTCCCATGAATATTTTCCCCCTTGTTCGTCCTGAATTTATGGCGCGGCCAAAAGCAACGCTTACACTTTTGACGGCCTCCAGTTTTACAGTAAACGATTGAGTAGCAACTATAGAGCGTTTATGTTGCTATAGCTTGAATTGCTGTGAGATAGTGTCAGGAGAAAAAAGACAAAAAGCAATAAGTAAGTTAAAAAGCTATTGACTTTTATCAAGATGCTTAATAATTATACACTAATTCAATTCGAAACCCGCCATGGGGGTAAATCTCAGCTTTCGAACGCGTTTCAACAATTCAGAATTTTCTGCAAACATCTGGACAATCCCCTTTTCAAGGCAAAAGGAGTGTCTTATGCGCGAAAAACAGGCAATTTATATTTCTCGTTTTCTATTATCCGTCTCAATATTGCTTACTTTTACAGCCTTTTTTTTCGATAAAGCCGTGATTTTTGTCGCGGCTCTGGTTGTCATATTCTATTTGGCTATTTTTGCATATACATCGAAACGAATATTTCCGACAGTAAAGCTATTCTTTATAAAACTTTTTTTGCCGACGGCCCATTGAACAAATCGGTTGATTTTTTGCGTCGTATCCTTAAATTACCCCGCTCGAGATTTGACCGATCTAAAATGGAGAACACACAATGGCGAAAGCAACTTCTTTTCAAGCAAAAATAGCGAAAGGTTCTTCGCAACGTTCAGCGAAAATGTGCCCCAAGTGCGGAGAAGCGTTACAAGCGGTAAAATTCGTGACTTCAGAGCGTTCGGAAGTAAAAAGCTCCTGGAAATTCAACCAGCGCTTCATCGAAGTTTGCAAGTGTAATGAACAAGAAGTCTATTCCTAAACTCGGTTCCCTCTAATGAGGTCATAATTTGGTATTAGGACGTGTTATCGGAACTGTCTGGGCGACGCGAAAAGACGAAAGCCTGACGGGGATGAAATTGCAAATTGTTCGCCCTGTGGATCTGGATTATTCGGAGAAGCAGGGCTTTCTTATTGCCGTTGACGTTGTCGGCGCTGGCGTTGGTGAAAAAGTGATTGTCGTTCAGGGAAGTTCTGCGCGACAAACGGATTTGACGACTCAAAAACCAGTCGACGCCGCCATCATTGCCATCATCGATAAACTTGACGTTGAGAAAGCCTGATGTATTTGGCGAAAGTCATTGGTACGATCTGGGCGACTCAAAAATACGCGTCGTTGGAAGGCGCGACAATGCAATTGATTCAACCGCTCAAAGCCGATGAAACCAAGGAAGGCGGTCCCATCGTCGCTATAGACACTATTGGGGCGGGCGCCGGAGAGACGGTTGTTTACATCACTGCGCGCGAAGCGGTGATTCCGTACCCCGTCGAAATGGCGCCGATTGACGCTTCGATCATCGGCATTGTTGACAACATAGACGTTTACGACCAGACAACATGAAAATCCTTCTCGCCACAAAGAACAAAGATAAAGTTCGGGAGATTCGCGCCGCCCTTTCCGGTTTGAACATCGAAGTATTAAGCGCCGCGGACATGCCGGAGTTGCCGGACGTGGAAGAAGACGCGCCGACGCTCGAAGGGAACGCACTCAAAAAAGCCGAAACGATTTTTAAAATAACCCAAATCCCCTGCGTCGCTGATGACACGGGCTTGGAAGTCGAAGCTTTAAACGGTGCGCCGGGCGTTTTTTCAGCGCGCTACAGCGGGCCCAATGCGACTTATCAAGACAATGTGAATAAACTTTTACACGAAATGCGGGACGTCCCAAGCGACAACCGAAAAGCCAGATTCCGGACTGTGATGGCTTATACCAGCGAGTCCGGCAGTCAGACAGTGGAGGGCGTTTGCGACGGACGCATTACAACAGCGCAACGCGGCAATAACGGCTTTGGGTACGACCCGGTTTTTGAAGTGGGGAAGACCGGTAAAACGCTCGCCGAAATGCCGCTTGAAGAAAAAAATAAGATCAGTCATCGCGGGCGTGCAATTCGCGAAATCGTCAGTCTTTTTGAGCAGGAATTGGGTGGAAATAAATCTTGACATTCAGTACCCCAGCGGTTATATTTCGCGTCTCATTTTTAAGGCGGTAAGCCTAAATATCGGGGCATAGCGCAGTCCGGCAGCGCATCTGCTTTGGGAGCAGAGGGTCGCAGGTTCAAATCCTGCTGCCCCGACTTTGGTTTCAAGGAAATTGCCTTGAAGCTGGGACTTGCGCCAGTAGCTCAACCGGATAGAGCAACGGCCTTCTAAGCCGTAGGTTGGGGGTTCGATTCCCTCCTGGCGTACTCAGCAAAACGTTACGTTTTCTGATATGGTGGGCGTAGCTCAGTTTGGTTAGAGCACCTGGTTGTGGCCCAGGAGGTCACGGGTTCAAGTCCCGTCGTTCACCCCAAATTTTTGAATAAAAAGTCTTGCTTTTTTTGAGCATCGTCGCTATAATTGCGATCTCATTTTATGGCCCCTTCGTCTAGTGGTTAGGACTCAGGACTTTCATTCCTGCAACAGGGGTTCGAACCCCCTAGGGGTCATAAAATTAAGCCGTGCAGGCATTGCTTGCGCGGCTTTTTTATTTTGGTAAAAAAGTTTGTGATAAAGCGTTTTTACAGCCTTATATCTTTGCATAGATTATTGCTTCGGACGGAGGAATCAATAGCAAAGCGGGAGAACAAAATGAGGCAAAACGCTTTTATTCGAACGGTCGGCTTGACGATTTTGGGGGTCGTGCTAATCGGGGGGAACGCATGCTTTTCCGGCGAAAAAACAGACAAAAAACGCTTCCGCTTTGAAATTTCCTTTCCCGCTTCTGTCAGCAAAACGCCGCTAACGGGCAGGATGTTTTTGATCTTCTCTCATCAAGATAGCATTGAACCGCGGCTTCAGGTTGGCAGATACGGCCCGCAGCTTTTCGGCGTCGATTTCGAGGAAGTCTCACCCGGCGAACCTGTCGTTATCGACGAAACGACGTTGGGCTACCCCTACGAAAGCCTTCGCGATCTTCCCGCGCGTGAATATAAAATCCAGGCGGTGCTGAACAAATATTCCAAATTCGAACGCGCCGACGGCCACGTGCTCTGGATGCACGATGATCAATGGGAAGGACAGAATTGGCGGCGGTCGCCTGGAAATGTTTACAGCGACGTCCAAACGATCAATCTAGGGGCTTCCAAGAAAGTCGCTCTGAGCATCGAAACGTCGCACGTGATTCCTGCGATCAAGACGCCGAAGGACTCGAAATGGGTCAAAAGCTTCAAGATCAAGAGCAAATTATTAAGCGAATTTTGGGGCAGCCCCGTCTATCTCGGCGCGACCGTCCTTTTGCCGAAAAACTACTCCGAAAATCCTGATCGCCAATACCCGACGGTTTACGAACACGGCCATTTTTCATTGCGTCCCCCATTTCGTTTTGGCCGGGACAGCACGCTTACTCGCGCCTGGACTGCCGGGGAAACGCCGGAACTCGTTGTCGTCACCATCCAGCATCCAACTCCTTATTTTGATGATTCTTATGCCGTTAATTCGGTCAACAACGGTCCTTACGGCGACGCCATTCATCAGGAACTCATCCCGGAAATCGAGCGACGTTTTCGCGTCATTCCGGAGAGTTACGCTCGCGTTTTAACCGGAGGCTCAACGGGAGGTTGGGAGGCCTTCGCTCTACAAGTTTTCTACCCGAATTTTTATGGCGGGACATGGGCGTTTGCGCCAGATCCGCTCGATTTTCGCAATGTCGAAGGGATCAATATTTACAAAGACAAGAATGCGTTTTATAAGGAACACGAGTGGTACCGCGTGCCGATAGCGAATACGCGCATTCACCCAACCGGGGAAGTGCGATTAACCTCGCGGCAACGAAATTTGATGGAATTGGTGCATGGCACGAAAGGCCGCTCCGGCCAGCAGCTTGACATTTGGAGCGCTGTGTTTGGGCCGGTTGGCGAAGACGGATATTTCAAGCCGCTTTTCAATAAACGCACTGGGGAAATTGATCCCGCGGTCGCGGATTATTGGAAGGAAAACTACGACCTGCGCTACCATCTCGAAAAGAACTGGAGCGAACTCGGCCCCAAACTCATTGGGAAACTGCACGTCATCGCCGGGCACATGGACAATTTTTACTTGAACGTCGGTGTGTATCACATGGAAGAATTTCTCGAGAGCACGACAAACCCGTATTACGCAGGTTCATTTACTTACGGCCCCAAAGGCGGGCATGGCTGGCGGCCGTGGACGCGCCCGGAATTATTAGATAGGGTGCATCAGCACATTCTCAAAAACACACCTTAAAACCGCAAAACCGCCGCGCTCGTACGAGCCAAGCCGTTCTTTTGGCAGAGCTTCGTTCGGCGCAATCCGCTTGCTGAAACAGAGAATCACCGTATATTTCCACCCTTGTTTTAAAGGAAAAGCACATTCCAGCGCTTCAAGTTTTTGGAGCGCATGAACCTAAGATGGAACTGACCATGTTGAAAAGCACCGCCTGCTATTTGATTGTAATCGCCTCGATCTTGACACTTGGCTGTCAACAAGAGCAGCCGCAACCGGAGCCGAAACAGGAAATCCCACCGACGGCGCATCCGAACTCCGCCGATTGGGACGATCTTTTTAACGCCGACCTCTCTAACGCCCAATACCCTGAAGGCATTTGGACTTTTGAAGAAGGCGTTTTAACAGCCACTGAAGATCAGAATATTTGGACAAGCAAAGATTACGACAATTTCATTGTCGATCTCGAGTTCAAAACCGACAACGGCACCAACAGCGGGGTTGCCGTATACTGCACCGACATAAACGACTGGCCTTCCAATTCCGTCGAAGTGCAAATCACGGACGATTTTGCCGAGCAGTGGGCGAACGCGCCGAAAACAATGCAATGCGGCGCCTTTTTTGGTCACAAGCCCGCCAGCAAGAGCCTTGTTAAAAAGCCCGGCGAATGGAACCGTTACACGATTACCTGCAAAGACAACATGATTTACGTCATGCTGAACGGCGAGCAGATCAACGAAATGGACATGACGTTGTGGACGGACGCCAAAACCAACCCTGACGGCAGTGAGATTCCTTCACACTTGAGCAAGCCCGTTGCCGAACTGCCCACGCACGGGCGCATCGGTCTGCAAGGTAAACATGCAGGAGCGCCGGTCTATTTTAGAAATTTGAAGATTAAGGTGATTGAGTAAACTGAAGAGACGCGATGCATCGTGTCTCTATCAACTTGCGGAGGGAGAAGATGAAAAAGACGTTTTATTTTTTGGCCCTGGTTGCTGCTGCGTTTTTTATGAGCTGTGAGCCTGTAAGTGAACAAGCTGCATTAAGCCTCGAAGATTATGCGGCGGTTCATGATCGCATTTTGACCGTTGACACACACATCGACTGGCCTTCACGGCAACTGCGTTCCCCGGATTTTGACCCGGGAAAACGCTATGAGCCGGGCGGCATGCAAAGCGGGCAATGGGATCTGGTTCGGATGAAAGAAGGCGGACTTGACGCAACCTTTATGTCAATCTACACCGGCCAACGCGAGCGTTCGCCGGAAGGTGATGAGGGTGCAAAGCAGCATGCACTCCAACTCATCGAAATCACCAACAAAATGGTCGCCGACTACCCTGATTTAGCGGAAATTGCCTTAACGGCGGACGATGCGTATCGAATTGAGAAAGCGGGAAAACGCGCTATTTTTATGGGCATGGAGAACGGCTGGCCGATTGGCAAGGACATTAAAAATGTTGAGATGTTTTACAATTTAGGCGTGCGCTACGTCACGCTTTCGCATTCAAGAAATAATGACATCGCCGATTCTTCTACCGATGATGAACTGGAGTGGGGCGGACTGAGTCCGTTCGGCGAAGAAGTGGTTCGCGAAATGAACCGCCTCGGCATGTTGGTCGATATTTCTCATGTGCATGACTCAACTTTTTACGACGTTATGCGCATCACGAAAGCGCCCGTCGTTGCTTCACATTCCAGCGCCCGCGCCATGTGCGACCATCCGCGCAACATGAACGATGACCTGCTGCGCCTGGTCAAGGAAAACAACGGCGTGGTGCAGCTTTGTCTTTTGGGCAATTACATCAAACAGTTCCCGCCGAACGAGGAACGCGACGCGTTGCGACGAAAAGTGCGTTCAAATTTTCGTCGATACGGCAGCGGCGAAATGAGCGACGAGGAAAAAGCGGAGTTTGAACAAAATCTGAGCGATCTCCGCAACAAATTCCCGCGCGCCTCGCTTAGCGACGCCGTTGACCACATCGACCACATGGTCAAAGTCATGGGAATTGATCATATCGGCATTGGTTCCGATTTTGACGGCGGCGGCGGCTTGGCGAATATTGATGACGTGAGCGAAATGCCGAATATTACCAAGGAATTGATCGCGCGCGGCTATAGCGAAGAAGATATTCGCAAAATTTGGGGCGGGAATCTGATGCGTGTGATGCGGGACGCGATGAAAGTTGCTGAGAAATAAGAGAACAAAAGTTTTGCCTGAAAGCTGATACGACATCTTCATAGCTATGCGCCTCTCCAACAAATCCATTGTCATCATTGGCGGTACAAGCGGGATCGGGCTGGCGGCGGCGCAAGCTTTTGTTGCTGAAGGTGCGAAAGTCGTGGCGTTAGGGCGGGATGACGAATATTTGAGCGAAGCCGTAAAGTTTTTAAACGATCAAGGGCGCGTCCTGTCGGGAGATGCAACGAATCCGGAATCATCAAAAAAAGCGATTGCTTTGGCTCAGTCAACTTTCGGGGGCTTTGACGGACTTTATCACGTCGCCGGAGGCAGCGGCAGGTCTTTTGGCGATGGGGCGTTGCATGAGGTGACTGACGAAGGCTTGGAAAAAACGCTCTCGTTGAACTTCAATTCGCTGGTTTATTCAAACCGCGCCGCGCTTCAGGCTTGGTTGAAAAAGGGCCAGTCCGGCGTTATCTTGAATCTTGCTTCAGTGCTCGCGTTTTCTCCGTCTCCGAAATACTTTTCTACGCATATTTACGCTGCGGCAAAAGCGGCGATTATCGGCCTCACCACATCCGCCGCCGCGTATTATGCCGGCAAAAATATCAGGATAAATGCCTTGGCTCCGGGGCTTGTCGAGACGCCGATGGCGCAGCGCGCCGCCCAAAATCAGGAAATCATGAAATTCACCAAATCCAAACAACCTTTGGACGGCGGACGCATCGGCGCAGCGACAGACCTTGTCGGCGCAGCAACTTTTTTCATGTCCGAAGAAGCAAAATTTATTACTGGACAAGTGCTTGGCGTCGACGGCGGCTGGTCTATCAGCGAAGGCGTTTAAACATCAATTCAGAGGGAAGGCAATTTAAGAAATGAGTTATGCAATCGGCGTCGATCTTGGCGGAACGCGCATCAAATTGATCGTTGTTTCTCCTGACGGCGCGGTGATCACGAAAAAAATCGACCAGACGGCTGATGTTGGCGACGCTTCCTGGGCTGACAAAATCAAAAAGATGATTTCGGAAGCGGAGCGGGAACAAGGCAAAACCGCCGGTGCGGTCGGGCTCGCGGCGCCCGGGCTTGCAGCGCGAAATTTTCGCTCAATCATCTCAATGCCCGGTCGCCTTGAAGGACTTGAGCATCTGGATTGGACGGAATTTTTAGGACGGGAAAAAATTTCAACGATGTTGAATGACGCTCACGCCGCTCTTATTGGCGAACATTGGCTGGGAGCCGCTCGAAATTATGATGATGCTATTTTGTTAACGCTTGGAACGGGCGTCGGCGGCGCGATTCTTTCAAACGGAAAATTAATGACGGGCCACATTGGACGCGCTGGACATCTTGGACACATTTGTTTGGACAAATCAGGCGAGCCGGACAATGTAAATACGCCCGGCAGCATCGAAAGCATGATTGGAGAGCATTCCATCCCTCAGCGAACGCGCGGCCTGTTTCCTTCTTCCAAGAAGCTTGTTGAAGCGCATCTCGCCGGTCATAAAAGAGCGACGGAAATCTGGCTGGAATCCGTTCACGCGCTTGCTTGCGCAATAACTTCATTTGTGAATATTCTTGATCCGGAAGCAGTGATTGTCGGCGGCGGAATCGCACAAGCTGATGATGCGCTGTTCAAGCCACTGGCAAAATATATGGGTGAAATGGAATGGCGCCCGGATGGACACAAGGTCAAAATCCTGCCTGCTGAACTGAATGATTGGGCTGGGGCGTTTGGAGCGGCGCGATTCGCGATGACGTTTGAGCAATGATTTGTTTAAATTGTACGGCATGGTAGAGACGCGATGCATCGCGTCTCTACAAATCTCTTTGCAACGAAAAATTATGATTGAAAAAAAACCAACGTTCAACTATTTGGACAAGTGCCGAAGCCTTCTGCGCGCCGTTGAACGCCAAACGTCGAAAATTGAAAAGGCTGCGGATTGGTTTGCCGAGACCATCCTCGCCGACCGCATGGTGCATCTTTTCGGCTCCGGGCACAGCCGCATTATGGTCGAAGAAATGTGGCCGCGCTACGGTTCATTCCCGGGATTTAATCCCATCGTTGAACTGTCGTTGACTTTCCATAATCCGGTCGTTGGCGCGAATGGCCAGCGTCAGGCGATGTTCATTGAAAATGTCAGCGGACTAGCCGCCCGGATTCTGCGAAATTTCGATTTGTCAAAGCAAGACTCCGCTTTGGTCATCTCGTCTAGCGGCTGCAACATTGTTCCGGTTGAAATGGCGGAAGAATTCAAAAAGCGTCAGATTAAAGTCGTTGCCATTGTCACCGCAAAACACGCTGAAGTTAGTTCAAGCAAACACCCTTCAGGCAAAAAACTGGCGGATTTCGCTGACTTGGTCATTGATACAGGAGCCCCTGCCGGTGACGCAATGGTCAAAATCGACGATCTCGAGTCGCCCGTATCGCCTGGCTCAACCATTGGCGGCTGCATGATTGTCAATGCGCTCAAAGCCGAAATTGCACAGAGACTAACAGCAGCAGGCGCTCCTCCAAAAGTTCTTACTGCGGCATGTCTTGTTGGCGCTGAAAAATCTACTAAACTCTTTGAATCGGCCTACGACGAGCATGCGTATCGCGTGAGCAAGCTCTACGCAGGCTTCGGCCAGGAACGCTAACACAGCAGGAAAAGAAAGCTTCGGTTGCCAATGTGTTTGCGATCTTTTCGAAAAGTAACTTGGGAGTCAAATGCTTCAGCGTTTGTTTGGGCTGTTTTCAGTCACGAACGATGAATAAATCATCGCACTCTAACCAAAGGTTACTCGGAAGCGCTGCTCGTACCTAAAAATTCCCAACCCCAAAACTACTTTTGATATGAATTCCACTCCCATTAGAACGACCGTCGTCGGTAGTTACTCCATGCCAGGCTGGCTGGAATTTGCTAGCCAAAATCTAAATCAATTCGGCAAAAAAGATATTGAAGAAATGCAGGATGACGCTGTCATAGCAGCAGTCCATGATCAAGTTGCCGCAGGCCTCGACGTGATCACGGACGGCGAGCAAACGCGCCTGGATTTCAACTTGTCATTTTATGGATTTTTGGAAGGCACTGAGTTGGAGTCCGAGAGTCCGCGCAAATGGGGGCCTCCGGCGCACGATCAACGGGGGAAACACAAAATCATCGGCGAAATCGCAGCGCCGCGCGGGCTTGGCGTTGTTGAAGAATTCGAAAGACTCAAACGCTTGGCGCCGTCAGGCCCGACCTTGAAAGCCAGCGTTCCCGGCCCGTTTACCATGACCGGCAGGTTTTTGCCGAACGCGCAATATCCGGATCGTTACGCCATGACGGAAGCGCTCATCCCCATCGTTCAAAAAGAGTTGGAAAGTCTCGTCGCGGCGGGATGTCAGGAATTGACGGTCGACGAGCCTTCGATGAGCTGCTACGCCTGGAAAGAAGACACAAAGCGATTTGTCGATATTTTCAATCGCACCGTTGAGCCTGTCGTTGGCAAATGTCGTCTGTCGACGCATCTCTGCTTTGGTAATTACAAAGGCCATCCGGTCGGCTACAGACGAATCTCGCCGATGCTGCCGGATTTTCTTGATTTCAAGGTAGACGAGATTCACGTTGAAATGGCGAATCGCGAATTCACAGAGATTGAGTTGATCGCGGAATTCGCCAAACGGATGGATGTCGCCGTCGGCGTCGTGGACGTCAAAAGTTATTACATCGAATCCGTCGACGATATTGTCGCGCGAATCAAGTTGTGTCTGGAGCATGTTTCGCCGGAAAAACTCTCAGTGGCCCCGGACTGCGGCCTGAGTCAGACCGCGCGCTGGGCGGCGAAGAAGAAGCTGCATAACATGGTCGCAGGAGCCCAAAAAGTGCGTAGTGAGCTGCAATGATGAACGCCGTTCTGATGCAAGCGGTGCCATGAAATCAATTCCTTAAACGAATTGGTTAATTAAGCACTCAAACAACTCTTGTTTCCCGCTCCTTTGTTTTGGTTCGCCGTTTTTCATGGCGTAATCCCGTAAATCTTCCAGAGAAAGATTCCCCGCTTCGAATTCCGCTCCGGTCCCGGAATCATAAGAAGCATAACGCTCCGTGCGCCAATGACGATAATCCGAGTTTTCCAAAATATCATTGGCGATCAGGAGCGCTCTTGCGAACGCGTCCATGCCGCCGATGTGAGCGATAAATATGTCCTCAAGATCGGTTGAATTGCGCCGCGTCTTGGCGTCAAAATTCACCCCGCCAGTTTTGAACCCGCCCGCTTCGAGAATGACGAGCATCGTCTCGGTCAATTCGTACAAATCCATCGGAAACTGATCCGTATCCCAACCGTTTTGATAATCGCCTCGGTTCGCGTCGATGCTGCCCATCACGCCCGCGTTCGCTGCAACTTGCAGCTCGTGCTGCATGGTGTGACTGGCTAGCGTGGCGTGGTTGACCTCAATGTTGAGTTGAAAATCGCCCAATAAATCGAATTCTCGCAAAAAGCCAATCGTCGTCGCGGCGTCAAAATCGTACTGATGCTTCATCGGCTCCATCGGTTTTGGCTCAATCAGAAACGTGCCTTTAAATCCGTTCTTACGAGCGTAATCTTTTGCCATGTGAAAGAATCGCGCGATGTGCTCTTGTTCGCGCTTCATGTCGGTGTTCAGAAGCGACATGTAGCCTTCGCGTCCGCCCCAGAAAACGTAATTCTCACCGCCAAGCGCGATGGTCGCATCTAAAGCGTTTTTCACCTGCGTTCCGGCGTGGCACAAAACATGAAAATCCGGGTTGCTTGCCGCGCCGTTCATATAGCGGATATTGGAAAAAACATTGGCCGTTCCCCAAAGAAGTTTGACTCCCGAAGCCGCCTGCTTTTCTTTTGCATACTCCACGATGGCGTGCAAACGTTTCTCGGACTCTGTGATGGAGTCCGCTTCATCGACCAGATCATAATCATGGAAGCAGTAAAACGGAACGCCCAACTTTGTGATAAATTCAAATGCAGCGTCCATTTTGTCGCGGGCGCGCTCAACCGCATTGCTTTTTGACATCCAGGGGAAGGATTTTGTCCCCCCTCCAAAAGGATCTGCGCCGTCATTACAGAACGTGTGCCAATAACAAACGGCGAACCGAAAATGGTCGCGCATTGTCTTGCCCGCCACAACGCGATTTTCGTCGTAAAATTTAAATGCCAGCGGGTCTCGCGACTCTTTGCCTGCAAATTGGATTTTTGAGATGTTGGGGAAAAACGCTTTATCGCCGGTGGTGACGGATGTGCTCATCGCAGAGCTCCTTTTTTGATAGAAACGAATGGAATTTTGGAGAAACAGGATTCACTACCTGACACTTTTTACAGGCATCTGAAGCTGGCGAACAAGGCCGGATTTGTCATGCTGTAAGCATCTTTTTTGATCCAATCCTTGAACTTTTGGGCATGATTTATATTGGGCGATAACAAAGATTCCTTCAGAATGACAAAACGAGGCCTTTCGACGACTCGAAAATGAAGTTTATAAAAAGTGTCAGGTAGAGAGGAAACACGATAATTGCGACCGGCATAAATTCAAAAAAGATTCGAACGCGGCTGGCGTCAAACTTGTTTAGTCGGGAGTGCAATTGTTTCCGAAGAATGATAACGAAAGGAATTCGACATGAAATCATTCACACAAAAACTGACTCTACGATTTTTGTTCGTGCTGGCTGCTTTGGCGTTTCTTGCTTTTTCGAGCGAGAATGAGAGTAGTCTTGTTCAAATTTCAGGCGAAATTCGCCCAGTGGAATGGAACTCCGATCATGAAGTGCTCACCATCGCCATCGTCCGTCCGCTTGAAAACGCTGACGATGATGAAATTGACGAGGAAGAATTTGTGATTGAAAACGACGAAATCGGCGGCAAGCTGTTTTCAGAAATCGGCAGCCGCATTGACGCAAGCGGCGAAATCTATCTGGACGTCGACGGTGAAAAGGTCATCCGGATTAAGTCATACACGTTGAACGGCGAACGCTAAAGAGCCCATTGCCTTTCTTCTAACGCCTCCCCCCTAACTTTCGGTTAATCGTTTGATTAGTCGATCATTTCATACATAAAAAGTTTGAGCAACGAGACGACGACGCTTCTTGATTCCCGAGAGCGCCGTCGTTTTGTTATTCGCTACGGGATTTTCCGCCAGCCTCCCAGCATTCCTTAAAATAGTATTTTTAGAATAGCGTGACAATTTGATAATCCTTATTTTCTTTCTAACAATGTGGAGAACCGCTTTTATCAAGCATAAAGGAATCGAGTCGTGATTTCACAAAATGACAAGGCGAAAATTCTGGATATTGCCGAAAAATATCATGCTAAAAAAGTCATTCTTTTTGGATCAAGCAGCGATCCTTTGAAAGAAAGTAGTGATATCGACTTGGCTGTTGAAGGGATCCCTCATGCAGAATTTTTTAAATTTTACAGTGACTTGATCTTTAGCCTCTCAAAGCCAGTCGATCTTGTCGATTTAACCAGAAATAACCGTTTCAACAAGATCGTTGCTGAAGAAGGACTTGTGTTGTATGGCTGATTTGCGCGCGAAAGTGGAAGCCGAGTATGAACAAATTGAACTAGTGCTTAAAGAGACGCCGACCCGCGTTGAACTGCCAAATTTATCAATTTTGGAATTGGCTGGAGTAGCAACACTTCTACACAACTTCTATAATGGCGTCGAAAACATTCTAAAACAAATTTTCATTGCGCATGAGATTCCTTTGCCGGTTGGAGCATCCTGGCATAGAGATTTGTTAAATAATGCCTTCGATAACAGCGTAATTACCATCGAGACTCAAAACAGTTTAAGAGAATTTCTTGCCTTTCGTCACTTTTTTACCCACGCATACGCTTTGGATTTATATCCGGAAAGAATGGAGCCTCTGGTAGAAAGGTGTGAAGAAGTGTACATATCTTTTCGGAGCGAAATCGACAGCTTACTCAAAAATCGAAGATAAATGTTACTAGACCTCATAGACACCCACGCCCATTTGCAATGGCATAAATTTGATGACGACCGCGACGAAGTCATCGCCCGGGCCGCTGATGCAGGCGTGACCAAAATCGTCACGTTGGCGACTGATTTGGCTTCGAGTCGCCGCGTTTTGGAATTGGCCGAACAATACGAGATGGTTTACGCTGCAGTTGGCATTCATCCGACAGATGCGGCGCAGGCGGGAGTGAACGATTTGAACGAAATCCAAAAACTCGCCGCGCATCCAAAAGTCGTTGCCATCGGCGAAACCGGGATGGATTTTTATTGGGACAAAACCACCGGCGAAATACAGGAAAAAAGCTTTATCCGACAAATGGAAATGTCGGTTGAATTGAATTTACCGGTCGTCGTGCATAACCGCGACGCGGGCGCGGCGATTCTTTCCGCGCTGGCGAAAGTCCCGGATTTGCCGCTAAAAGGCGTTTTTCACTGCTTTGGCGAAGATTTGGTTTACGCCCAAAAAGTGATGGATCGCGGATTTTATATTTCTTTCACTGGAAACCTGACTTACAAAAAAAGTGCGCTGCCCGAAATCGCCGGGCGGATTCCGCTGGATAAATTGCTTTTGGAAACCGATAGTCCTTTCCTGCCGCCGGTTCCAAAGCGCGGCAAGCGAAACGAACCGGCATTCGTCAAGTACATCGCGGAGAAACACGCCGAAATTCGCGGATGCTCGTTTGAAGACATTGCGCGTATAACTTCAAGTAATGCGAGTCAACTGTTCAAGTTTTAGAAGGAGTTCTTTTCACTCAACCATTCAAACTATGGAACCTCCGAGTAGCCAGTTGCGAGAAAGCGGCGGGATGTACAAGTCTAAGCAGTTCTTGTCATTCAGGATGGATCTACTTGGCCCAATTCAAAGGTTAGGCCAAATAGATTCATCCTGAATGACCAATTAGTGAACGCCAAAGTGTTTCCATTTTTCCGCTAGTCAAGTCCTCGCTTTTCGCACGCCAATACAAAAATCAAAGAATCATCCTTTTTTCGTTTCACCTTTGCCTGAGTGCGTTTTGCGTATTTTTTTGCGCAGCCGGGCAATCTCTTTTTATTCGGTCATGCCGTGTTAGACCAATTGCAACAATTCCAGGCGCGTAAGGCGCTTGGACAAAACTTTCTGTTCGATGAAAACATCGTGCGCAAAATCGTCGCTGCGATTGCGCCGAGTCGGCAAGATTTTATCATTGAAGTCGGGCCGGGATTTGGCGCGTTAACGAAGTTTTTGCTGGAATCAAATTGCCGATACTTGGGAGTTGAAGTGGATAGCAGGCTTGTCCCGGAGCTCGAAGCAAAATTTGGCGAAAAGGAAAATTTTACACTCAAAAATGAGGACTTTCTCAAGCTTGATCTCGGCGAAATCGCAAATCGAAACGACCGGGTAAGGATCATAGGCAACATTCCGTATCACATCACCAGCCAAATCATTTTTAACGCTTTGGAAGCTCGCGGCGTGGTTAAGGATTTGGTTCTGATGATTCAAAGGGAAGTCGCGGATCGCATTGTCGCCGGATCGGGAAACAAGACTTACGGCATTCTCTCGGTCGTCAGTCAGACATTTTCAACGCCGGAAATTCTGTTCAAAGTTTCTCGCAACGTCTTTATCCCAAAGCCGGATATTGAATCTGCGGTTGTGCGCTGGGATTTTTCCAGACCGTCGGCGAAATTGCCTGAGAACGACGACTTTTTCCGCAACGTTGTGCGAACGGTTTTTAATCACCGGCGGAAAACGTTGGCGAATACTCTGAAAAAATTTGTTGATCCGGCGCAATTTGGGCAGACGACCGGTTTGGATTTAAGAAGAAGGCCCGAAGAATTGACTGTTGAAGAACATGTTGAACTTAGCAATAAACTCATCCGCTTCAGGAAGGAACACCAGAGCAGGAGTCGATAAATATGCACATTGAAGAACAGGATTTACACGAGTTGCTGGATGATCTCGGCTTTCTCATCGCCGAACGCCAGGACGCGAAACTGCGCAATATCATGCTCAGCATGCACCCTTCGGATATTGCCGAGCTTGTCGAACAGCTTGATAAAGATGAAGATCGCAGTTATTTGTTTAACTTATTGGACGCCGAGCGCGCCTCCGAAGCGATTCTTGAACTCGACGACGTCACGAGAGAATCCGTCATCGAAGACATGGGCAATCGCCGCCTGTCCGAGCTTGTCGATGAGATGGCTTCCGATGACGCCGCGGACATCGTTTCGGAACTGGACGAAGAAGATCAGGAAGAAATCCTTCAGCGCGTTGAAGACGAAGACGAACGCGAAGTTCGGCAGTTGCTTGAACACCGGGAAGACTCCGCCGGCGGGATTATGGCGCTGGAGATTGTCTCCGTCGCTCAGGAAAGCACGGTGGATCAGGCGATTGCAGAGATTCGCAACAAAGCGGATGAAATCGACGAGATTTTTTATGTTTATGTCGTGGATGACGACGGCAAATTGATCGGGCTGGTCAATGTCAAAGATTTGATTTTATCACGCGGCAAACGCCAGTTGCGAGAGATCATGAGCGAAGATTTTGTCGCCGTCCCGGTGAAAATGGATCAGGAAGAAGTGGCGAACATCGCGCGCAAGTACGACCTGGTTTCCGTGCCGGTCGTCGATGATCACGACCGTTTGCTCGGGCGCATCACTATCGACGATATCGTTGACGTGATGGAAGAAGAAGCGACGGAAGATTTTCACAAAATGGCCGGTCTAACGGATGAGGAGGAGGCGCGAGAAACATCGACGTACAAAATCGTTCGGACGCGGATTCCCTGGCTGGTTTGGGGCCTCGTCGGCGGACTGATCGGCGCCGGATTGATGTCGCAGTACGAACATGCGCTGGAAAGAAAATTGATGTTGACTTATTTTGTGCCGGTGATCATGGCAATGGCGGGCAATATTGGCATCCAAAGTTCGGCTATCGTTGTTCGCGGCCTGGCAACCGGAGAAATTGTTTATAACGACATTTTCAAACGATGTTGGCGCGAGATCAAGGTTGCGTTGCTAAACGGATTGATTTTGGCGATTTTGCTGTTCATCGTCGTGGCCGTAGGTTGGTATCACAAAGATCCGCAGCCTTTCACGGTTGGGTTTGTAATTGGCGCTTCCCTGCTGCTCGTTATCGTCGTCGCAGGCGCGATTGGCACGACGGTACCGATGATTTTGCGAAAAATGAATATCGATCCGGCGCTGGCGACCGGGCCTTTCATCACGACTTCAAACGACATCATCGGGTTGTTTATTTACCTGTCAATCGGGACATATTTTATTTTGGATGCTTTATAATCGATGTGTGAGCGGAGAATTTACTCCGTCTCTTTGAGCTTCTGCCTGATTGTGTCGGCTTGGATGTTGTAGTTGATTTTCGCTAGCGTGCGAGGAACGTTCCAGTCGAGTTGTTTTTGTTCCAGTTCTGCTCGTTTCAAGCGCTGGAATTCTTTGAGTAAATAGAGTTTGAACTCAGCGCTGAGCCACGAAGCGAATTCGAAGGCGATGTCTTGATGGGCGAAGGTTCCGCCGTATCTGCCGGAACTAACGGTCATGCCGATTGCATTGGTGGTCTCAATCCATTTTTTGGGTGAGAGAACGAAATAATTGTTTCCGGCCTCGTTTCTAAACCGGTCGAATTCGACCGGTTTAAAGTTTTCATTATTCAACTTTTCCCATAATCCGAGAAAATCGATAGTGCTTCTGGATCGAAGCCAGTTTTTGATAACGTCATATGGAGCGTCCTTATTTTTATATTTTGCAATATCCGTTAGCGACAAATAATCTTTTTTCTCTTTGTCAATGATCGTGATCTCCGTGCCTTGAACATCGATTTTTTGTTTATTCATATCGATACCCCCAACCCGGACAAGCCGAAACCAATCAGAAGCGATCATTCAATCTCATGACTTAACGCAGAGATGCAAAGGTC
>CAXHAT010000009.1:0-73973 GCA_964014485.1 uncultured Deferribacteres bacterium
GAGCAATGAGCAATGAGCAATGAGCAATGAGCAATGAGCAATGAGCAATGAGCAAATTGGGGATTCTAATGAAAAAAGAAAATGCAGTTTTTGAAAAAGCGTATTTGTTCGCGAAGAGGATTGTGAAAGCTTATCAATTTTTGACGAAGGAAAAGAAAGAGTTCATTTTGTCGAAGCAGCTGATTCGTTCAGGCACTTCGATCGGGGCCAATTTGGCGGAAGCGAACGGGGCTATATCGAAAGCTGATTTTTCAAACAAAGTCTCGATTGCTTACAAAGAGAGTTTAGAGACTAAATACTGGCTGTCACTACTCAAAGACACTGGCTATTTGGGTCAACGTACTTATGATAGTATTTTCGAGGAAGCTGACGAGCTCGCAAGAATTCTATTCTCAATTCTTAAAACAACGCGAATTAATAAAACCGAATAACGATTGAATGATAATTGTTCATTTCTACGAGGCGTGCAGCCAGTTTTCAGTTTTTAACCCTGGTACGCGCGAAAATTCTTTTTCATTATTCGTCACGAGCGTCGCGTCCAAAGACCGCGCGTGAGCCGCAATAAGCGTATCAAGCGCCCCGATTGGTTGGCCGGCTTTTTCAAGCAGACTTCGGATTTCGCCGTAATGATTTGCCGCTGAAGCATCATAAGGTGAAATTTCGAGCGGCGAGAGAAACTGTAACAAGGCGATTCGATTTTGTTCGGCGTTCCGGCTTTTTTCAACGCCGTACGTCATTTCACTGACTGTAATTGACGATACGCCGATATCCATAATAGCTTGTTTATAAAAATGTTTCGCAACTTCTTGAGGTCGCTTTTTGATGATGTAAATGCAGATGTTCGTGTCCAGCATATACTTCATGCTATCGGCTCTCTGGCTTGTTGCGGCGGCTGCGCTCTGTCGTTCATAAAGTCGTCGGAAAATTTATCCAGGCTGGAAAAAAGCTGCGTCCAGGGATCGGCTTTGGGAATCAGGATGATCATGTTTTGAAATTTTTTGATATAAACTTCCGAATCGGTGAATCGATAGTCCTTAGGCAATCGCACAGCTTGGCTCGCACCGCTCATAAAAACTTTTGCCGTTTTCATACTAACATCTCCGGTTAACGTTTTTAGATATATTGCAATATATACTTTCCAAAATGAGGAATCAACAATTTCAATCATTGCAGGAAACGACATGCTGAAAAATTATTTTAAAATCACCTTCCGTAATCTGATCAAAAACAAGACGCATTCCTTGATCAACATTTTGGGTCTTTCATTGGGTATTACCTGCGCGCTGATTATTTTTTTAATCGTCAGTTTCGAGCGGAGTTTTGACAATTATCATGACGGCGGCGAAAACATCTATCGCATTGTTAAGGAAGACACGCAGTACGGCGAATCGTCGTTTGATCCCGGCGTGCAGACGCCTTTACCGGAAGCCGTCAGAACAGATTTTCCGGAAATCGAACATGTGACCATTGTCGACGCCAACTTTGGCGATCCGGTTTTTTCGGTTGTTCGCGGGGACGGTGAAATCGACCGTTTCAAGGAGAAAAATGCCGTCGCTTTCGTCAACCCGGACTATTTCAGGATTTTTAAGTATGACTGGCTGCTTGGAGACTCCGAGACTGCGCTCAACACTCCAAACTCGATTGTTATTTCTGAAAGCATCGCGCAAAAATATTTTCCTTCACCAGGGCTCGCCAACGGCTATGAAAACCCGCTCGGCAAACGTCTCACCTACAACAACCGTCTGGAATTTCAGGTCACGGGACTCGTCAAAGACCCGCCGGAAAACGCCAACGTGCCAATGAAAATCCTGCTCGCCTGGAGCGAAAAAGAACGGGGCGGCGATAATTGGGGCAGTACTTCAACACGAGTTCAATGCTACCTGAAATTGCCTGCGAATATGCCGCCGGAACAGATTGAGAGCCGCTTCGAGGCTTTCCTCACCAAACATCACAACGAACAGGCCGCCAAACATACGACCCTGACCTTGCAGCCATTGACGGAAATGCATTATGACGTGCGCTTTGACACTTTTGGTCCCCGGACGATTTCGGAAAGGACATTGCTCGCATTGGCGCTCATCGGCGTTTTTCTGCTGGTCACGGCATGCATCAACTTCATCAACCTGAACACAGCCGCGGCGGTGAGCCGCTCGAAGGAAGTCGGCGTACGCAAGGTTTTGGGCAGTACCCGCCGTCAACTAACCTTCCATTTTCTTGGCGAAACGGCTGTAATCACGTTCTTGGCCATCGGCATATCCGTTGCCGCCGCTGAGATGATTTTGCCGAGGTTGACGACGTTTTTGGGTTATGAGTTGAGCACTAACCTTTTTAACAATCCGCAACTGCTCATCTTTCTCGCAATCTTATTTGCCGCCACATCGCTGGTCGCCGGGTTTTACCCCGCCATACACCTCTCAGGCTTTAGCCCGATTCAGGCAATCCGCAACAAAATGACCGGGAATTACGGCGAAGGCTTAAAATTGCGCAAAGGTCTCGTTGTCTTGCAATTCGCGATTTCACAAGTATTGATTATCAGCACAGTCGTGATCAGCAGCCAAATGGCGCATTTCGGAAGCGTGGACATGGGGTTCAATCAGGAAGCCGTCGTCGAGTTCGATTTGCCGCTAAGAGACGCTGATAAATTGCAGCGACTGAAAACGCTGCTTTTGCAAAACCCCGCGATCAAAAACGCCGCGTTTTCAAATACGGGCTCGGCTTCGAACAATTCCTGGGGCGGCAATTACACCTGGTATACTGACGACGGCAAGGAAGAAGGTCACGCTCACATCAAATTCGTCGATCAAGATTTTTTGCAAACTTACCAAGTGAAGCTTTTAGCGGGCGAAGATTTTGTGCAGTCCGATACGCTGGATAGATTTTTGGTCAATGAGGCCTTCGCCAAAGAAGTCGGTTATGGCGAGCGTTACGCTGAAATTCTTGGCAACCGGACGAAAATCTGGGGCCGGGAAGCGGCGATCTCCGGCGTTGTACACGACTTCCACGTCACTTCGCTTCACCATGACGTCTTTCCGGTGATCATGGTCGTGGAAAATCGCTACTGGCTCACCGGCGTAAAAATCGACATGCAAAACGTCGACGGCGCAATAGCGGCTATCGAAAATGCCTGGGCCGCTGTCTTTCCCGAATTTGTGCTCGAATATCAATTTCTGGACGAAAGCATCGAGCAATTTTACGAGACAGAAAAACAGATGGCGACGATGATCAATACATTCACCATTGTCGCGGTTTTGATCGGTTGCTTGGGATTGTTTGGGTTGGTTTCTTACATGGCCGCGCGACGCACTAAGGAAATTGGCGTTCGCAAGGTGCTCGGCGCGACTTTTTCGAACATCGTGACGCTGCTCTCGAAAGAGTTCGCCGCACTTCTTACGCTCGCGTTTCTCGTCGCCGCCCCTGTCGCTTGGTATTTCATGCAAGCCTGGCTCGCGGACTTTGCCTACCGCATCGATCTTGGCGCGGGATTATTTTTTCTCGCACTGGTCGCTTCAGGCTTTATTGCTTTTCTCACTGTAGGCTACAAATCCATGCGCACCGCGTCGGCAAATCCGGTGGAGAGTTTGAGGAATGAATGAATGCATTTAACCTGCGGCTGCATTTGTCGTCTTTAGAATTGACAAACTATCCGATGGAAAAACATCTGGGAGCATAAAATGGGAAAAATAGATTTTAAGAAGAAGCTCAAAGATTTATACAAAGCGTCCGCGATCAAAATAGAGATCGTAGACGCGCCGCGAATGAACTTTCTGATGGCGGACGGCAAGGGCGATCCAAACACGTCACAGGATTTTCAGGAAGCGGTCGAAGCGCTGTTCGGGCTGGCGTATGCGTTGAAATTTATGATCAAAAAAGGCGATCTGCAAATCGACTACGGCGTTCTGCCGCTGGAAGGCTTGTGGTGGACAGAAGACATGGCGCAGTTCAGCGTGGAGCGTAAAGAAGATTGGCTTTGGACGGCGATGATTATGCAGTCTGAACTTGTCACCTCGGAGTTGGTCGCCGAAGCGGTTGAGCAAGTTCGAAAGAAAAAGAATCCGGCGGCGCTCTCGAAGATTCGTTTCGAAGCTTTTGAGGAAGGAATGGCGGCGCAGATCATGCACATCGGGCCGTTCTCCGAAGAAGGCCCGACCATTGCCAAGTTACACGATTTCATCACTGGAAACGGCTACTCGCTTTCCGGCAAGCATCATGAAATTTATCTCAGCGACATTCGCAGAGCCGCTCCCGAGAAGTGGAAAACGATTATCCGACAGCCTGTCCTTAGCGTTTGAAAAAACAGCGCTGGGTTCAATGGCTAGATCGATGCATCTGGCAGACTCAAAAGTTGCTTCAGGATAGCGCCTGCAACACTGTCTCCGGAGCGTGAGCAGCGACTTTGAGCAGAGATTTTGCAGCACCGCTCGGCTTGCGACGACCTTGCTCCCAATCTTGCAATGTTCTCACTGAAACCCCCAACATCATTGCAAATTGATCCTGACTCAAATGTAGTTTTTCATTTCGAATAGTCTTCACATCTATAGCGGCTTCGAATGTGAATGTGCGGCTTGCGGTGGATTTTCCTTCTGAAATATCCACCGCCTGTTTAGCGCTTTCCATCAAACGGTTAAATAGTTGCTCATCCATTATTTTATCCTCTCGATCAGTGATTTCAAGCTTTTCTTTTGTTGCATTGTTAATTCTTCTTGCTTGGCCTTTTTGTAGGCGAGCAACAGATAGATCCGCTCCGCATGTTTGTAGTAATAAATAATGCGAATCCCGCCGCTTTTGCCTTTCCCGCTGACGCCAAATCTCAATTTTCTCGCGCCGCCAGCGCCTTTAATTAAATTCCCTTTCTCCGGCAAAAAAACCAATTCTAATTGGAGTTTCCGGAATTCCTCAACTGAAAGAAGTTTGTCAATATCATTCGTAAAAATCGGAGTTTCTATGATCTGGATCTTCTTCATTTTTGGTACGGCCTTCACAGACGCCGCTTGAACTCGCTGAATAAAGTCTGCTTTGTCACCTAAAATATACGGCCTTGCCGTACAAGTCAATTATTATTTTGAGGATACTGGTAACGCCTTCAAACCGTAAACCGATAAGCTGACGTGAACGCGATCTTCCCTTCCCGGACAGGCCAACTGTTCATTTACGAACGCAGGTTGTCCTGTCGGCGGATACGCTGTGTCCTGCGAACTCATCCTTCCGCGTTACATTTCCCGGAAATCCATCATGGTATGAAAGTTGGTTTTAGCGGCTTGATTAACTATTGATTTTCGGAGTTCTCATGTTCAAAAGCTACTTCAAAATCGCCTTTCGCACTTTGTGGAAGCACAAGACCTTTTCAGCGATCAATCTTGTCGGGCTGGCCGTCAGCATTGCTGTTTGCTTGCTGCTGATCGCCTTCATTCGTCACCAGCAGCGTTTTGATCAGTTTCATAGCAAAGCCGACCGCATCTATCGTGTGATTACCGAAATGCACGACCCGCAAATCGGCGTGCTCGGCTTGGCGACAACGCCCGCGCCGCTGGCTAAGACGATGCGCGAAAATAATTCGCAAATCGCCGCAACAACGCAGTTGCGCCGCATGGGCATGAACGCGAGTTTCGAAAATACGGTTCACTCCGTCTCAGGCGCTTACGCCGAGCCAAGTTTTTTCGAGCTATTCGATTTTCCTCTTGTCTCCGGGGACGTTGCAACTGCGTTGCATGAGCCTTTTTCCGTTGTTCTTTCGCAAAAACTGGCGCAGCAGATTTTCGGCGCCGCGAACCCTGTCGGCAAAGTTCTGGTTCGCGACAGCGGCGATCCATATCGCGTGACAGGCGTTATGCACGATTTTCCAAGCGCTTCGCATCTGCAGTTTGAAGCGCTGGTTTCCTACGCCACATTGAACGTCTTTGATACGCGCTCTCCCGGCGCTTTGGCGCTAAACGACTGGCAGTATTTTACCACGACATACACCTATCTTCTGCTCGATGAAAACGCCAGGTTGTCCGAAGTGCGCAAAGGCTTGGAGCTACAACAAAACCGGTACGATCGCGACAAGCCGAACGAATTCGGCCAAACCGTCGAGCGCTTCGACGTTCAAAAACTCTCCGAGATCAATTTGGGTCGCGAACTCTCGAATGAAATCGCGCAAATCACGCCCGGGATCGTCGTTTACGTTCTGTCTGTTCTGGCCGCAATTATCATGTTAATCGCGTGTTTCAATTATATCAGTCTGAGCATTGCACGTTCGCTAAAGCGGGCGCGGGAAGTCGGCGTGCGAAAGGTGGCTGGAGCATGGCGCAGGCAACTGGTCACACAATTTTTGAGCGAATCCGTCATCATTGCGCTGCTGGCCATGGCGCTCGGCTCGATTCTGCTTGTTGAACTCATCCCCGCGTTCAACAAACTCGGATTTATTCAGGATATGAAAGCGCGAATCACGTTTGAAGTTTTGAGCGATCCATGGCTTTATCTCAGTTTTTTCGGGTTCAGCCTGTTGACCGGGGTTCTGGCCGGACTTTTCCCGGCGTTCGCGCTCTCCGCGTATCGTCCGGTGAACGTGCTCAAAGGGCTTTCGCGCATCAGCGGCTTTTCCGGCTTGACTCTGCGCCGTACTTTGATCGTCATTCAATTTTCGCTTGCGTTAATTTTCATCATCATTACTGGATTCATTCACCGACAAATCGGCTTCATGCTCGCCGCGGATTATGGCTTCAATCGCGACCACCTTGTTTTTGTCGAATTGCAGAGCGCGCCCTACGAACGTTTCCGTCAGGAAATGCTGAAAAGCCCGACGGTCGCCAGCGTCTCGGCTTCATCGGCGGTGCTGGTCGGCGGGCAAACGTGGCAGCGCGGCAAAACCGCTGGCATGGAATCGAACCTTTTGGTTGGAATCATCGCAATCGATGAGCATTTCATTGATGATTTTGGACTGACGATACTGGCGGGACGCAATTTCGACCCGGCGTTTTCTACGGATCAGCAAGGCGTTATTCTAAGCGAAAAAGCGGTGCAGGAATTCGGCTTTCAATCACCGCAAGAAGCCGTCGGCGAAACCGTTATTTTGGAAGAAACGAATCCGCACACTGTTTTGGGCGTGGTCAAAGAATTTTATTTTCGCCCGCTTTCCAGCTCCAGCCGCCCGCTGGCTCTCAAATACGATCCAAGCTGGTTTCAATACGCGGCAATTCGTTTTCACGGCGAGCAACTGCCGCAAATGCTCGATCATCTGCGCGCAACCTGGGGAGCTTTCGATCAAGCGCCTCCACTGCAATACGTCTTTTTTGATGACCATCTCGAAACGGAATACGCCGCCATGCGCGACGCAACACGAATTTTGAGTCTCGCGGCAGGATTCGCCGTTCTCATCGCCTGTCTCGGCTTGCTGGGGATGGTGATTTACGCAGTTGAAACGCGCACGCAAGAAATTGGCGTTCGCAAAGTTTTAGGAGCCGATGTTCCCGGCCTTATCGTTTTGTTGTCACAAAGCTTTCTGCGTCTATTAATCGTTGCGATCACGATTGCAGCGCCGTTGTGTTTTTTATTAATCAGGGTACTATCACAAAACTTCGCGCAGGGTCCGGGTTTCGAGCTCGGGCTGTTTGTATGGCCGATTCTTGGTTTGCTGTCTTTGGCGATCCTGACGATTGGTTCTCAGACCATCAAGGCGGCCCTGGCAAATCCGGTTAAGTCATTGCGCTATGAATAACTCTTCAACTTAAACTTTGCAGGACTTTTAAATGCAGCGTTGTAAAAAGCTTTCAATCTTTTCAATATTAAGTATTTGCATGCTTCAATTTTTCACGGCGTGCGCACAGGATTCCGAAATTGTACTGACCAGCGAGGTTCAGAGAGCAGTCATTAGCGAATTGAGGAAAAACGTCAGCAAGAACTACATCATTCGGGATATGGCGGCAGAGATCGACAAAAAGCTTCAGCAAAAACTCGATGCGCAGGCTTACGACGATATTGACTCTTTTGAAGCATTCTCCGAAGCGCTGACTTCTGATCTACGCGCCTGGAGCGGCGATTTACATTTTTTGGTTTTTTATACTGGAGTCCCGCCTAAACCCGGCGATATTATTGCGCGACAACCCAAGACGCCGATGACAACCATGCTCGAAGGCAAAATCGCCCATTTTCAGAATATCACCAAGCTTTCAAATCGCCAACGCGATGCGTTTGTGGATGCTATGAAAACTGTTGAAAACGCCGACGGCCTCATCATCGATCTCAGAGAATGCAGCGGCGGAGATCGGAAGGCGGTCAATCTGCTAACGAGCTATTTTTTTGAAAAACCGATCTATCTGCATACATTTGAAGAAATTGGGAAAAAACCGCAGGAAGTTTGGACAAGTAAGAAAATACCCGGAAAACGTTTGCCCGATATCCCAATCTATGTGCTAACCAGCAAAGCAACGGCTTCCGGCGGCGAATCGCTCGCTTATCTTTTAAAACATCACAATCGCGCAAAGATCGTGGGAGAAGTCACAAAGGGGGCGGCGCACGGCGTTAGAACTTACGATCTCGCTTACAAATATCGAGCGTTCATTCCTTATTTTCGAACTATTCATCCAGCCACAAACGCCAATTGGGAAGCAAAAGGCGTGATCCCTGATATTCTCGTTCCCGCGGAGGCGGCTTTGGACGAAGCGCACCAGCATTTGCTGAAAGCCAAGGAATAGCTTTTCTAAACTTGAGTGAGGGTTTATCCGTCAGAAACGCAACGTGTTGATTTAAGATTTGGCAATCAAAAAACGGAGGCCGGGACATGCTAAAGAACATTTTCAAAACGGCGATTCGGAATTTTTCGCGCAATAAAGCTTATTCGTTGATCAATATTTCCGGTTTGGCAATCGGTTTAAGTTGCTGCATATTGATCATTCTCTACATTCAGCGCGAAGTGAGCTATGACAAGTTCCACGAAAAGGCCGACAGAATAGGCCGCGTAATCGTGGAGTATGAATTTCAAGGCGAAGGGTCGAAACAACTATCCACGCCTTCAATCGTAGCGCCGTTGTTCCAGCGCGAATTCCCCGAGATTGAGCGGACTGTGCGCTTCTATCCGCCCTGGCGTTCAGCAGTCGTTCGATATAACCAAAAAGTTTTTCAGGAAGATCGCTTTTACTTTGCCGATTCCGCCGTATTTGAAATCTTTACCTTTCCGTTTGTCGCCGGCGACCCCGCGACAGCGCTGAATCGTCCTAACACTATCGTGATTACTGAATCGACGGCGCGCAAATATTTCGGCGATGAAAACCCGATTGGAAAAACGCTGCAGCGAGAAAACGACTGGCCGTTCGAAGTCACCGGCGTTTTGCAAGACTTGCCGGATAATTCCCACATAAAACTCGACTTTTTGGCTTCATACGCCAGCCTGCCCTTTAATTGGGCCAAAAACGAAACCTGGAACTCCGCTAATTTCCGAACTTATCTCTTGTTCAAAACCCCGCAATCACGGGCTTCCCTCGAATCAAAGCTGCCGGATTTAATTCAACGTGAACGGGGCGAGCAATTAGCCGCAAGCGGGACAACGGTCAAACTGCATATCCAACCTCTCACACGCATACATTTGCATTCGCAATTGCGCGGGGAAACCAACGGCGATATCGCCAACGTCTACGCCTTTTCCGCTATCGCCGTTTTGATCTTATTGATCGCCTGCATCAACTACATGAATTTCGCCACTGCTCGTTCGGCGCAACGCGGACGGGAGGTTGGAATGAGAAAAGTACTGGGCGCTTTTCGCAGCCACATCTCTTGGCAATTCTTCGCGGAATCGGCGATCACCACGACAATCGCCTTCGTCCTGGCCGTCATACTCGCCGAAATTTTATTGCCGTTTTTCAATGAAATGTTCGGTGAGACGCTTCGACTGGAGCTTCTTAATAATAACTTTTTGTTGATTGCACTTTTTGCGGTCGGGATCATTGTGAGCCTGATTTCCGGCAGTTACCCGGCGCTCATCTTATCTCGTTTCCAACCAGTGAACGTCCTGCGCGGCTCTGGCTCAAAGCAAGCGTCACGCACTTCATTTCGCGATAAGCTTGTGGTTTTTCAATTCCTGGTTTCAATCGCGCTGATCGCTGCTGCCTTCGTCGTTCACGATCAATTGCAATTTGTCCGGCAGAAAAAGCTCGGCTTCGATAAAGAACACGTTTTGGCGCTGCCCATGAGCGATTCCGTCCTCCGACAGAAGAAAGAAACGCTGATTTCTGAATTGACGCGCCACGAAAACGTTCTCTCCGCCTCAGCCGTAGATGGTTATCCATCCCGACTAAGCGCCGGTTATCGGCTTGCAGCGGAAGGGCTCAATGAAGATCAATATCCGCTGGCCGGGGGCATGGCGGCAGATAAAAACGTGCTAAAAACGTTAGGAATCGAATTGATTGCCGGCCAGGGATTTCCGGAAAACTATGTGCCCGAGCAAGGCTATTTTTACGTCATCAACGAAGCCTTGCTCAAACAAATTGGCTGGAATGCTGATGATGCGATCGGCAAGTGGGTCAATTTGCTCGGCAATAGGCAAGGGATTCTTGTCGGTGTTGCACGTGATTTTCATTTTACCTCGCTGCACCAGGAAATACAGCCGCTCGCGATGTTTCTCTCTCCAAAACAAAACGATTATACCTACTTGCTTGTCAAAATCGCACCGGGAAATCCCCAGGAAACGCTGACGTTTATCGAGCAAAAATGGCGGGAAGCGGCCCCGCATCGTCCATTCGCTTTTTCATTTCTGGATGATCAGTTTGACGCCTTGTACCGCGCTGACGCGCGCATTGGTCAACTCCTGGTGAGTTTCTCCGGCTTGGCTATTTTCGTCGCTTGCCTCGGCTTGTTTGGTCTCGCTGCCTTTGCCGCCGAGAAGCGCACCAAAGAAATCGGGGTGCGCAAAGTGTTGGGCGCCACGACCGCAAACGTCGTCGCGCTGCTTTCGAAAGACTTCGTCAAACTTGTCCTGATCGCTAATATCATTGCGGTCCCGCTCACGTGGTACGCAATGAACAACTGGCTGCAAGAATTCGCTTACCGAATTGAGCTTGGCTGGGGCGTGTTCGCCTTGGCAGGCGGGCTGACCCTTTTTATCGCGCTTTTTACCGTCAGCTTCCAGGCGATCCGCGCCGCGCTGGCGAACCCGATCCAAAGCTTGCATTATGAATAATCTAACCGAAGTTGTGACCTTCCGGTAAAAGCGCCGTTTTAAAAACGGAAAATGCTTGGAGTGCGAAGCTTGCTTTGCCTTTTATTCCGCTCAAATGGATAACACGGCAAATATCAGTCAAAAGCAGAGGTTCCGAGAAAGTCTGCAACGGAATAGCAAGGCAAGCCTTGCACTCCTTTTTAGATAGGTCACAACTTGGGTTAATCTAACTTTATTGGAGACGGCATGTTTAAAAACCATCTCAAAATCGCGCTTCGCAATATTTTGAAAAACAAGCTCTACTCAGGCATAAACATTGGCGGTCTCGCCGTCGGACTGGCCTGCGCCGTGCTCATTTCCATGTGGGTGCGCGATGAATTGAGCTTTGACCAATTTCATCAAGCGAAAAATGAAATTTATCGCATCAATTGGGATTTTAAATGGAACAACAATGAAGGCATGGGCTCAGGCACGCCGCCGCCCCTCGCCGCTGCGCTGATGAATGATGTTCCAGATATTGCGGCAGCCACGCGCATCTACCCGGTTCCCAAGCAAGTAGTGCGGTACGGCGAAAACTTTTTCTCCGAAGCCCATATTTTCGGCGTCGATCAAAATTTCTTTGAGATTTTCGATTTTGGTTTGACTGACGGCGACGCAAAAACGGCGCTCTCACAACCCAACGCCGTTATTCTGACGGAAGAAGCCGCACACAAATATTTCGGCGGCGAATCGCCAATCGGGCGAATCATCACCATCGGCGAAGACCAGACGCAGCTTGGAAAATCTTACCAAAGCGCCTTCAAAGTCAGCGGCGTTATGAAAAACCCGCCGCACAATTCTCATTTCCAATTTGACATGCTAACCTCAATTTCTTCGCACCCTCTCGTCGAATATTTTGACTGGAGCTGGATTTGGATGCGTGTGACGACTTACGCCAAACTGGCCGAAGGCGCTTCCGCCCAAAGCGTTGAAGCCGCAATCCCCGCCTTGGTCGAAAAATACGCCCCGCCCGCCTTTAAACGTATCGGTTTTTCTTATGATGAACTGCTCGCAAACGGCGGACGCTGGGACTTTCTTTTACAGCCGCTCACCGACGTTTACCTCGGTTCGTCCGACATCGGCAATCGCCTTGGGCCGCTCGGGAATCGGCTCTACGTCTACATTTTTTCGATTATTGCCGTTTTCGTCGTCATTATGGCTTGCATCAATTTCATGAATCTGGCGACGGCGCGCGCATCCAAACGCGCAGTTGAAATCGGCGTTCGCAAAGTGCTGGGGTCAAAAAAATCGCTTTTTATACGGCAATTCCTCTCCGAATCGACGCTTTTTGCCCTGCTTTCTCTGCCCGCCGCCTTGTTGATCGTTGAATTATTTGCGCCGTATTTCAACCAGCTCTCCGGGAAAAACTTGCAACTGGACTTGCTCAACCCACTCTGGTTTGGCCCTCTGCTTCTGTTGATAACGGTCGGCGTCGGCGTGGTGGCCGGAAGCTACCCCGGATTTTATCTGTCTTCCCTTAATCCGGCGCATGTTTTCAAGGGGCCTGGGGGCGGTTCCCAAGTAGGAAGGCGGCGATTACGCAATTTCCTGGTCATTTTCCAGTTTGCCATCACAATCGGTCTGATCGCCGGAACGTTCCTGGTTCAAGATCAACTTCGTTTTGTACAACAAGCTGATTTGGGCTTTGATCGCGGGGGACTCGTCGCAGTTTCAAACGAGAATAATCGCCTTGGAGAACAAGCGGAAGCCTTTAAGGAAAAAATCAAAACCAACGCAAACTTTTTGGATGCATCCATCTCGACCGGCGCGCCGCCGTCCTGGGGCTTTCAGGATTATTACAAAGTGGAAGGCAAAGGCAATGAACAGTTCGACCTGAGTTCATTCATGACGGACGAAAATTTCATCTCCACACTTGGCGTCGAAATTGTGCAAGGGCGCGGCTTTTCAAAAGAATTTGGCTCTGACGCTCGAAGCATCATACTGAACGAAGCCGCCGTGCAGGCCTTTGGGTTGGAGAACCCGATCGGCAAAATAATTCACTACCCAAGCACCGGAGATTTTGAAGTGATTGGCGTGATGAAAGATTTCAATTTTATGTCGCTCTATTCGCCGATTGCGCCGTTTGCTTTGTTTCACCATTCTTCCAAAACTTATCAGATTCCAAATTCCTACGTTATTGTGCGAGTCGGCTCCGGAGACATTGAAAACAGCTTGCAAACGCTCCGCTCCGAGTGGCAGTCTTTTGCGCCAAGCGCACCGTTTGAGTTCACCTTCCTGGACGAACGATTCGACGCTCAATATCGCAGCGACCAACGTCTCGGACAGATATTTTTGATATTTTCCATTTTGACGGTTTTCATCGCCTGCCTCGGCCTTTTGGGACTCGCCGCTTTCGCCGCTGAACAGCGCACAAACGAAATCGGCGTGCGCAAAGTGCTTGGCGCAACGACAACCAATGTCACGGCGCTGCTTTCAAAAGATTTTGTCAAGCTCGTGCTTTTGGCGAATATTATCGCGTGGCCGATCACGTGGTACGCCATGGAGCAGTGGCTGCAAGAATTTGCTTATCGGGTTGAAATTGGGGTCGGCGTGTTCTTGATGGCGGGCGGCTTGGCGCTGTTGATTGCCTTCTTCACCGTCAGCTTCCAGGCGGTTCGCGCCGCGACGGCAAATCCAGTTGATTCTTTACGATACGAATAACAGCAAGCTATTAAACTGAAAATTCCGAAGCAAAAGCGGAGGACGGGATGTTTCAAAGCTATCTCAAAATCGCCTTCAGAAATTTTCGCCGATTTAAGGCGTATTCATTTATCAACATCATTGGTTTAGCCGTCGGACTGGCCAGCGCATTGGTCATTGGCTTATGGGTGCATCAGGAATGGAGCTATGATCGCCACTTTCACAATGCCGAACGCATTTACCGCATCGGCGTGAATTTCATGAATATCGGCGACATGGCGCCCGGCCCGCCGCAATTCAGCCAGTTCGCACAAAACTTTCCCGAAGTTGAAAAAACCGCGCAACTGGACGGTCCTTCGCGACTTGACCTTTACGTCAACAATCAGCGGTTTACGGAATCTCTCACCTTTACCGCCGACTCCGCTTTCTTCAATTTGTTTTCATACGATTTCGTTGAAGGCGATCTCAACTCGGCCTTGAACCAACCCGACGCAGTTGTCTTGACTTCAAAGTTGGCTCAAAAATATTTCGGCGACGCACCGGCTCTTGGCAAGGTCATTTCCATCGGCGAAGAAAAAACGCCGCACATCGTCACTGGAATTGTCAATCCCGGGAACGGCAATTCGCACATCAACGCGGATTTGTGGCTTCGAAGGGAGGCGACGAAAAACGAAAATTGGCAGTCCGCCAACGGTTATAATTACGTGCTCCTGAAAGAAGGCCTCACTTTGACCGCGCTTCAGGACCGGCTGCGAGCATTTGTCCAAACGCATGTCCACCCCGCCCTTTCGCCCGGCGTTCCTTATGATGAATGGATCAAAAGCGACCGCGCTTATCGATTCATCCCCATCGCGATCACTGATATTTACCTCACTTCTAACTTGCGCTTCGAGCCGTCGCCGGTCGGCGACAAAAACAACGTCGTCACGTTCGGCGCCATCGCCATACTCATCATTCTCATCGCCAGCGTGAACTACGTCAATATCACAACGGCGCGGGCTTCCGTGCGCGCGAAAGAAGTCGGCGTGCGTAAAAGCCTGGGAAGCGGGAAAAGCGCATTAGCAGCACAATTTCTATCCGAATCATTCATTTCATGCGGTCTGGCTTTGCTCATTGCGCTCGGTTTGGGTGAATTGTTCCTGAAAGTATTCGAATGGGCGACCGGTCTGAGCTTAATGGAAAGCCTGTTCGCAACTCCGGAAAAAATCATCGTCGCCGCCGTTGCCGCTTTGGTCATTGGTTTGTTAGCGGGCCTTTACCCGGCGTTTTATTTGACGACGTTCAAGCCGATCAGCGCTTTAAAAGGCAAGTTTCATTCTCCGAAAGGCGGCAGGACAAAATTTCGCAACGCATTGGTTTTATTGCAGTTCACTATTTCTACATGCCTGCTCATCAGCGCCGGAGTCGTCTTCAGCCAGCTTGAATTTATGCGCGACAAAGATCAAGGCCTGCAAACGGACAATGTTTTGATCGTGAGTAACGCCAGACTTTTAGGGGATCAAAAAGAAGCGTTCAAGCAAGCGCTGCTCTCACATTCCGGCGTAGAAAATGCGAGCTACAATCACCGAATTCCTGCGGGAACCGCGCTTTTGGTCAAGTCCTTCAGAACCTCGGAAATGGAGCAAGGGCTGCCGATGCAGTCGTTTTTCGGCGACTACAAGACAATCCCGACCATCGGCTTCAAAATCATCGAAGGCCGCAACTTTTCTCGGGACTTGGCTTCGGACAGCGCCGCCGTTATTTTGAATGAGTCCGCCGTTAAGGCGTTGAGTTTGCAGAATCCCGTTGGGGCAATTCTAAATAACGACCTCCGAGTGATCGGCGTTGTGACCGATTTTAATTTTGAAAGCATGCGCAATACCGTCGAACCCGCCGCTCTAACGCTGAACCCCAACGGCGGTAGATTGGCTATCAAATTGCGCAATGAAAACGCCCGTGAAACGTTGACGTACGCGCAATCGCTCTGGGCAAGTTTTGGCCCCGTTGACCCCATGTCGTTTTACTTTCTCGATGAAAACTTTGAGCGGTTGATGGAAAAAGAGCGCGTTCTCTCCAAGGCTGTGCTCATTTTTACCATTCTCGCTATTTTTATCACTTGCCTCGGACTTTACGGTTTATCAGCCTACATGGCCGAGCAGCGCACGAAGGAGATCGGCGTTCGCAAAGTGCTCGGCGCAACTGTCGCAGGTATCTCCGCGCTATTGTCAAAGAATTTTGTCTATCTCGTTTTGTTAGCCAATCTGATCGCCTGGCCTGTCGCCTGGTTCATGATGAATTCCTGGCTGCAAAACTTTGCCTACCGCACAGAGATCAGTTGGTTGACCTTCGCATTGTCAGGCGGATTAACGTTGGCAGTCGCCTTGTTAACCGTCAGTTCGCAGGCCATTCGCGCCGCACTGGCGAATCCGGCAAAAGCGTTACGGTATGAATGAATCAGGCAAGCGATGAATAAGAAGATTCGCTCGACCACTCGTCGGAACTTTCTGCAGAGCGCCCCGGCGTTCGTTTTGGCCATACACGAAAATTTGGCTTTGAGTTCCGTCAAGCACAACGAAGAGTAATTCGCCCCGGAGCCAAACCTTCAGCGTTTGATTGTGATTTCCCGTCATTGGCGACGATGAATCGTCGCACTCCGAAAAGAGCTACTCAAAAGCCAACCAACCTCGCTTGCGGTCTTGACCAGGAAGTAACTTCGGAGTAGGGTTGTCCAAAAACAAGACGTCTGAATAGCGGGTATACCAGATGTAGGGGTTCAAAATCTTGAACCCCAACGACATGCTGTATATCGCTCTGCAAGTTTTATGTTTTGGAAAGTTCCGGGGTGGCTTCTCGTCATTGGCGATGATGAATCGTCGCATTCCGAAAAGAGTCACTCAGAAACGAATTTTCACTCAAGAATTGACTTTCGTACAGGGAAAGGCATGTTTAAAAACCACTTCAAAATCGCCCTACGCGCACTGATGCGCGCCAAAAGCTATACAGCGCTGAATGTTTTTGGCTTAGCCGTTGGCCTAACTTGCGTCAGCCTGATCGCAGCCTGGAGTTTTGATGAATTGAGCTTCGACCGTTTTCATCAAAAGCACGAGCGCATCTACCGTGTCGTTGGTCAAGTCAAAACGGATTCGGAGACGTTCGATCAAGCCGTCACCTCGCCGCCGATGGCCCAAGCGTTGGTGCAGGATTTCCCCGAAATTGAAAACGCCGTGCGTCTGGATATGAACGATTGCATCGTGCGCAACGGCGACGTTCAATTTGAAGAAGACGGCGTGCTCATGGCCGATCAAAGCTTCTTCGAAATCTTTGACTATCCGCTTGTTCAGGGCGAAATTGCAACAGCGTTAAGCGCTCCCTACTCCGTCGTTCTGACCGAATCAATCGCGAAAAAATATTTTGGCGATGAAAACCCAGTCGGCCAAAACATCACGCTTTTCCAATATGACCCGGAAGGTCGCGGTGCACCGTACCAAATAACCGGCATTGTTGCCGATCCGCCGGAAAACGCTCACTTCTCTTTCACGATGCTCGGCTCCTTCAAAACGATTGAAACGGCGTCTCCGCGTATGGCGCAAAGCTGGTTTGACAACGGATTCTTTACCTACTTGCTGCTCAAGGACGGCGCTAATGCCAGCGCGCTCGAGCAAAAATTGCCGCAATTCGCCGAGCGTTACATGGGCGAAAAGATGCGCGAGTACAAAATGTTTTACACTTACTCGTTGCAATCGCTCGCGGACGTCTACCTTCATTCAAACCTTCGCTACGAGATTGGCGCGACAGGCAGCATGAACACGGTCTATATTTTCGTCACCGTCGGCGTCTTTATTTTGCTCATCGCTTGCATCAATTACATGAATTTGGCAACGGCGCGTTCGCTTGGTCGGGCGCGGGAGGTCGGCGTAAAAAAAGTGCTGGGCGCCGAGCGATCACAATTAGTGCGGCAGTTTTTGGTCGAATCCACCCTTGTGGCGATGGTCTCATTTGTACTGGCTTTATTCTTTACCGAGCTTTTGCAGTCGCCGTTTTTTGAGCTGACCGGCAAGCAATTGGATCGCGTATTTTCAATGGAGCTGCTTCTATTAATTTCAGGAATCACTCTGTTCATCGGTGTGCTTTCCGGACTTTACCCGGCGTTTTTCATCTCTCGATTCGCTGCAGCGGCTGTTCTGAAAGGCAGCTTTAAAACGTCAAAAGCCGGCGTTTTTATGCGTGAAAGTCTTGTCATTGTTCAATTCGCGATTGCCATTGTTTTGCTTTCCGGCGTTGCAGTCGTCAAATCGCAGATGGATTTTATTAAAAGCAAAGATCTAGGGTTCGATAAAGACGCACTGCTTCTGCTCAAGGTCAACGGCTTCGCTGAAGTGCAGAACGAATTCCAGCCTTTTAAAAACGCCTTGCTGGCCGACCCCGCCATTTCGGGCGTCACCAGATCACGCGGACTCATCGCCGGCGGACTGGGCAACGTGCTCATCGAAACGGTGGACGGTGAGGGCAGACCCGTTTCTTCCAGCATTTACCGGCTGCAGGTCGATCCCGACTTTTTAGACGTTTATAAAATTGAACTGCTCGCCGGAAGGGACTTGACTGAAGCGGATTCCATGGGCGCATACATCGTCAACGAATCCGCTGTACAAGCGTTTGGCTGGGGCGAGCCGCAGAATGCGCCGGGCAAACCTTTTGCGCGCGACAGGCCGGGAGCAGTCATCGGAGTCGTCCAGGATTTTCACTTCAATTCGCTGCAGCAATCTATCGCGCCGATGGAATTCCACCTCACCAGACCCAACGCTTTTTCACGCATTTCCATACGCTTAGAAACCGCGAATTTGGCCGAAACCGTCGCCTTTGTGGAACAGACGTGGCGCGAGCATTTTCCGGCAGCGTTGTTCCAACATTCCTTTTTCGACCAGCGTTTGGAAAACCAATATCGCCAGGAAAAACTCTTCGGCGATATTTTCTCAGCTTTTGTAATAATCTCTCTGACCATTGCCTGCTTAGGTCTGCTTGGTCTTTCCGCATTCGCAGCGGAGCAGCGCACAAAAGAAATCGGCGTCCGAAAAACGCTCGGCGCAACCGTTCCTAATGTCATTGCGCTGCTTTCGAAAGATTTCGCCAAGCTCGTGCTTTTGGCGAATATTATCGCTTTGCCGGTCGCCTGGTTTGCAATGAACGGCTGGTTGGAAAATTTTGCTTATCGCGTGGAAATGAGTTGGTGGGTTTTCGCTGCAGCGGGCGGTGCGGCTTTGTTTATTGCGCTTTTAACGGTCAGCACGCAAGCCGTTCGAGCAGCGCTTGTTAATCCTGTTGAAAGCCTGCATTATGAATGATTGTACGTTTTCGTTGAAAAACCCGGTCGGAATTGACGATTTTCCAGCAGTTTATCGTTATATTCCGCTCCGATTTTGCAACCCAACGGAGGCGTTACATGAAGAAATTCAAATACCAAGCGGCGCTTATTTTTATTTGCATCTCAACACTGTCGTTGAAAGCAAGCGTCAACGAAATCCTGACGCAAGTCGAACATGGCGTTGTCGATAACAATGGCGTCAAAATTCATTACGCCGCACTTGGGGAAGGGCCGCTTGTGGTCATGGTTCACGGCTACCCGGATTTTTGGTACACTTGGCGCGATCAAATGGCAGCGCTCTCAAAACAATTTCACGTCGTTGCGATTGACCTGCGCGGCTACAACAAAAGCGACAAGCCGAAAGGCGTTGAGAATTACACGATGCGCGCGCTCATCGGCGACGTCGCCGCCGTTATTCAGCATTTTGAGCAAGAGAAGGCCGTCCTGGTCGGACATGACTGGGGCGGCGCGATTGCCTGGCAAGTTGCGATGTGGCGGCCGGACTTGGTTGAAAAGCTTGTCGTCTTGAGCACGCCGCACCCCAACGGTCTGTTTCGCGAAATGGCCAACAATCCCGACCAGCAGAAAAACAGCCAGTACGCGCGCGATTTCCAAAAAGTGGATGCGCACAAGAGTCTGACGGCGGAAGGATTGGCGGGATGGGTTCAGGACGAAAACGCCAAAGAACATTACATCGAAGCGTTTCGGCGCTCGGACTTCGAAGCTATGCTCAATTACTATAAAGCGAATTTTCCTAGCTCAAGTAGCAGCAACCAGTCAGCGTCAGGAACGCCCACGGCGCCCGCAACCCTCCGCAAGGTCAAGTGTCCAACGCTCGTCATATTCGGATTACAAGACAAGGCTTTGCTTCCTGCGGGATTCAATGAAACCTGGCAATGGATAGAAAAAGACCTGACAATGGTCGCGCTTCCCGAAGCCGGGCATTTCATTCAAAAGGAAGCGTCGGAAATGGTCACCCGCTCGATGACGATGTGGTTGAACAGGTAGGAAAGATCGGAGTGCAGAAAGCATCGAAAGTAGGGACTCAGCGCATCAATCCGAAGCTATCGTCAAAACCGCCTTGGTGCAATTGTCCAATTTATTGGCGAAAAGGCGATAAGCGTCCGGGCCTTGCCGAAGCTGAAGAGAATGGGAAATCAGTTCAGCAATATTTCTTTCATTTTTCCGGGCGAGTTCAACAAGTTCCGGCATAAATTTTCTTGCCGGACATCTCCCGCTGCGGTAGGTGATATTCTTGTCGTACGCCTGCCCCGGCGTAAAGGCGAATTGCGCTTCGGTATGCACGCCAACCGCTGAGATCGTCCCGCCGGGCTGGACAATTTCGTAAGCTGTTTTGGTCGCCGCCGCGCTGCCAACCACTTCCATAACGGCCTCAACGCCGCGCCCATCCGAGATTTCGTGGATCGTTTCAACAATATTTTGCTGCTCAAAATTCAATGGGATTGCGCCCAACTTTTGCGCTTGCGCCAATCGCTCCGGAACGCAATCCACAGCGAAAACTTGCTCGGCTCCGAGCTCCAGAGCAGACAAAATCGTCATCATGCCGACCGGGCCGCAGCCGAGGACGCCGTAAACGCCGCCGGGACGCACGTCCGCCATCGAAACGCAAAAATATCCCGTAGAAAGTACGTCGCCGAGAAAAAGCGCCGCTTCATCGGACAAGTCTTTCGGCGTTTTGTAAAGCGTTGAATCAGCCAAGGGTACGCGCACGAATTCCGCTTGCCCGCCGTGCAAGCCGCCGCCCTTTTCCACCCAGCCGAAAAGCTGACCTCTTTCACAGCGCGCGGTAAGCCCGATGCGGCAAAAATAACATTCGCCGCAATTTGTCGTGAACGGCGAGGCGACAAAATCGCCTTTTTTGAGTTTTGAAACGCCGCGACCAACTTCGACAATTTCCCCGACAAACTCGTGCCCCATCACCGTGCCCAAATCAAGCCCGGTTTCCCTGCCGTGATAAACATGCAGATCAGAGCCGCAAATCGCCGTTTTGCGCACCGCCACGATGACGTCGGTCGGTTCCAAAATCTTCGGATCGTCGACGGTTGTGCAGCGGACGTCTTCAACATCATTAAAAACAAGCGCTTTCATAGATTCAGCCTCAATCTACTTTTATCGTTGGCCTGCCTTCAAGATATCCCAGACTGGTGAAAAACTCGTCGGTTTTGTAGAGCGTTTCAGCATAAGGCTTGTTGTCGTTGCGGCCATAAAGCGCGAAGGCGTGCGGCATATCTTCGTAGGCGACCAATTCACAGCGATTTCCGGCTTCCTTCATTTTATCCGCGAAAAGCTTGATGGTCATAAACGGCACGCGCGAATCAGCGGTGCCGTGAAAAATGATGGTTGGCGGTGCGTCAGATTTAATGAAATGATAGGGGGAAACGTTGGCGGGATCCGTGCCCATCGCCCGCTCCAATCGCTGCAAAAGATTTTCGGGGGCGGGAAAGACGCCTTCAATTGAGGAAAGAACGCAAGGCGCATTGAATAATACCATCGCGTCAGGAACGGAAGAAATCGTCTTGTCTTCAGATTCGGCGTCATAGTCAGAAATCAACGCGGCACTGGCGGCGATATGCCCGCCCGCCGACTCCCCAACGGCGGCGACTCGCTTAGTGTCAACCCCTAGCCTTCCCGCGTTTTGACGTACCCAGCGAATGGCGGATTTGGCGTCTTCCACGCAAGCCGTGGCGCGCGTCTTATGCCGAGAAGCGACGCGATAATCGGCCAACATTGCAATCATGCCGCGCCCCGCCAAGTACTTTGCATGCTCCTCAAATTGTTTCGGCGACCCGCGCCACCAACCGCCGCCAAAGAAAAAAACCGCGGCCGGGCGTTTTTCGTTCACGTCATGCTCTTCAGGATTAAAAACCCACATTTTGAGCTCGACGTCGCCAATCTTTTTATAAACTTCGACTTGTGCGCTTTCGTCAATTTCCGGCGGATACGCCCAACGATTCTCGCCTTCTTGTGCAAACGCACTTGTCCAACAAACAACGAACAGGCCGGTAAAAATTAGGCGCCGTAGTTTTTTCAGCATCTCACGCTCCATTAACTTTGTCGTAAAATTACTCTCGAACGTTCTTGGTCGCTTTGCTTCAAGTCTTGATTACCTGACACTTTTTACAAATTGCCGTTTAGACTTGGAGAAGTGGCCTCGAATTGTCATGCTGTAAGAATCTTTGTTAACGTCCGGCACAGATTTCCCCAAGAGTTCAAGGGTTGGATCAAAAAAGATGCTTACAGCATGACAATTCCGGCCTTTTTCGCCAGCTTTAGAAGCTTATAAAAAGTGTCAGGCAGTGAATTCAAGTCTACAAAACTTGAGCAATCCAAGCGGGTTTTAGTGCGAACAGCCCAAGTCTTTCTCAACCAGGACTTTGAACGTCCGCCCGCCTTCTAAATCAATTTGCCGATCAAATCCAACCATTTCGCTCTCAAGCCATTCGCTTGCAAGCTTTTGCGGCACTTTAACAACAATCTGCTCGTCGGCAAATTTCACCGTCACTTCAGTCGCGCTTTGAGAAATTTTCAGCGCATATTTCAATGCGTTGTTTGCCGGAAAATAGGCTGTCTCATCAACTGCTCCCGTGGCGGCAAATTGCGACAAATCCGCTTCGCTTAAACGCAAGCGCAAGGACTTGCCGTCGAGTCGTAATTTCATTGAATTGCAATGATTTATAGTTTAAGCGCAGGGACAATTCAGTTTCCCAACCACGCTTGCGCTCTTGATCTGAAAGTCATTCCGGAGTCAAACGCTTCAGCGGTTGAGTACAATTTGTCAACTCTGGGAGCTGTCCCAAAACATGGTCTCTGACTGAAAACATACCAAATGTAGGGGTTCAAAATCTTGAACTCCTACGACGACATATTGTGTCGCGCTCTAAAAATATCATGTTTTGAGACAGTCCCACTCCGAAAAAGAATGACTCAAAAGCCCGCTTTTTTGCCATAAGCCAAAACGCCGCTCTGTGCCAAAGATTGAAAGTTCGAACCTAAGCATTCGCCCCTAAAGGCGCAAGAGAAACGACTTGATGGAACGCCCCGACGCAAACCAGCTCACGCGCTCAACGATAGAAATTCCCGAACTTTTTCAAGGTTAAACCGCGACGATTCGATCAAGGGCTCACAGTGCGTCTCGCTGGTTACTGAATCGAGCAAACGATCAGACTTCGCGCTTCAGCGCTTTTGGCAACAAGCTCAAAACACTTACAACCTTCCGGCGATCTTCTTCGGGCTCTTGCGGTTCGCGTTTGAAGCCAATTTTCATGATGACGCCATTTTTCGCAGCCAAACCAGCATCTCGCCCGGTTCGCGATTGCCCCAGGAGAAATACGGCACGGCGGTGATTCCCTTTTCGACAAACTTCGTCCGCACGTCCGGCACGTACAAATCTTCGTTTTCGTGCGTTTCAAAAAATGCCAAACCTTTGATAACGGGAAAGGGCTGTTTTTTCGTCACGTTAGAATCGACCGCCCACTTTTGAACTGCCGGAAGGACAAGTCGATGCAGCCCCTCACCGTTGTCCGCTTGCTCCAGACAATAAACGACCGGCCCGCGCTGCAACGCGACGCGCCCGGCGCAAGCGCTGACTTTTGGATGCGCTTTCATTTCCAAAACCGGCGTCGGCAGAATCAATTCAACGCAGTCGCCGTCGCGCCAAACGCGGCGGATTTTAGCATAACCTTTTTCAATTTTCCCTGACGCAACTTCCTGATTATTGAGCATAAAACGTGCATTTTTGCACCAGCCCGGAATTCGCAACGCAAGCGTAAATTCACACTCATTTTCGAGATCAATTTGTATCAAAATCTTCTCATCGAAAGGATAATCTGTTCCAATATTCAACCCGACTCGCGCGTCGTCAAAACCGATCACACTTTGACAAGCGGCGTATTGGTGCACAAAAATTTCCCGCTCGCCGACGCCAAAAAGATACTCGCCAAATGACGCGAGCAGTCTCGCAATATTTGGCGGACAGCAAGCGCAGGAGAACCAGGGCTGACGTTGATGATCGCCCGTACTTTCCAGCGGATTGGTGTAAAAAAAACGATCTCCGGCAAGCGAAACGCCGCTCAAAATGCCGTTATAAATCGCCCGTTCAATCACGTCGCCGTACTTGCCGTCACGGGTGATCTGCAGCATGCGTTGCGCGAAAAAAACCAGACTAATGGCCGCGCATGTTTCGGCGTAGGCGGCGGCGTTCGGCAAATCATAATCAGCGGTGTGACCTTCGTTCTTGCTCGAAGCGCCGATTCCGCCGGTGACGTACATGCGCTTTTCAATCGCATGATCCAGCAATTTTCGACAGATCTGCAGCAATTCATCATCGTCGAATTCTACCGCTAAATCAGCCATCGCAGCGTACAGGTACATTCCGCGCACTGCATGGCCGACAGGCTCAACTTGTTCGCGCACGGGAATGTGCGATTGCGTGTATTCGTGAGTCTTGGCCCAGTAATCCTCCGGCTGTTCGCCTCGCGCAACGGCTTCACGATCAAAATAATGCGGCGTTCTCCCTCGCTCTTCCACAAAGTATTTCGCCAAATTCAAGTAGCGTTTTTTCCCGGTTTCCCGCCACAATTTCACTAGCGCCAATTCGATTTCTTCATGTCCCGGAACCCCGCGTACTTGCCCTTCGCTTGTTCCGAACTTTTCGGCGATCAAAGCGGCGTATTTTTCCACGGCGTCAAGCAACCGGCGGTCGCCCGTCGCCTGGAAAACGGCGATTGCCGCTTCAATCAGATGCCCGGCGCAATAAAGCTCGTGCTTGTCGCGCAAATTTTTCCAGCGATTTTCAGGCTCGATGAAAATAAAAAACGAGTTGAGGTAGCCGTCAGATTGTTGAGCGTTGCAGATCAGCGTGACGACTTCGTCGATGATCTTGCGAAGTTTTGGGGAGTCGTGGCCATGCAGCGAATATGCGGCGGCTTCCAGCCATTTTGCCAAGTCGGAATCCCAAAAAACGTGCGGCGACTCCTCGCCCTTGTAGGTTTTGGGATCATAGCTCCAAACATCAATGCGGCCGGTGCGGCGACACTGTTTTTCGATATGCGGGATTGAAATTTCCGCGTTCGCGCGCTGGCGTTTCGCCCAGAAACCGTCTGTAATTTTGACGTTTGTATAGGTGACGTTTTGAAGCGGACGGATCATCCGGCGGCTCGACTTTTTGACCAGATGAGCGGCAAGAGTTTTTCGTTGACAAGCGGATCGCCGATTTTCAGAGAATCGATAAATTCTTTAGGCAGGATGTTTTGCTGACCGTTAAATTTCGCACCTTGCGGCATGTAAGCGCAAGTCATCGCACGTCGCGGGCGGGGGGTCATGTTGGGGCCGGCGCCATGTGCGGTTGGACCGTTGTGTACGCCCGCCCAACCGCGCTTCATTTCCGCCATTACAGGCTCAATCTCGCACCACTCCAGATAAACGTCAAAAAGCGTCCCAACATTCTCGTCGATGTCCACGTTGTCAAAATTTGCGGTTTTGTGCGTGCCGGGCAAATAGTACATGCAGCCGTTTTGGATCGTCGCGCCGTCGAGCGCAACCCAAATTGACAGTGCGTCTCGCGAATGGAAGGACGAGTACGGATTGTCCAAGCGCCACGCGGTTGGATTGGCCCAAGGCGCTTTTTGCAATGTTTGATCATCCCAGACGTGAATGCCTTCAACGCCGGCGAGTTTGGCCAACATCTTGCCGAGATTCGGGTTCAAAAAATAGCGTTTGATCGTGTCGTTGATGCGCCAGAGATTGAGCCGTTGCAGAAAAACCCGGTCATAAAAACTGTCGCCTTCCGCCAAGTCTTCGTTGCCGTCCCCGGCCACTTTTTGTTTGCCCATCTGCGCGACGCTTTCTTCGACGGCCGCCAAAATTTCTTCAACTTCCGCTTCAGAAATAAAATCTTCAATAATCAAAAAACCGTCGCGTTGGTATGCATCGATTTGTTGTTGCGTGACTTCAGTTTTCATAACCCAAATCCGTTTTTCGGATTAATTTTCATCGAATAGATCGTCTGGCAACGTTACGCCGCCGTTGGCCCAGTCGAGCGGCGGGGACTGTAATTCGCCGGACTCGCAAACGTAGGAAAAACCGCCTTCGGCTGCAAGCAATTGCAGCGTTTCGAAACGGCTCTTGTCCGCACAACCAATCGCGAGGCCTTGCAACATCTCGCGAAAAGGCTTCAGTTGGGCAAATATCTCGTCGACGTTTTTCACCGGGATAATTTGGAGCGCGCCTTCACCATGCAAAAGCTCCGGAGCAAAACGGTCTGTTTGAATTGCCAAGCCGAAATTGGGGACGATTCGACGATATTCAATTCCTTGTAAATCGAGAATTTCCTGAATTTGTCTCAATCTTTTGCTGGGCTTGACATCGCCTTCTCCGCCATGCAGTTTTTGGACGGTTTGGCCGTAAACCTGAGCAAAAGCGTCTACCCAATTCGCCAAATTATCCGCCGGGGTTTTCACAAAAAGCGCTTGCAGTGAAAGACAGCCGCGCTGAAAATAAAGCGCGGCGTCTCGGGCGAATCCTTCCATAAATATATTGTCAGCGGACGCGGTTTCGCAATAGCCGACGCTGAATTTGTGACCAAAACCAACCGTTTTTTCGGGATAATTTTGCTGAAAAAAACCAACGGTTTGATTCGAACCGAAGACAAAGATTTTGTCAGCGAATTTAAAAAGCTCTTGAAGCTCTGGCGCATCGGAAGGCCAGTGATGCGCGTAAATTCCGGCGTGAAGACGCTTGTTTCTTCGCTCGATTTCATGAAGCAACCAGGGAAAGAGCGCTGCGTCGGCTCGTGAAAGTTTAACGATAACCGGAATTTGCGCTGAAGCCAACATGACGGCAGGCGCAAGCGCAACCAAAGGAATATTTCCCGATGAAACGATTGCGGTGCGCGCGAAAGAAGGGTGTTGCTCCGTCCTTGTTTCCCCGGCTCTGCGTTTAACTCTGACAGGACTTGGAACCTTGTCAGAGTTTTCGGGCAAGCCGTTAATCAATCCTTCAAAAGAAGTCCGCAGGCTTTCGCGGAGCAAATGTGGCGAAAGATCGCAATCTTGCGCTGTTTTTTTCAGGATTGAGTCAGGAATTCTTTGCCAAACGTCGCTCAAAAAGTCTTGCCAGCATCGAATATATTCGTCGCCAAGCTTGGGGCTGTTTGAAATGTCGCTCGCTAATTTGTCAAAAATTGACTCAAACATTTTCAATGTTAGAAAAGATAAATCCGTCCCCAAATAAATCTCAATTTCTACTGCATTCCTACGACTATTTCTTTAGCGTCGTTTGCAATGGGCGTTTCCTGTATTTTGCCGTTCGGCCAACGAATCCAAAGCGTTTTTGGCTGAGAACGCAAGCCAAGTAGCTGCACAAATGCACCCCGCGACAAACGACCCGCAGCAGCCTGAATCTCTCTCGCAGGCCCCATGTCGCCGTTTTGATAAATGATGCGAATCACCGCTCCAACAGCTTCAGGATTTCCAGCGATGCCGTTGAGTTTGACACGAATTCCTTGCTTGGCAAGAGTATTTCGATATAAAACGGCAGGCGCGTTTTTTTGCGCCACGATCAAATCAACACGTCCGTCGGCGTTGAAATCGCCCAGTGCGGCGCCGTTTTGCTCGCCATAAATTTTGATCCCGGAAGTTTGCCCCGATACAGCTTCAAGACCGCCCGTTCCGTCGCCGCGCAGCCACAGGCCGCGCCCGCCGTCTTGGCGATCCGATTCTCGGCGCGTTGACAACAAGTTCTGGCTCAGGAAAACATCGTCGTGACCGTCACCGTCAAAATCGGCAACATTGGCGGCGTTGGCGACGGTAAATTGCGCCTCAGGCGGCATAGCGACGGCTTCGAAATGATCGCCGCGATTGAGAAAAACCATACTCGCGGCTGTATTGACGGACAACCGTTTGGCCCGCTTGTAGACGCTTCCCAAAATTTCTTCCACGCTCGATGCGGCGTAGTTTTGATTGTTTCGCATCCGCGAACCGACAATCGGAATGGCGCGCGTCAATTCGGTAAAGCTGCCATCAGGTACAACTTTTCCCGTCGCTGAATCCGTGTGCGCTTCAATCAAATCAAAAACGCCGTTGCTGTCAAAATCGCCGTAAAACAGGTAGCGCGGATGTTCCGGGTTGGCTTTGTAGGCGGTGTTCACGCCCCAATTCGCCGCGATAATGTCAGGCTTGCCGTCCGCGTTTAAATCGCCGGTTGTAACTCCCTGCCACATTCCGGTGTAGTTTTCCATCCCCCATTTTTCGGTCGTCTCGATGAATTTCCCGTCTTGGTTTTGCAAAATTCTTATCGCGCCCCACTCAACGGCCAAAATCAAATCGGGGTCGCCGTCGTCGTCCATGTCGCTAAAAACGGCGCTCGTCACGAGACCAAAATTTTCACCGGCCCCGAGGTTTTCCTCGTCAGTTTTGAGCACGCCGTTTGCGTTTTTCAGGAAAAATGAAGGCTCCGATTCAGGATAACGCCCAGAAACGGCGCCGCCGCCGACAAAAACGTCGAGATCGCCATCGCCGTCATAGTCCGCAAAAACGACGACGCGAGCTTGTTCTTCCCCTTTGAAAAATTTGTGCGTTTGAGCAGCCAGATTGTGGTAGAAATCTTTTGACGAAGCGGTTTTTGACGGCGCGCTAAAAACGCTCTGTCCTCGATTGCGAAAAACTATCGGCGCCCCCCTTCCTCCTCGCCCGAAAATCAAATCAACGTTTGAATCGCCGTCAAGATCGAGCCACGCGGCGCTCGTGCCAGGGTTGCTGATTTGTTTTGGCAACAGCGGCTGTTTTCTAAATTCATTCTCGTCATTTTCGTCGGGAGCATCAAGATCAAAACGCCGTTCTTCGACAAAAAATGGCGTGGTCGTCGCGGCATCTCCAGAATGTTTTGCCTCAACCGCGCCGGAATCGAAAATTTCGTAAATCCGATTCGGTTGGGCCCTCGGAACCAAGCTTGTTTTGCCGTTCCGCCAGGTCACTTCAATCGTCAAGCTGTCGCTTTCGCCTGCCGCAAAAACGAGCAATGGATCGGAGCCGGAGAGATATGTTCCGCCGACAATCACTTCTTTTTGCTGCACAACCGGTCCGCCGACAACACGCACTTTTGCGCCGACGCCTTGCGTATTTCCGTCCGCGCCGCGTAAGCGAACGGCAATTCTCGAAGCCGGACTCTCATTGCGATAGATTCCCGCAGACATGTCCAGACGATTGGTTGCCAGATCGAGATCGCCGTCATTGTCAAAATCCGCCAACGCCAAACCCCAGGCAACGTCCGGTTCCGTGAAACCCCATTCCGCGCTGACGTCTTCAAAAGTCAAATCGCGCTTATTGCGAAAAGCGACGTTCGGAGTGAGATAGTCCGGGTAGAGCGTGGTGAGACGGCGATAATCATAGCCGAACGCCGAAAGTTGCTGCACGCGATTGTTCGTGTCCACGTCTTCAAAATCGTGCAATTGCCCGTTGGTGGTGAGAATATCTTCGTAGCCGTCGAGATCAACGTCGAGGAAGCGCGCCGTCCAGGTCCATTCGGAAGCCTCGACGCCGCTATACTGGCCAATTTCAGCGTAGGTCTGATCGCCGCGATTGAGAAAGAGCGTGTTGCGTTTTAATTGCGGCCTGCCGCCGGAATTGGGCGTGTTTTCAGCCGGGCTCATCTGCTGCATTCGGCGTTCGTGGTTTCGCGCCAGCATGTCGATCAGATAAAAATCTTCATGGCCGTCGCGGTTAATGTCCGAAAAATCGACCGCCATCGTAAAACGGCTGGTATGGCGAATTGCATTTTTCGGAATCGCGTGAAAGCGCCCGTCGCCGTCGTTGATCCAGATGCGGTCGGGACTCCAGTAGTCGTTGCAAACGAAAATATCGGGGTCTCCGTCATTGTCCATGTCGCGAAAGGTCGGTTGCAAGCCCCAATCTTTGGGCGGCGTCATCTGCTCAAACGCTTCGTTTTTGAACCTGCCTTCTTCAAAAGAGACCTCTTCGAAAACGCCGTCGCCATTGTTGAGGTAGAGAAAATCCGTGTCCGGGTTTTCAAACAGCGTGGGCTGTCCGTCAACCATTTCGACGCGATAATGTCCTTCAAACTTTGGCGCGATCTGGTATTCCTTGCCGATTTTTTGCGCCACGAGATGCGGCGCGCGCTCGGCAGGCGGGAAAAGACTTTCGACAGAGCGCTTTTTGAAATTGGTCACGTAAATATCAAGATCGCCGTCGCCTTCAATGTCCGCCAGCGCCATCGACGTGCTTCCTTTGTCAGCCGTCAGCCCGACTTGTTCGGTGACTTCCGTAAAAACGCCCTTGCCGTCATTGAAAAAACAGGCGTTCGGGCCGCCCAATGCGTTGACGAGCAAATCGAGATCGCCGTCGCCGTCCAGATCAGCGAAAGTCGTGCCGGTGGAAAAGCGATCCGGGCAGGCGACGCCGGCTTTTTCCGTGACGTCTTCAAATCGCCAGTCGCCGAGGTTTTTGTAGAGTGCGTTTGGGCCGTCCATCCGGCAAAAATAGAGATCGATCAGACCGTCGCCGTCAATATCGCCGGCAGCGACGCCGGAGCCGCCGAGCAGAAACCGATTTCCGGCAAGCTGCTCTTTTTGAATGCGGTTTTCAAACGCAACGCCGGTTTCGGCTGCCGGGAGAGTCGCGAATCCTGGTTTGCCGGATTCAGGAACACTCAGTTCCGCCCAGCGAAATCCGTTTTCTTCTTGCCACTTTAGCGCATGGTTGTTTGGAGATAGAAAAAAGCACCCTCCCCCTAGAACGAAAAAACCAAAGATAACTTTGAGTGTCAGATTTTTCATTAAAATACAAGTACGTCTTATCGATGCTGTCAAAAAACTTTGAGACTGTCATACTGTAAGCATCTTTTTTGATCTAACCCTTGAACTTTTGAGCGTATTCCGTGGCGGGCGATAACAAAGATTCCTTCAGAATGACATGCCATGAGAATTTAAGCTCTTGTTATTTATACCGCTTACCATGCTTGATCACAATATCGACGTCTTGCAATAAGCTTATCCAACGCAGGACGTCGCCGCGAACGGCGATAATGTCGGCGTATTTACCCTCGCTGATCGTGCCGACTTCGTTTTCCACGCCCATCATTTTGGCGGGCCAGTAGGTTGCGGCGCGAATGGCGTACATAGGATCGAGACCGAACTCATTGACCCAAACGTCCAATTCGTTCCAGGTTGATTGGCTGTGAAATTTCATTGGAATGCCGCTGTCCGTGCCGATCAAAACGGTGACGCCGGACTCGATGAGTTGTTTGACCTTACGCTCCAGCGTCGGGCGGCGGCTGGGCGTGAGCTGAAAATAAGGCAGGCGGTCGGGATGTTGGAATGACTGGTAAATATCATCGATGACTGAATCGGGCAGACCAACTTTCCAGGACGGATCGTCGAGTTTTTCCGCATTGTCGCGTACATATTCATAGTTGTAGAGTCCTTCAACCGTCGGCGTCCAGAAAAGCGGGCCTTTGTTCATTTGCGCGGTGCGCTCGCGGATCATCTCAATCACGTCCGGCGGATATTCCGGGGCGGTGGAAAGTCCTGTGTGCTCGAAACAATCCACGCCTGCGATGAGCCCGCGCCGAATTTCTTCGGGACGATGTGAATGCGCGACCACGGTCAAATTGTGCTTGTGCGCTTCGTCAACCACGGCGATGACTTCTTCCATCGTCATCTGATCCTGATCGATCAATTTAATGCAATCGACTCCGGCTTCGGCCAATTTACGCACTTTTTCGCGCGCGTCCTTTTCGCCGCTCACGCCCCAGCGGAATTGCTCAGTTCCAGGATAAGGTTTGTGTTGAATAAACGGGCCGGAAACGTAGATCGTCGGGCCGGGGATTTCGCCGGAATTGATCGCGTCACGTACGGCGACGCTTTCTTCCAACGGGCCGCCCAGATCGCGCGCACTGGTGACGCCCGCCAGCAAAAGTTGCTTCGCGGAAGCGGGCATGATGACGTCTTTAAAAAGCGGCGGATATTTTTCGTCCCAATGGCCATAGTCTGCATGGCCGTTGATCATGAGATGGACGTGCATGTCCCAAAGACCGGGCAAGACGCTCATGCCCTCGGTCGAAATAATCTCGGCATTTTCGGGAATTTCAATATCGCCGATTTCCCCTACTGCTTGAATCCGTTCGCCTTCGATAATAATCACGCTATTCCGAATCGGATCGCTGCCAAAACCGTCGATGAGCGTTCCGCCGACCAGCGCTTTTGTTTGTCCGGAAAGCTCAGCGTTTGAAAGGACGACGGTAAAAATCAAAAAAAAGGCCGGGGCGGAGAAAAACGTTTTCAGGCGGGTTAAAGGTTGCGATAACATTATCATTCAGACTTCCACAAGTGTTGAGTTTCGTTTGAAAACACGCGAACATTTGCTTGGCAAGAAACGCCGTTTGCAGTTTAACGAAGAATGCAAGCCGTTATCAAACAAAAAACAACTAGCCTTCTGAGACGCCCTTTTCGAAGTGCGACGATTCATCGTCGCCAGTGACGGCAAGTCACACTCAAACGCTTCAGCGTTTGACTCCGGGGCAACTCTCTTCGCAAGACCGCGAGTGCAGTTGGCGAGCTGAATAACTCAGAATGTCCCGAACGACTTTCCGGGAAATTCTAATCTGATTTTACAGGACTTTCAACTATGGCGGGCGTGATGACGGGCAGCATTATGACTGACGGATTCTCAGGCGAGTAGTGCAATTTAACCGTTGTCGGCGCCGGCTTCGAAGAGCTGGCACTGCTTTCGACCAATTTACAGAGAATTGTAGCGCGGATTCTGGTTCCCGCTTGAAAAACCGCTGAAAACGGATAGAGCGCGAACTCCAATCGAGTCGGCTCGTCGGTGACAAGCGGCGCAGTATCTTCTTCAAAGCTTCTGCGCCAGGGCGCGCCGAGGACGTTGTGGCGCGGTTTGGATTGTTTTCGGTGGGAAGCGACAAGTTTCCCTGAGCTCAGGCTGCGAACCGCGCCAGACGCTTCAACTTCTTCCAGTTTGACGCAAAAAGCCAAATCCGGCGAGTCCGCGCTAATCTCGAAGGAAACAACGGGGTGACCGGTTACTTTTATTTCATCAGCGAAAGGCTCGGACGTGTGGACGAACGCTGTTTGCCATTTTTCACGGCTGGTGACAGCAAAAGAAGCCGGGGCTTGTTCTGGAAGATTACTCAATTGCGGCGAGAGTAATTCGTCTGCATGAAAAACAAATTCGACCGGTTCCGAATTTTCAGGCGGCCAGGTTGCTGATCTCTCCCAGGCCCATTCTTTCGATGAAAGCCGGGTTGCGTAGACAATTTCAGAAAAAGGCTGATCGCTTGTCTTTTCGTCCTGCATCCAACGGCCAAACCATTGAACTTGTTCTTCCTGTAAAATTTGCTTCCGCTCATTTCGCGCCTTTCCTCCGAAAATCGCCGGGAAGATAAGTGCGCGTCCTAGCGTATCTAAATTGGCGAACCAGAGCAGCGCATTGTTTGCAGACGCCGTTCCCCATCGGGCGCACAAGAATACCGGCGTCCCGGCGTCAACAATATCATCCGCCTGCCGCATCGGGTTATTTCTATGGTAGATCACCTGTTTTTCAGAGCTGTCTCGGAATGGCAGCAACGGCAGAATCGAGTCTGCGCGCCAATTTCCGGTGCGCATCTTCAGCGCCTGATCCAACAAATTCCTCTCGGGGTCTTCATCCACCGGCGTGAAAATCTCCGGCGCAGATACGCCGCCGGTCAACCTGATCATTTTTTTCGCGGCAATCGGATCATAATCGCCGCCGGGATAAAAATTTTCATAGCTGTCAAAAATCGGCGCGATTGAAAATACGGTTTTCAAAGCGGGCGGCGCTTCACCCGCGGCCATGAGTGAGGCGGTTGCTTCGTAATTCCGCCCAATCATCGCCACCTTGCCGTTGCACCAGGACTGCGAAGCCAGCCATTCGGTAATTTCATATGCGTCGCGCGTTTCGTCTTTTGAAAACGGCGCGTCGAAAACGCCGAATGAAGCGCCCGAGCCGCGCGCTTCAACGAGAACAACAATGTATCCTTCCAAAACCAGGGCGCGCAAATCGGAACGAAATTCGATCATCGAACGCACGGCGTCGTCCTCTTTTAGAGCGCGCGGCATTCGCGTATGCACCCACAGAACCGGAAATTTACCGGCTGCGACCGTTCCGCTTTGGGCCGGACGGATCACGTCCATTGCGAGCTTAACCCCGTCGCGCATACTCAAATAACGGGACGAGCGCGTCCACGAATCAAAACGATTGCTTTTCGTGCTGTCGCCGGATTCCGCAAAGATAATTTCGCGCTCAACCGTGAGCGACGCGCTGTCTTCCAAAACGCGCTTGCAAGTTGCGGTCGTACAAAAAATGATGAAAATAAAAATTGCCTGGCTGCGGAACGTCCACTTTCCGCTTCTTCCCTTAACCACAATGCGCCACTCCTTCTAACCCTCTCAAAAAGCGATCTCTACCGCAAGATTTCTCGAAATATTTGTCGGTTTCATTTTGTTGCTTTTCATTCAATACCTGCCAACGGCGGCAGGTGGCAACGAATTGCTTGCTAAACGACCGTTCTTTCGCCAAATATAGTTTAACTGATGTTACGTGCGACAACGCACATCCTGAGTCTTGGGGCAAACATCGTCTCATTAGCGCCGGGCTTCAGCCCGGTGAAGCGCAAAACGCCCATTTTCTCTCTTCCGCCGCGCAAGCGCGGCGGAAGAGAGAAAGAAAAAATTCTTTAAAACCCTCCGCTCTGAAGAGCGGAGCTAATGAGAATCAAAAATCGCCCGCAGGCTTTGATGGCGCGTGCTAAACGATACGAGCGTAACATCAGGTTTTAAGTGTGATTCAAAATGGAGCGATAAGCAGAAAATGGCGAAAATGAAAAAGTTCAAAGTGCTTTCATTTGCAAAATTCCAAGCCGTTGTCTTGGCGATAGTCGGTTTGTTCGCCGGGATTTTGTATTCATTTGGCGGCGCGATCTACGACCTGCTCGTGAGCGCGGGGGTTTTAAGCAGCACCTCAACGTCGGGACTAAGCTATGGTACGGCGCTCGCATTTTTGGCGCTTTTCGGAATGCCAGTCATATTTGCCGCCTTTGGATTCATGGCAGGGCTCGTGGAAGCCGTTCTGTACAACATTTTTGCAAAATGGTTTGGATGGTTGAAAACAGATTTTATTCAATAACTCATGTTACGCGCGTCAACGCACATCCTGAATCTTGAGGCAAATCTCGTCTCATTAGCGCCGGGCTTCAGCCCGGTGACGCACAAAACGCCCATTTTCTTCTCCTCCGCCGCGCCGGCGCGGCGAAAGAGAAGGGGCGGTCGCTTTCAAAAGTCTCCGCTCTGAAGAGCGGAGCTAATGAGAACCAAAAGTTTCCCGCAGGCTTTGATTGCTCGCGCCAAAAAACGCGTACGCAACATCAGTCAATAAACCCGCTTTCATAGAGAACAGAGTTGGAAGGAGAAAAAATGATAAAAAGGCATTTTCAGATCGCGCTGTGCGGCGTCTTATTGCTCGCATCAGTTTTACAGGCTCAAAACGAGAATGACAACATGCGCAAACAACGACAACCTGCGGATTCTCCCGAAGAAATTCGCCCGCTCCTCGTGGGACAAATCATTCCTGATCTTGAAGTTAAAAACCTCGAAAACCAGGCTGTGGCGCTCAGAAAAGCCATCGCGGAGAAACCGACGATTCTGATTTTTTATCGCGGCGGCTGGTGCCCCTATTGCAATCGTCATCTGGGACAAGTTGCTGAAGTTGAGGAAGAACTTTTGAAAATGGGGTATCAAATCATTGCGCTCAGCCCCGACCGCCCGGAAAAGTTGGCCAAGACCGTTGACAAAAACAGCCTGAGCTACCAACTGCTTTCAGACAGCAAAATGACCGTTTCAACGGCCTTTGGGCTCAGCTTTAAAATGCCGGACAAAGCCGTTGCGCGCTACAAAAAAATAGGCATCGATCTCGAAGCGTCTTCAGGCGAAGACCATCATTTATTGCCTGTTCCCGCCGCGTTTGTCCTCGGAACTGACGGCATGATTCATTTTTCGTACGTCAACCCAAACTACAAAGTGCGCATTAACGGCGACGTATTGCTTGCCGCGGCGAAAGCGGCGTTGGAATAATGCCCGGCGCCAGCCAGCCAGTCTATTCGCAGCAAACGGAAGTGCATGAAAAGCTGGCGGCCATTGTCCAGCGCCACATTAGGCACGATTTTCAAAAGGTCATCGCCCGCCATACATTGGCTGCTTTTGAAGAGGTCGCCAAAATCGTCGCGAATCAAAATTTGCCCCTGATTTTGGACTCAGGGTGCGGTACGGGTTTAAGCACTTTTCAAATTGCAAAATCACACCCGGATCATTTTGTCCTGGGCATTGACAAGTCCGGCCACAGATTAGCAAAAACTCCCGACGACGACCGCGAACCTGCCAATTGTTCTTTTGTCCGCGCAGACCTGATCGATTTTTGGCGACTGGCCGTGCGTGCAAATTGGCGAGTCGCGAAACACTTCCTGCTTTATCCAAATCCCTGGCCGAAAAAAAACCACCTTCAACGCAGATTTCACGCTCATCCCGTCTTTCCGGATTTAGTCCGCCTCGGGGAAAAATTTATTCTGCGCAGCAATTGGAATATCTATTTACAAGAATTTTCAGCGGCGTTTGAGTTGGCGACCAGCTTCAAATCTCAAGTGCGCCAAATTCAGGTTCAAACGCCAATGACGCTTTTTGAAAAAAAATACCACGACAGCGGCCACGCGATTTATGAGCTCTTGATTGAGAAAGATGGATCGCTGGAGAAGTTCGGGCTTGCCTGACGCTGCAAAATCCAACCGGCGCCATTTGTTATTTCCAACTTTGAATCCGTCGTCGCTTTGTTAGTTTTTCGTGATAGTTTTGTGCTTATTCAAGCGTTTACAAAAGAAATCACGATAAGTGCGTGTTTGGAAAGTCTCAAATTGTCATGCTGGAAGCATCTTTTTTATCCTTTTCCGCAAAAGTTGTGGGAACGTTCATACCTGGCGACTTAAAAAGATTCCTACGGAATGACAAAACAGGGGCTTTCCAAATACGCTCTAATTTTTAAAACTGGAAAAACTTGAACAATGGCGGATTTTTTTGCTTATGCTTTTTTGGTTTATTTAGGAATCGGCTTTCTCTTTTCGCTGGCTTTTGTCTTCGCGGGGGCCGGGAAAATCGATCCCGACGCCCAAAAGGGAACAATCGGCTTTCGGCTGCTCATTATTCCGGGATCAATGGCCCTCTGGCCGGTTTTAGCCAAGCGCTGGTTCTCCGGCCAAAACGTCCCGCCAGTAGAAAAAAACGCACACGACAAAGCGGCAATCAATTAATTCAAAGGATAAAGCGTGGTTCACAACCTCAGAAATCGCCACAGAATGACGTTTATTGTTTTGGCGATCGTTATTCCGGCAGGCTTCGTTGCCTCAATCGCCGGGCGCAAACCTATTCCCACGGACGACAGGGTTTCACAAATCACTCAGCCCGAGACGACACAGCCATCGCAATTTATCTTCAGCGAAGATGATTTGTGGCAAAATCATCCAATTCAAACAAAAGCGTTTTTCACGGACTCCGTTCTGACGCTTGAATTGACGCCGCAAACGTATCTTGCGTATCCCGATCTTCTGGTTTATTGGCACAGCGGCGCAACGAATTCGGAAGCGTTGCCGCAAAATGCTTACTTACTCGGCGCGCAGAACAACAACGCCGCCAGCCTGTTCACACTGCCTGCCAACGCCGCAGGCTCGCCGGGAACGCTCGTTCTTTACAGCCTGGCGCAACAACAAGTGATCGACCAAGCCGCGCTGGCGCTCAAACTGAATTCCGAAGGAGGGTTTTAAATGGCGCATTCTTATCAAGCCGTCACCTGGACGCGCCAGAAGCGGATTTATGATCTTTCACTGCTTTCGGGTGTGGTTCTTTTTATGGCCGTTTTCTTTGTCGTCGGTCTCATTTTTCACCCGGCGATCACGGCTGAAACGCTGATGATTCGCAGCATGGCGGGGGCGTCGTTCGCGCTTCTGCACGTCATTCTTTCCATCGGCCCGCTCTGCCGCTTGAATGACCGATTTTTGCCCTTGCTCTATAACCGCCGACATTTGGGCGTGACCATGTTCATTCTCGCTTTCGGCCATGGCTTTTTATCGATTTTTCAGTTCCACGCGTTGGGAAATGTTAATCCGTTGGTGAGCTTGTTTACCAGCAACGGCGCTTACGGCAGTTTGAGCGCCTTCCCTTTTCAACCGCTCGGTTTTTTTGCGCTGATCATTTTGTTTTTAATGGCTGCGACGAGTCATGATTTCTGGCTCGTCAACCTCACGCCGCTGGTCTGGAAGGCGTTGCACATGCTGGTTTACATTGCGTACGGCCTGATCGTCTTGCACGTCGCGTTCGGCGTTTTGCAGTCCGAAACCAGCCCGGTTTACACGATTCTGGTTGGCGCGGGATTTTTGTGGATAGTCGGCTTGCATCTCGTCGCCGGGTTTAAGGAAAAGCCCAAAGATCAAAAACAGGCGCTGTCGCAAACTTCCGAATTCGTCGAAGTTTGCAGCGTGGACGAAATTCCCGAAAAGCGGGCTTTTATTGCAACGCTCTCCGGCGAACGCGTTGCGGTTTTCAAGTACGACGGCAAAATTTCGGCGGTCTCCAACGTCTGCCGTCACCAGAACGGCCCTTTAGGCGAAGGCCAAATCATTGACGGCCTGATTACCTGTCCCTGGCACGGCTACCAGTACAAGCCTGACTGCGGCAAGTCGCCGGAACCGTTTACCGAACAAGTCACGACGTTTAACGTCAAAATTCAGAATGGGCGCGTATTGGTTGATCCAAAGCCGAATCCTGCTGGGACGCAGGTGGAACCGGCAAAAGTGACTGATAAAATGTAGCGACGCGATGCATCGCGTCTCTACCAAGATGGAGATATTTTAATTGAATTCAAAAAACGAAGAACTCTACGTCGGCTACATTGACAAAGCGCCTGTTGGAATCGGTCGATTTATTAAGAAATTCACGCTTCTGTTGATCGTTGCTGCGCCGATTCTCTCTTTTATTCTCGTTTTTGCGCAAAACCAATTTTACCCCGTCGTTTTTGAATTTTTGAATTATCGCACTTTCGAAGGAACGGTCATAGAAAAACCGTTTCCGATGCTGTTGGTTCAGCGTCCAGGCGAAAACGGCAATGCAACTGACGCCTCGCAATATTTCCTGGTCGCCGAAGGCAAGATTGGAGCGCAGGAAATGACCGCCGGACTTTCGGGCAAAAGAGTCTCGCTCGAAGGCGCGCTGATTTACCGCGATAATCAGACGATAATCGAAGTCAAGCCCAACACGTTGAAGGAAGTTTCGAGCGCTGGCGCCGCGTCCAGCACCGGCGAATCGATGCAGTTGGGAACCGTGACGCTGGTTGGCGAAATTGTTGACAGCAAATGTTTTTTCGGCGTGATGAATCCCGGCAATTTGAAAGTCCATCGATCTTGCGCCGTGCGCTGCATCAGCGGCGGCATACCTCCGGTTTTCGCGGTAAAATCAACGCAAGGCGAAACGCATTATTTTTTGCTGACCGGAACGCAGGGCGAGGCAATCAACGACAAAATTCTCGACCGCATCGCCGAACCGCTTGAAATTAGCGGCGAACTTGTCTCGAACGGCGATAAGTTTGTATTCAAAGCCGCGCCAGAAAACTACCGTCGATTGGACTAATCGCCCAAAAATGTTACGAGCGCGGTCTCGTCCCACATTCCCAAAACCATGTCTGACGCGAAAACAGAAAAAATTTCCTTGCGCAACATCTTCGCTCGATTTCGCGCAAAGATTATTCTAACTTGGTTTTTGGTCATTTGTGAAGCCGGGCTTTTATTGCTGTTTCCGCTATTCATCGGAATCGCCATCGATGATTTTTTGGCGGATTCCTATCTTGGCTTGGTGCAGTTGGCTGGAATCGGCTTGCTTTCGCTCATCGTCGGCGCAGGGCGCAGATTCTATGACACGCGCGCCTACGCCAACATCTACACGACCATCGCGCCGGAGTTGGTTGAAAAAGAGAAAAAACGCGATGCATCGGTTTCCGTGGTTTCCGCCAGGGCTGGGCTGGCAACGGAATTTGTTGAGTTCTTTGAAAATTCTTTTCCGGAAATTATCAACAGCATCATCGCCCTCGGCGGCGCTTTGCTTATCATTCTGTTTCTCAATTTTAAAATTTTCATCGCTTGTTTGATCGTTACGGCGGTCATAGGTTTGATTTATTCGCTGACAAGCACCAAGACTTACCGTTTAAACAGGGGCTACAATGCGGAATTGGAAAAGCGCGTTAAAGTGTTGGAACAAGGCGATAAAAACGGCGTCGTCGGTCATTTCAAGAATGTGATGCGCTGGAACATCCGTCTTTCCGATTTGGAAACAACAAATTTTTCTTTGAGCTGGGTCTTTCTGATCGGCGTTTTGCTGTACGCTATTGTCGCGATTATCGAAAGCGGCGTGACGGCACACGGCAAAGTTTTTTCTATCTTAATGTATGTTTTTAATTATATTGAGAGCGTTATTACTATGCCGCTCTTCTATCAACAGTTTGTCCGGCTAAAGGAAATTTCGCATCGTCTGGAAGGCTTGGATGAGCGGCAAACACCTCAACAAGACATTTAATCTGGCCTTCGAACAACAACCGGCATCACCATGACAAAGCACGATTTTCCACAGATTGTTCAAGCCCCGGAAAACACGCTTGAAGAAAAAAAATACCTGGTTCGCTTCGCGCAGAACTCTGAGGATGTGGACGCAGTGCTCAGGTTACGCTTCGAGGTTTTCAATCTTGAACTTGGCGAAGGGTTGGATGAATCCTTCGAAACGGAGCGCGATCAGGATCGCTTCGATTTTAGCTGTCATCACCTCATGGTGATTGAGCGCAAAACCGGAAACGTCATCGGCACTTATCGGATGCAGACGCAAGAAATGGCGGCGACGGGGAACGGTTTTTATACTGCGACCGAGTATGATTTGACGCAAATGCCGGATGCAATTCTGAATGGCGTCGTCGAAGTTGGACGTGCATGCATCGCCAAGGCCCACCGCAACGGACGCGTGCTGTTTCTGCTATGGCGAGGTTTGGCGGCGTACATGTCCTTGTTTAAAAAACAGTTTCTTTTTGGCTGCTGTTCTCTGACCAGTCAAGACCCGCATGAAGGCAAGCAAGTGATGGATTATTTGCAAAATCGCGGGCATGTACGAGATGATTTCGCGGTTCCGGCGCTGCCCGGCTACGCTTGTTATGAAGAAAGTTTTATAAGCGAAAAGCAGATCAGAATTAAGATTCCAAAACTCTTCAAACTTTACCTGAACCTGGGGGCCAAAGTCTGCGGCCCTCCTGTCATTGACCGGCAGTTCAAAACAATCGATTATCTTGTCATCCTTGATATAAAAACAATGGACAATCGAACCCGGACGATGTATTTTGGGTAACTGATGTTACGCGTCTGCCAATAATCCATGCCGTAGCCTGGTTCTTGGCTGCGTCGAATAGTGCAATTGAGATTAAAGCTGTTTGACCCAAAAAACGTTTTTCAAGGTCATTCCTACAGAGGCAAAAATCCAGTGGTCATGCACCATTTTCTGGATTCCTGCCTCCGCAGAATGACAGGTACAGCAAAGTTCTTAGTCAAATGCCATATCCTTGGCCAGCTGCGTAACATCAGTGGGTAACTTTAAAATCCTGTTTCAATAACCCGCGCACTTCATGCGAACGCTTCGAGCCCTTTGGCGCATTCTTGCCTTTGTCGTTGTAAATCTCACACTCCTGCTCATTTTCCTGCTTGTGAAATTGTTCATTTTCAACAATCCTGATCGCTATACGCGCTGGCGCAAATTCATGGTCAGAATTTGGGCGCAAAGCATCGCCTGGATTTTTAACGCCACTGTCGTTGTTGAAGGAAAACGGCCCAAAGCGCCTTATTTTCTCGTCTCAAATCATTTAAGTTACTTCGACATAATCGCCTATTATACGCAATTGCAGTGTATTTTCGTGGCCAGAGCGGATGTAAGAAACTGGCCTTTTTTTGGCGTGCTGACACGGTCCGTCAATACGCTCTTTATCGATCGCACGCTCAAGAAAGACGTGGTGCGCGTCAATAAACTGATCGACGAGGCGATGGACAAATTTGGCGGCGTGATGTTTTTTCCGGAGGGAACAAGCACCAAAGGCGAAGAATTAGCTCCTTTCAAGGCGCCGCTGTTCGAAATGGCGGCGAAGCGAGAAGCCCCCGTCTCTTGTGCATATTTACGGTACGACGGCAGTTCAAAAGATGCGCCGCCGCATCGCACAATCTGCTGGTGGGACGACACGTCGTTTCCGCTTCACGTCTGGCGCTTACTCAAGACCACAAAAATCGTCGCGACCATTTCTTTTATACCTGGAACCATCAAATCGAACGACCGTAAAGTGCTGGCGCGCGAGACGTTCGAAAAAATTCAACAAAATTTTAAGCCGACATTCATCACGGAGTCTTCATGAACTGCGAAAAACTGATTCACGAAAATATCGTCTTTTTGCAGCAAGGCGCCGACTTGCTGAATTCGATAGACGACCGCATTTACAACAAAACCGATTCAACTTGTTATGCCAGCGGAATCGGCAAGCATATTCGGCACAATCTCGATCATTTCGACAATTTCCTCACGGGATTGCCGAAAAGCGCGATTGACTATGACGCGCGTTTGCGCGATAAAAACACGGAAAACAGCCGGGGCGTCGCCGCTTCGAGAATAAAAAAAATCATCTCCCGCCTTGAAAAACTCACGGCCGCCGACCCAAGCCTAAAATTGCGCGTTGACATGAATCGAGAAGGCGACCGAATGAACTGGACTGAATCGACGCTGGCGCGCGAGCTGCAATTTCTCATCAGCCACACCGTTCATCACTACGCCATCATCGCAATGATCCTCAAGATTCAAGGCGTCGATCTTCAGATTTCAGGATTCGGCGTAGCGCCATCAACGCTGAAATATGAGCGCGGCACACCCAGCGCCGAAGCTGCTTAAGGTCACTGATAGTTCATGATCCCAAAAATCCTCCGGTTTGCACGGCGACATTGGTTTCTCACTGGCTATAGCCTTTTGTTATTGTTTTCACACGTTTACCGAACATTTCAGCAAGCGCCGGTTTCCTATCCCGCAGAAAAGAAAATCACGGAAGTGCGCGTCGTTGATCAGGGCAAGCGTTTGGAAAGAACGGCTTTTTTTGCCTGGCGCGAATATTCACCCGCCGCCGTTGACAGCCTACCAATTGTCATTTTGCTTCACGGCAGCCCGATGGGGTCGGAAACATTCGACAACCTCGGGCCGGAATTAGGGAAAAATTTTCGCACCTTTTCCCTCGACCTTCCCGGATTTGGCCACTCGACGCGCAACCTCCCCGACTACTCAATTTCCGCCCACGGCGATTACGTTTTGCAATTTATGCAGCAAAACGACTTGCCCGCCGCACACATTGTCGGCTATAGCATGGGCGGCGGCGTAGCGCTTCATCTCGGCGAGTCAGCGCCGGATCGTGTACGTTCTCTCACCATGCTCTCCGCCATCGGCGTGCAAGAAATGGAGTTGCTTGGCAATTTCCACATGAACCGCAGCGTCCATGCCGCACAATACGCCGCGCTCTGGCTCTTACTGGAAGTCACGCCGCATTTCGGGCTGTTTGATGGCAGCATGTTGAACCTGCAATATGCTCGAAACTTCTACGACACCGATCAACGGCCATTGCGTCGGCTGCTCCAGAATTGGCAGGGCCCGATGCTTATCCAGCACGGCGAAACAGATCGTTTTGTATCATTCGCGGTTGCAAAGGAACACCATCGAATTGTGCCGCAGAGCGAATTAGCCGTCTACCAAATCGGACACAATCTGGCATTTTCAAGCCGCGGCTGGCCCCAAGTCGCGCGTGATTTGGTTCAATTTATTCGAAAAGTTGAACAAGGCGAAGCGCAATCGCGAGCGACAGCCGATCCTGCTCGAATAAGCGCAGCGGCGGAACCGTTTGATCCGGCGGTCATCCCCCCGGCTCAAGGAATTACCTGGCTGGTCATCGTATTGCTCATTGCCGTCGCGACGCTTATCAGCGAAGACCTGGCCTGCATTGGCGCCGGCCTGCTTGTCACCCAGGGCGTGCTCAGCTTTTTCAGCGGGTCGGCGGCGGCCTTCATGGGCATTTTCTGGGGCGATCTCCTGCTTTATTGGGCGGGAAAATATTTTGGCGGGCCAATGCTCAACAAGGCGCCACTAAAATGGATGGTCAAGAAAAGCGACATTGAAAAAAGCGCCCGCTGGTTTGAAATGCGCGGCCCGGCCATTATCATCGCCAGTCGCTTTTTGCCCGGGAGCCGCCTGCCGACCTATGTCGCCGCCGGAATTTTGCAAATGGGATTTTGGCAGTTCGCCTTTTATCTCTTTGTCGCTGGCGTCGTCTGGACGCCCATTCTCGTTTGGCTGGCCATGGCGCTGGGCCAGCAGCTTTTTGAACTCTTCGACGTCTACCAAAAATACGCCCTGCCGACGCTCATCGGCGTGATCATTCTCATCTATCTTGTTTTTAAACTTATCGTTCCGATGCTGACGCACAAGGGTCGCCGTTTGCTTCTCTCCAAGTGGCACAGAACAACGCGCTGGGAATTTTGGCCGCCCTGGATTTTCTACGTCCCCGTGGTTTTCTACATCATCTACTTGAGCATAAAACATCGCAGCCTCACGCTTTTTACTGCTGCAAATCCAGGCATTCCGGAAAGCGGGTTTGTTGGAGAATCAAAATCCAAAATCCTGCGCAAACTCGAAAACGCCGGGGAATTCGTCGCACGTTTTTTCCTAATACCAAACAATTTGCATCCCAACGAACGCATCGAATACGCCGAACGATTTATGGGCGACCACAGCTACGATTTTCCCATCGTGCTCAAACCCGACTCGGGCGAACGCGGCGAAGGCGTGGCGGTTGTTCGTTCAAAATACGAGCTGTCGAAATATTTGAGAGCGATTGAGCAGGACACGATCATTCAAGAATATGCACCCGGCGAAGAATTCGGCGTGTTTTATATTCGCCGCCCCGGCGAGGAAAAGGGGATGATTTTTTCAATTACCGACAAACGTTTTCCAACTGTCGTCGGCGACGGGCGGACGGAACTGGAAAGGCTGATTATCGATCACAAGCGCGCCGTTTCAATGGCGAGTTTCTATTTGGAAAAGCACCGCGAAAACTTGCACATGATTCTTCCCGAAGGCGAGCGATTGCAGTTGGTGGAGTTAGGCACACATTGCCGCGGCGCGCTCTTTTTGGACGGCGCACAGCTCATTACGCCTGCGTTAGAAATCAAAATCGACAAAATAAGCCGGCAATTCGAAGGTTTCTATTTTGGACGTTACGACATCCGTACGCCCTCACTGGAAGATTTTAAAAATGGTCGGAATTTCAAAATCGTTGAATTGAACGGCGTGACCTCCGAAGCGACGAATATTTACGACCCCAAGAATTCTCTCACATCGGCGTATCGCACGCTCATGATGCAATGGAGAGCCGCGTTTGAAATTGGAGAACTCAACCGGCAAAACGGCCATCATCCAGCAACAATCTCTCGAATTGTCATACTGCTCAAGGCGCGCTTTTTCTCCGACGCTTGATCTCAGCCTCATCAAACACAGGAAACACTTGTTTTTTAGCTATATTTTCCGCTTTTTCTCACGCCTTAATTCTCGCCGTTCTCTCGACGAGCAAATCGAATGCTGAATTCGTCCTTTCGGCCCAACCCCGCCCAAAGCACGCGACTTGAGCAACTTATTCAAATAAAAATTCAGGTAAAGTCAGAGCGCGAAACGCACAATCTTGCTCAAAGCGCTTTTTAGAAATTGATGCCTGAAGGAGTTTTTATGTCCGAATCTTCTTCAACGCCCCTTGATTTTCAAGGATTTGACCTCCTGCCCCCAATCCTAAAAGCATTGGACGACGTTGGCTATGAAACGCCGTCGCCGATTCAAGCGCAGACCATCCCGATCATTTTATCCGGCAAGGACGTGATCGGCCAGGCGCAAACCGGGACGGGAAAAACGGCGGCGTTTGCGCTGCCTTTGCTCTCGCGAATCCAGCTAAAGGAAAAACTGCCGCAGGTTTTGGTGCTCGCGCCAACGCGAGAATTGGCCATTCAGGTTGCGGAGGCGTTTCAACGCTATGCTGCACGACTAAAAAACTTTCATGTATTGCCGGTTTACGGCGGTCAAGATTACAGCCTGCAACTACGGCAATTAAAGCGAGGCGTTCATGTTGTCGTCGGCACGCCCGGGCGGGTTATGGACCACATTCGACGGGGTTCGCTTGAGCTTGAAGGCCTCGATTGTCTCGTGCTCGATGAAGCCGATGAAATGCTACGCATGGGATTTCTGGACGATGTTGAGTGGATTCTCGAGCAAACGCCTCCGGAACGACAAATCGCGCTTTTTTCCGCAACGATGCCGCAAGCAATTCGGCGCATCGCGCAAAAACACCTGCAATCGCCGGAAGAAATTACGATTGAAGCGCAAACGGCCACTGTTGAAACGACCCGGCAACGTTACCTGATCGTCAGCGGGCGGCACAAGCTGGACGCACTCACACGCTTACTCGAGTCCGAAATCTCTGACGGCATGATCGTTTTTGTGCGAACCAAAACCGCCACAATTGAACTCGCGGAAAAATTGCAGGCGCGCGGCTATAATTCCGCGGCGCTCAACGGAGACATTAAGCAGAGCCAGCGCGAACGCACGATCGGTCGTTTCAAAAAAGGCGATCTCGACATTTTGGTCGCGACGGATGTTGCAGCGCGCGGCCTGGACGTGGATCGTGTTAGTCATGTCATCAATTACGACGTGCCGTACGACACCGAATCATACGTGCATCGCATTGGCCGCACGGGCAGAGCAGGGCGCTCAGGCGAAGCAGTCTTGTTCATCGCGCCGCGCGAGCAACGGTTGCTCCGTTCCATTGAAAAGGCGACGAATCAGAAGATTGAGGTGATGCAGCGCCCGTCGACGAGCGCGATTAACGAAATGCGCGTGGCCAATTTTAAGCAGAAAATCACGGACACGCTGGCCAACGGCGATCTTGATTTTTTCCGACGCCTGGTGGAGCAGTACCAGCAGGAATATGACGTTCCCATGCAGGAAATCGCCGCCGGGCTTGCGCAACTGGTACAGGGCGACCAGCCATTGCTGCTATCCAATAAACCAGAGGCCGACACAAGTTTTCGCGAGGAATCGTCCAAAAAGGGACGTGCGGAATTCAAGCAAAGAGATTCGCTTTATCAGCCAGACCAAGGCATGGCGCGTTTTCGCGTTGACGTTGGGCATAAGAACAAGGTAAAGCCCGGCAATATTGTCGGCGCCGTCGCCAACGAAATCGGTTTAGACCCGGAATTTATTGGTCGAATCAATATTTACAGCCATTTCAGCACGGTTGATTTGCCGGAAGATTTGCCTCGGAATCTGCTGCATATTTTGAAAAAGGCAAGGGTCGTTGGCAAACCGCTCAACATCGCGCGCATGGACGCCAATGACAAAAAAGCGCAGGAGAAAAAACGCAAGAAATTCAAGAAAAAGAGGAAAAAGCGTAAAGCAGCGGCGCCGCACAGTTAGAAAGGTGAGATGGAGTGCATGGCTTGCTATTCCGTCGAGTTAAAGGGGGCTGTCCAAAAACATAATATTTTATGGCGTCACACAACATATCGTAGGAGTTCAAGATTTTGCACCCCTACATATAGTATGTCTCTCATTCGCAAACCATGCTTTGAGACAGCCCCACTCTTTGTTCCGCGACGACTCAACTCCCTGTTGACCGATAATGCCGCACGCCGACTTTCCAGAATTGAAGCGCGATTGTGAGAAAAATGAGCCCAACGACAGGTGAGCCGTACAGGACAAAATCCGGTACGGCCATGTCTGTTGTTTTTCCTGTAATCGCCGTCGCCGGGTAGTAGTTCACGAACGCCAGCGGCAGAACATAAGTAAAAAACTTTCGAAACCAGGGCTTGTAGATTTTCATTGGGTAAGAAGCCGTTTCCACCCCGCCGTAGGTCGTGATGTTCGCCAACTCCAGACTTTCCGTCGTCCAGAAAGCGGCGGTTGCTTGCAAAACCAAGAGACCGTAGAAAAAACAACTCCCGCCCAAAATGCTGCACGCTAAAAAAAACGTTTTCCCCACAGTCCACTCGATTCCCAGCGTCTGACTTGCCCAGATCAGGACGACAAATCCCTGCATAAACCTGCCGACCCTCTTGAGCGTGAGTTCCTGCCCCGCCAATTGCAGCGCCGTGCTGCGCGGCCTCAGGAGCAAGCGGTCAAAATCGCCAGACTTGACCATATTGCCGAATAAATCAAAACCGCGAGAAGTTGCGTCGGTCAACGCGAAGGCGCTGTTGACCATGCCGTAAAGAAGCGCGACTTCGGCCAGGCTCCAGCCCGCCAAATTTTCGAAACGATTGAACAGCGCCCAAATGCCAAAGAACTCGATTCCGTTAATCAAAAACTGCCCGAGTGTTTGCATGATAAATGAAGCGCGATATTGCATCTGGCTTCGTATCGACACGCTGATATAAGCAAGGTAAACTTTGAAGGCGTTTATCATGGCGTTTTCTGGCGCAAATCAGCTCATTTTGAACCGGAACGCCCCTGTTCGCATTCGTACAGGGGCTGTAATACAAACGTATACTCAATTTTTGAGAGCGTCAGGCTTAAGAGCCTGGTTAGAATCAAAACGGCGTTGGTATATTTCTTGATTAAATTGGGGAGTCATGCAAAAGCTCGTAAACCCGATTTAATCTTCAAGAGTAAATCATGGATCGCAAAATAGAAAAGAAAAAGTGGCCGCCAAAGAAAATAGCCGGTTTGGCCGCAATCCTTTTGTTCGTTTCGTTTGTCACTTACTCCATCCTTTGGGGCGACAGCAGTACCAAGCTCAATGTTGACGCTGAAAGGATGACGATTTCCGACGTCTCGCGAGGCCCGTTTCAGGAGTTCATTCCGGTGACCGGCGCAATCATGCCAATCAAAACATTTTACATTGACGCCGTCGAAGGCGGTCGCGTCGATACCATCTACCGTGAAGCCGGGAGTTTTCTCAAGAACGGCGACAAAATTCTGCGCCTTGAGAACACCAGCTTGCTCATCCAGATTTCACAGCAAGACGCGCGTGTAACTGAGCAAAGAAACCAGTTGATTAACACGCGATTTACGCTGGAACGGAACAACATTCAGAACCGCCAGCGCTTGCTCGATCAGGAATACAACATTCTTCGTTTGCAACGGCTTTATGAACGCAACAAGGAATTGCGTCAGCAAAAGCTCATCTCTGATGCGGAATTCGAAGCGAATGAAGATGAGTTTAATTATCAGCAACGCTTGTATCAATTGAACGCCGAAGCTTTTAGCCGCGATTCTATTTTTCAGGAAGTGCAATTAAAACAACTGGAGTCATCCGTTGGCCGCCTGCAGGACAATCTTGAAATCGCACGCCGCCGCCTGGAAGAATTGGTGGTTCGCTCACCTGCGAATGGTCAACTCACTTCTCTCGTCGCGGAAATCGGAGAAACGAAGGCTCAGGGCACGCGGCTTGGTCAAGTCGACGTTCTCGACGGCTTTAAGGTGCGCGCCGGAATCGACGAGCACTACCTGCCGCGCATCGCACTTGGCCAACGCGGCGAGTTTGATTTCGCAGGCTCGACTTACAAACTTATGACCAAAAAGCTTTACCCCGAAATCAATCAGGGACGTTTCGAGGTTGATCTTGAATTTGAAGGCGAAGAACCTAACGGTATTCGGCGCGGCCAAACTGTGCATATTCGCCTGGAATTGAGCGATTTGACCGAAGCCGTCATGCTGGCGAAGGGCGGATTTTACCAAAAGACCGGCGGTCAGTGGGTTTATGTCATCGATCCTTCCGGCGATTTTGCCATCAAGCGCCAAATCCGGCTGGGACGACAAAACACACAGGTTTTTGAAGTGCTCGAAGGGCTTGAACCCGGTGAACGCGTCATTACCTCGAGCTACGACAATTTCGGCGATATCGATAAACTCATTTTAAAAAACCAGCCCGACAGCTAAGAATAAATATTCGAACCATAGCAATAGAACAGGAGAGTGCAGAATGGAAAACAATAACGGCGCAGTCATCAAAACAGTGGATTTGCTCAAAAAATACACCACTGAAGAAGTCGAAACAACGGCGCTAAACAAGGTCAACATTTCAATAAAGCAAGGTGAGTTCGTCGCGATCATGGGGCCTTCCGGTTGCGGAAAATCAACCCTTTTGAACGTGCTTGGTCTACTGGACAACCCCTCGGACGGCGAGTACCATTTCGTTGGTCACGAGGTCTCGCAATACAAAGAACGCCAGCGCGCCAACCTCAGAAAAGAGAACATCGGCTTTGTTTTTCAGAGCTTTAACCTGATCGATGAGTTAACGGTGGGTGAAAATGTTGAACTGCCGTTGCTCTATCTCGGCGTGTCCTCGGCAGACAGAAAAGCTCGGGTGGATGAAGCGCTGGAAGGCATGCAAATCAGCCATAGAAAAAACCATTTCCCACAGCAGCTCTCAGGCGGTCAGCAGCAGCGCGTCGCCGTTGCGCGGGCGGTTATTTCAAAGCCAAAAGTTATTCTCGCGGATGAGCCGACCGGTAACCTTGATTCAGCCCACGGCGATGAAGTGATGAACATTTTGAATGAACTGAACGAGAGCGGCACCACCATCGTTATGGTGACGCACTCGCCGACCTACGCGGAATATGCGCATCGCATCATCCACCTTTTTGACGGCCATGTGGTCACTGAAAATATCAAAGAAAACTTCCGCGTTTGATCCTGAACTTGCTTGAAACGCATGAGAGAAGGGTGCGGGTCTGGAGCAAACTCGCGCTCTTCTTCTTTTAGTCTTTCCTCTTAATTTCCCGCCTGAATTCTTCCCTAAAACGAGTCGCGCCGCCGTTCGCTGGATGACGCACGCGTTTGCATTCCAATCCCATTTCCAGCAACAAGCTCTCCGCCTTGGCCCCGGCAGCAATCACTTTTTCGATGTTGGTCATTTTCAGCAAAAGTTGGGTCGCCGTTTTTCCTGTCAGCGCCTCCAACGCGCCGGGCGTGCGGTTGGACAGCCGTCCTTTTGCAGGTTTAAAAGGATGCCACGGGTAGGCGTTCCAAAGAATAATTTCGCGAGGATCGAGGCCGGAATTGACAATTTCGCCCCAGACAATCGTCGCCGTCGGTTCCGTAAAGCCATTCGGTCGCAGCGTTTCCTGGCTCGTTCGCTGAAATTCAACCCCGGTTGCGACCATCTCCGGCGAAATGTTTTTTTCTTTCAGCGCTCCTAACAAAATCCTTTCCGAGGTCATTGGCACGCCGCTGAAGTGCGCGCCCTGGTAGCCGACAGCCTCGGCGAGTAACAAGAATTTGGCGGATTCAAGCCGCTCCAACAAGTAGTGTCGCAAATGCCTGCGCCGTATGGCCGGAGCTTGCTGAGTCCGGTCATGCGCCTCGTCTTTTTCCCACCACGGGTTAAAAACGTCATCCCGTTGCGGCGATTCTTTAAGCTCACGGATGAACCGCTCGATGTTTCTTTTTTTCAGGTTCAAAGCGATATGTCAAACATATTTTAATTCACCATTTTCAGATATTTCTAGCGAAACTCCGCCCTCAAGTTTTGCAAACTCCGATTCATTCAGAACTATGATCGGGATCGGCTTTTTGTACATTTCGTCAGCGACGATTGAAGCGAGCGCCAGAAAATGATCGGTTTGCATCGTCAGCAGGGCCGCCGGAGCCACGCCGCGACGGACGGATTCCAGCAAGATCGCAGTCGTTGTGCTGGAGCCGCGCGTGAAGGGCACGCCGAGAATTTTCCCGGCAGCGTTTTGCCCGGAGAGCGGGTGGCGACGGTCGATAATTTCGCCGGAAAACTGATCATACCCGCCCCAAAAACTGAGCGGCTCACTCGCGATTAAGAGTATGCCCCGAGCAGCGCCAGGTATCGTCGGCTTTCCCTGAATTACTCGCTCCATAACGAATCGTCCCTGATTATTCGCCCTTTGACTGCTGACTCGACGCAATCTTCAAGGCTGCCAAAAACGACCTGAGCGTTCAACAGCCCGGGCGTGTAGTAGGCGTACTTGGCGGAGTTGGTCATGATCGTCTTAATTTCAGGCGGCAGCATCGGCGTGGTCAAAATACACGTATCGACGGTTACTTCCCCGCCGAATTTTTCAAGTTCAGTGAGAAATCCCGCTTTTCCGGCCAATTCACGCATGATGCGGCTGGTCGTGACCAAAAATCGTACATTTTCGTGACGCTTTGCATTTTTTATTTTTGGGATGAGTTGTTGGAACTCGGCGAAAGAAAAGTGCGGGCTGCCAAGCACAACCATGTCCAGGGCGCCGTCAGTGCCGGTTGTCAATTCATCGCGAGCTTCGCGCAGCATTTTCATCGTTACGACAATGGTTTGTCGCGGCGCCTTATCTTGAAAAGCGGTCGCTGAGTCAGGCGCTTCCGGAGTCACGCCGACGATATGAAAAAGCGCCACGGCGCCTGAGCAAGCGGTTGCGGCGCCAAACGCTTTTAGTTGATCATCTGATGGTTTGACGTTCAGCCCTTCAATAACCGGAACGCTGTCTGGCGCGAACTTGCCGACGAGGTGGCCGAAAACAGGATAAAACGTGTCGTCGTCCAAAATTTTCTCTGGAATATTTTGAAGACGAAAGAGAATTTCCCCCACGCGATTTTCTTTCAAGTGCAGGCCGACGGCAGGCGCGCGACCGGTCACCGCCGCGCAAATGTCGAGCAGGTCGGGATAGCGTTCTGTGCGCGCGCCAAGCACGGAATTGGCAAAAACGATGGCGTTCGATTCCCCCCAGGCGATTTGTTGGCCAAATGCTGGTCGAAACTCCGTCTGGTACGGCGCGCACGTCCATGTTGGCGTGCAGCCCATTTTTTGGTAGGCGAGCATTTGCCGGCGCGCCTTCTCCGCCCATTCCGGCGGGGTGGCCCACTCGCGCCAGCCGTGTTCATCCACTCCGCTGACGTTGAGCGAGGTCGGCACAACGACTTCAGCGCCGAGACCGGCTAATTTTTCAGCGTATTCCAGCGTGGCGTCGCCCATAAATAAAGCGCTGTCAATATGTGCAGCTTCGATGTCCAACAATCTTTCGGCGTTCATAACTTTCGCCATGCGCACGAGAATCGACATCGCCATTTGAACCCCGGGGCCGTGCTCGCCTGTCAGTTTTTCCTGATCTTCAGCGGATAATTGCAACACGATTTAGAGCGTTCCTTTATACCTGATTCTGAAATTCGGTAAAAATAGCATGGCTTTTTAAAGTGGCAATGAGTATTTGCCGATTTCAATTTTGCGAGCCAAATTCAATTGTCGTTTTTGGCGAATTCTTCCGACCCACTCGAAAATCACGCAAAGGACTTTCTATACAATGCAGCAATTGAACTATCGTAGAAAAGAGCTTTTTTTTGAAGACGTTTCATTGCAATCGCTGGCGGATGAGTTTGATACGCCGCTCTACGTTTACAGCGAAACGGCGCTTGTCGAAAATTTTAAGCGCATCGACGGCGCATTTGGTCAAACGCCGCATCTTATTTGTTATGCTTTGAAGGCCAACAGCAACCCCGCTGTTTTGAACCGACTGAAAAATCTCGGCGCAGGAGCGGACGTGGTTTCGGGAGGCGAGTTGAAATTGGCTTTGCAGGCTGGGATTTCACCGAACAAAATTGTTTTCGCCGGCGTCGGGAAAAGAGACGAAGAAATTATCGCCGCTATCGAAACCGGGGTGCTCGGGTTAAACGTCGAGTCGGAGATGGAATTACAAATAATTGCTGAATTGGCCAAAAAACTGAACAAGACAGCGCCGATTTCTTTGCGATTGAACCCGGACATCGATATTCACGGACATCCTTATATTTCCACGGGCAGAAACCAGGATAAATTCGGCATTTCCCTAAAGCATGCCGCACAACTTTTAGAGTCGATAAGAAGTGACAACGCTTTGCAATTGGTAGGCATTCACAGTCATATCGGTTCTCAGATTTCCGAGCTCAACACCTATCGCAAGATTGCAAAAGCGCTGGGAGAATTCGCCAAAACAGCTTCTTCCGCTTGCGGGCCCTTGCGGTATATTGACGTAGGCGGCGGGCTTGGCGTCAATTACGAAAATCCGATTGCCATCGAAGAAAATGTGCGCGGCGTCGATCACTTTGCCCTGCCGCCGGAAGAGATCGTTCGCGTTCTCGTTGACGGGCTTTCGTGTCCCGAAACGACCATCGTTTTTGAACCGGGGCGTTCACTGATCGCCGCGGCAGGTCTGCTTTTGACGCGCGTTTTATTCACTAAAGACCTGGGCGACAAACGCTTTGTCGTGGTTGACGCCGGCATGAACGATTTGCTGCGACCGAGCTTGTATAGCGCTTATCATGAAATCGTTCCGGTCAAAATCGGTTCGAATGAAAGAGCTGTTGCGGATATTGTCGGCCCTATTTGTGAAAGCGGGGATTTTTTGGCGCAAAATCGGTCAATGCCAATAGTTCAACGCAACGATTTGCTCGCGGTTCTGACCGCCGGAGCTTACGGTTTTACACTCGCTTCCAATTATAACGCACGTCCGCTGCCTGCTGAAATTATGGTTTCCGGAAAGGAAGCATCACTCGTTCGCAGCCGACAAAAAAGCGTTTGGGCGGGATAGCGGAGTGTGGAAATTATGGATTTTTGATTTCCATAACACCGACTTTGCATCACAAAATAGCCGGGCCGCCTTCTCGTCCGGCACAACGATTGCATAACGAAACCGGAAACCGTTTATACACCGCAGCGTCGCGGGCGCACGTTCCGCCGACCTGAGAGACGACAAATGCACTGCATCAAAACAACTATGATTTGCACACGGATTCGCTTTCTCAACCTCTGCGTACTGGCATTTTTGCTCGCGCCGGTCGCGGCGTCATCTCAATCTCTTTTCAAAAAAGAAACCCGCTATTTCGCCCCAGGCGATTCCGCAACTTTCATGCTTACCAATAAATTCTCTTCTTTTTTTTACGGAGAAATCGGTCAGTTTGCCAGCCGCAGATTTCAAGGCTTCAACATTAAAACTGAAGAATTTCTGGAAGATTATATCCTGCTCAGGAACGGCCAAACGATGCTCAGAAGTCAGGCAAGCGTTGAAGTTCGCGCCGACAAATTGATTCGCATTTACCCCGATTCAACGGTGACGGAAGAAGTTGTCTTGCTGGACACGGCAAACGTCTTACAAATAAGCCTTCGCGTCTCAGAACCGTGTGAAATCTCATTTTTGCCGGCATTGGGAGGCTCAAACAAAGCAAGCGATTTCACATTTGATATTGCGAAAGGTCTGGATCGGTTTTCGGGAACGCTTAAGCAACGACTGGAAACCGACGCCAAAAATGATTTACAACAATGGGTGAGCGTGTCCTCCAGGCCGGAAGGCGTGATTGAGCAAATTTCCTCCGAGACGCAGCAAACGTTCTCCAAGCGATTCAAATACCCCGCCGCCGTACCGGTGCAATTAAAAATAAGCGTCAGCGATTCCGCTGTTATCAGGATCGAAATTGGCGACAAAAACGCGCAGATCATGGCCAACTCCGGCGAGCAAAAATAGAAGCGCCTTTAAGTGCACGATTGTGACGCCATCTATTCGACCCAGTCGAGTATTTCGAAGCGTTGTGCGGTAACCAAAACGATGGCTTGGCGATCTTCAGAAATAGCGAAGAATGGTTTTCGCAGGCGTTCGCCTTTTGGCCGATAGTTGCCGACCAACGCACCGCCGCTTTCAAAAAAACGCAATACCGGACTTTCATAGCGCAGCCCGCCGTCCTTAAAAACTTCTTTGGCAAACAAGATGGCCGAGGCTGATTTATTTGCTGAAAAAGAAGCCGCAAGAATTAATTCGTCTTTCTCACCCTCACCTTGGGCAATAATTTCTCCTGAATCCAAGTCGAGCGCATAGAATTTTCCTTTTTCATAAAGCAATGCAGCCCCGTTCGTTTCATCAAACACAGCATCGCGGAACAAAAAATCGTGCTCTTTCACGACGGCGCCGTTCTCATCGAGAATACGCGTTTTTTTGATCATGCCGTTTTCGCGGTAGGCATCGTAAGTTGCGGTCAGCAGGCGGGTTCCATTGGGGAAAAATTTCAACGCATACACCGATGGTTCCTTTAGCGTTGTTTCCCAAAGTGACGCACCTGCACTGTTGAATAAAAAGAGCTTTGAATTACTCTCGGGTTCTAGCATTCCAGGGCTGGCAGGCGTTCGTATCGCCGCCACGGCGAACAAGCCGCTCCTCGCATCCGCTTCGATGTGCAAGGTGCGTTCGGTTGAATATTCGTTGTTTTCGAAAAGTCGCACATGACGCTTCAGTGCGCCGTCGGCTGTGAAAAAACGGACTTCATTCACGGCGGATTTGCCAAGCGCAATCGCTCCGTCTTTGCCGGAAACCGCAATCGTTGGAAAAGGTTCGTCATTCGCCCAAGGAATCTTCATTTCAAAACGTTTTTCGCCGATTCCGTCTAAGGCCGTCAATTTCAAATCATCGCTTTTTCTCGATGTGTTTCCTTTTGTGACCAAGGCCAAAAACCGACTCGTAACGTCCTTCTCAAATCCCACAACCAGACCAGACAAAGCGTCTGTGCTGACGCGCCCGGCTTTAGCGGTGCGAATAACGTCAGCGTCCGTTGAGAGTGAGCGAATTTCATCGTTTTCTATCCCGACGAAAAGCAGGCGCTCATCGGAAGGCGGCGCCGGGATCGTTTTTTTCAGATTTATCTGAACATTTTGCTGCGCCAGGCTATGAGCGGCAAAAGCAAGAAGCGCGATCAAGCTCAATGTTACGAGTGGTTTGTCGCTCATCTTTTCTCCAATGTGCTTTTCATTGTTCAAGCAATTCTTTTAGGCAATCTCAGGCCGTTGTTAGAAGCTGTTTTAATCCCGCAGGGACGGTCGAAAGTAGCCCGGAAGTTCACTTCCGGGGAAGATGACGTTTTGTTTTTTGTCGAGTCCCGTCAGGGACGGTTGAAATTTTATCGCGTTTCCAGCCTCAATCGTCCCTGGCGGGACTTGAGATCATAAAAAATCATCGGTTCCAGGCGATAAATCGTCTGGCTATTATCAAGCATCCCTACGGGACTTTTAAAACAGCCTCTTAGACTTTCAAACGCCTTCTACTTCAAAATAAGCCCAAAACGTCAGTAATTGCAGCGCCAAATGACAAATCGTTTTCCGCCCTTTGCCAACGACTGAAGCACGGCGGCGTTTACGCACGGTTTCCCTATGAGAGTACGTTATACATCTAAAAGAACTCAGCGATTTCTCGTCAAACCAAACGCTTTTTCCTTTCATGCAACAGTGTCTCACAATGGAGCGGTTGTTAAATCGAAACCTGCGAAAGCCACCCAAAACGAGAACATCGCTAAACAATGGTTTTCTTTTAATTTGCGCCTGAAGCCGGAAACGAGGTTTTGACAAAAAATATATTTTCCGGCGCCGGGCACGCCATTTGCGTTTAGAGCAAAGAACATTTTGATATTTTCGTAAGAGAATATCGAGCAGGGTTGTCAAGCAGGACGGCCCAATGCGTCAATTTTTTGCGACGGACTCAGGACGAGTGCTAGCACGTATTGATTTCAGAATTGAAGCCGAGACAAAGGTGACGCAATGACGCAACAATCAGCGACTGCCATAGCACCTGTCGATACCGCGAAAAACGGCAAGACAAACTTGCTGACGGATGACGTCTATCAGCGCTATCGCAAACTTCTGGTGAAAGACAGCGCCAACGGACGAATCTACAGCGAGGAACGGGAAAAGAAAGTTTTGAAAGACAGCGATATCCGAATCAGAAAAATAGCGGGAAAGCTTTTCATCTCGCCGTTTTTTCTTATGACGAGTCTGTCGGCCATGTTTTGGCTGCCGGAAGAACTGCTGCAAAAAATGAACAGCACTTTGGCCAACAAGCAATTCTGGCAGTCGGTCGCCAAACGCATTTTCGATATCGTCTGCGCCGTCATGGGCTTCATTTTTTGCTCTATCTTCTTTTTCATCATTCCGTTCATCATCAAATTTGACAGCCGCGGCCCCGCTTTTTACAAACAAGTGCGGGCGGGAAAGAATAATCGCGAAAAAGACAGACGCGTGGTAAACCTTGCCGTCGCTCACGACCGCCGCAAGGGAGACCGCAGAAAGGAAGACTTGTTCGGGCGACCTTTCTGGGTATACAAATTTCGCACGATGACGACGGACGCTGAAAAGCACGGCGCACAGTGGGCGAAAAAAAACGACCCGCGAATTACAGCGCTGGGGCGTATCCTTCGTTTTACACATGTCGACGAGATTCCACAGTTTTATAACGTGCTGCTCGGCGAAATGTCCATGGTCGGCCCGAGACCGGAAAGACCGGAGCTTATGCCTCCGATTATCGAAAAGGTCGCCGATTTTCCTGACAGACTGATGGTTAAGCCCGGCATGACAGGCATCGCACAAATCGTTTGCGGCTACGACACGACGATTGAAGCGACGCGAGAAAAACTGCGTTACGACATGGTTTATGTCCGAAATCAGGGCATTAAAGCGGATATTATGATTCTACTGCAAACATTATGGGTTATCATCCGAGGCAAGGAAGTCCTCGATTCATAGGCATTAACAGACACGGAGGTTTCGGTTCGATGAGACGTTTTGCCAAATTGTTTGGCGTTGCGGGAATTGTGATCTGCGTTGGCGCTTCCGTTCTGCCGGCGCAAGAACAGGCCCCGATAAACACACAAGTCGTTGCTAACCCGGCCGGCGCGATTATTTACCTTGAAGGCGAGTATGGATTGGCCGGTCGAACGCCGTATACAATTCTAAAAAACCTCAAAGGCACGTATCGCATACGCGCTAAAAAATGGGGCTACGAAACCTACACGGGTTTGTATGAGTTTCGTCCCGGGGTTAGCCAGCGCATTTCCGTAAACTTGACGAAAAAAACGCGTTCGCGCGCTGCATTCCGATCCTTGATTCTCCCCGGTTGGGGGCAGCGTTACTCGGATCAGCCGGCGAAGGGTTGGATTATTACGACATTGTCCTTAACCTCAGGCAGCTATTTAATTTATCGAGATCGACGCTACCAAAGCTCGGTGGATAATTACGAAGCGGCGCTGACAAATTTCCAGAACAATGAGAACAACAGTGAATTGCGTGAAGCCCTGCTTCTCGAAGTTCAGCGCACCGAAACGATTCTTGACAATCGATTTGAAAAACGCAAAACCGCGTTTATTATTGCCGGCAGTATTTATTTGTACAACTTGTTAGATGCTCTCCTTTTCTTCCCCAATTATCGTGAAAAGGGCGTCGGTTTTTCGATGAACGCCGATTTTCGCAACCAAGCCCTGGCGTTGGGAGTGCAAAAGAAGTTTTAGGCGCAGCGCCGCATCTGGCTCTTATACATTTTTACAATCGACATCTTTGAATCAGCAGCTTTGGAGCATGTAAATATGAAGACGCCGCAATCGGTTTTCTTCGGGCTGATCGTCAGCCTTTTTGCGGGTGTTGTATTTCTCGGTTGCGAGGGCAAGCCAACCGGGATCGATCCAACCGAAAAGGGTGTTTTTCCCGCCGCCCCAACCAATATCCAGGCTCTCGTCGGCGACCGTAAGGTGATTTTGACGTGGGAGTTTAGCGACACTACCATTATCCGCGAATTCAAGATTTATCGCAGCACGACCCAGACCTCCGGGTTCTCCGCCATCGGTTCCACGGAAGATAAGACTTTCACGGATCAGACAGTGCAGAACAGCGTGCAGTATTTTTACAAAATCACTGCGGTCAGCGAAGAAGATTTGGAAGGCCTGCCAACATCCGTTATTTCCGCCACAGCGAACGTCTTTAGCATCTCCATTGAGAGCGGAGCGGTTTTTACCGGAACGACTGACGTAAAAGTCACCATTTCCGCAGCAGCGTCCACGGCGTTTATGCAGTTGAGCAACGACTCGACTTTCACCAGTTCCACGCTCGAACCTTTCGTGAGCGTAACGAATTGGATTTTGCCTGCCGGAGACGGTGAAAAAACTGTTTTCGCAAAATTCCGCGACACTTCCGGCAACGAAAGCTCAGCCCCGGTGCACGATTCGATTATTCTCGATACTCAGGCGACGATTCAATCCATCACAGAAAATACAAACGGTGTGCAAAAGCAGGCCGGCGACGAAGTGCATTTTACGCTGAACGCCGGAGAAGCGGCTGGACAAGCCTGGGCTTCAATTGAGGACGGCCCGCAAAACATCGCACTGTTCGACAACGGCACAAACGGCGATCAATTGCCGAACGACGGAGTTTATGAAGTCGATTATATTGTCCCGGGAGATGCGGACGTGTTCGAAAAGCGCGTTATCGGAACTTTTATCGACCGCGTCAACAACGAAGCCGCCGCTGAATTTTCCACAACGCGTCTAACGATCAGGCGCGCGCCCGCCGCAATCAGCCTCTTCCCTCCGGTTTTGGAAGGCGACGGCAAGTCAATGTTCAAAATAACCTGGACGCCGAGTCAAGACCTCGCAGATTTCGCTTCTTACGTCATTTATCGCTCGACCTCTCCCAATATCACGCGTGATAACGCGACTTCGGTCACCAGCATTACTTCGCGAAGCACGACCAATTTTATCGACTCCGGCCTTGATCCGAACACGACCTATTTTTACCGAATTTTTGTCGTCGATTTTACCAACCTGGCCACGGGCAGCAACGAAGTTTCGGGCACAACGCTGCCGGAAGACGCGCCAACGGCGGTGACGATCTTCACGCCGTTTGTTCAGGACAACGGATCGGTTCAAGTGACCTGGACGCGCAACGACGACTCTGATTTTGCCAGTTACCGCCTGTTCAGAGCGGAGCAAGCTAACGTCGATTTGAGTTCAACTTTGCGCGCCATTTTTTCTGATCGTCGCGACCTTGAATTTATCGATACGGAAGTGACCGACGGCGTCACGTATTTTTACAAGATATTTTCTTTTGATCAATCGGGTCTCAGCACGCCAAGTAATGAAGTTTCGGTGACGCTGCCGGCCAATACGGCGCCTGTACCTGTTACGCTTGCAGTGCCTTCGGCTTTAAGTCAGGAGACTTTGAAACTGACCTGGTCCAGAAGCAATGAAACAGATTTTTCTCATTACAGCGTTTATCGCTCGCTGGTCAGCCCTGTCGATACGACGCAAACGCCGATCGCGGTGCTCAACAGCAGCCCTGCGGATACTGAATTTACGGATAACGGCTTAACGACTCTGACGACTTATTTTTATCGCGTTTTCGTCGTCGATCAAAAAGGCCTTCAGGCTGGAAGCAATGAAGTTTCGGGAACAACCAAGTAAAACCGGGATTCACCGGGACAGTGAATCGAAAACGGATTTAATGTAGGGATACATGATGCGACTTAACTTTTTCCGCGCAATTTTTCTGCTGATTCTTGGACTGGTCGCAACTGCGCCGGCGCAAGCGCAGGAATATGTCATCGAAGCAGGCGACAAAGTGCTTGTCTCCATTTGGCAAGCGCCCGAGGTGCCGGACCAGGAAGCCGTTGTTGACGGCGACGGGCGAATTGATTTGCCCATCCTTGGAAGGGTGCTGGCGGCAGGTTTAACGATTTCGCAACTTGAGAGCAAGATTGTCGAAAATTTTCGCAACTACAACCGCAATATAACTCAAGCGCAGGTAAAAGTAGTTGAATACGGCAGTAAGAAAATCTTTGTAACGGGCGCTGTTCGATTGCCCGGAGCCGTTAGTTTTCCGCAAATGCCGAACGTTTGGGAAGCCATTCTTGAAGCAGGCGGCCCGCTCGATGAAGCTGAGCTGGAAAAAGTTACGATTGTCCGCAAAAGCGGAACGCAAGGGCAAGTTATTGCCGCAAATCTGGTCTCCTATTTCGATGCGCAAGACATCAGTAATCTTCCTGAACTCCGCCCCGGCGACACTATTCACGTGCCCGGCGGAACCGGGAACGGCGTCAACGGCCCGAACAGCGGCGCGGGCGGCGGCTTGTTTACGAAATCACAAGCGATATATATTTACGGCGAAGTGCTGCAGCCGGGACGCTACGAATTGCAGGAAAGCCTGGACGTTTTGCAAGCCATTGTTCTTGCGGGCGGCCCCGCGGCGGTGGAAGACGGCAACACGCGCGGCCCTTCCATTAGACCGGATCTCAAACGCGTTCGCATCATTACCCGCACGCCGGAAGGTGCGGTTGTGTACAAGGTCAACTTGCACCAATACGCCAAGATTGGCGTTCCGATTCCGATCACGCTTAAGCCTGGAGACACGATTTACGTTCCGAGAAAAGAATCCTACTTGAAGTTTTTTACGACGAATACGCTAAGAACGGTTGTCACAAGCACGGCTTCCTTGTTTGTCTCATTCATCGTTTTCGATCAGATTTTTAACGCGAACGGCAACAACAATAATAATAACAATAATCAATAGAAACCTGTCGACTTTCAAGTCCTACGCCTGGAGACGGTAAATGCAAGATTCTAAAATCGATGTACAAGCGATACTTCATCTGTTGAAGCGTCGCAAATGGTTTCTGATTATCCCGCTGATTTTGGCATGTATTGGCGGATACATTCGTATTATCACGCTCGTTTCCGAGTATAAGGCGACCGTAACGATCATGCTCGGCAAGAAGTCGTTTATGACAAGCGATTTAAAAAACCAGCTTCCCGGCGTTACCGAGCGTGAAAAAATGAAGTTGCGCGATGAGAAGGAAACGATCACCAAGCATATCAAAAGCAATGTTCTTCTCACTCAGGTGGTAGAAAAGCTCGGGCTGGATCCAAGTGCGGTTCAGGAAGAAAAAGCGAAAAAGTTGGTGGCCGCCCAGGAAGACATAAGCATAGAACAGGCCCGAAATACGGTGCTTGCGGCGTCAATACGCGGCAGCGTGGAAGTTGAATTTCCGCGCCGAGGCGACTATATCGAAGTCTCCTGCACTTCCAAAGACCCGGAAAAAGCCTACCTGGTCGCCAAAACGCTGGCTGATGTTTTTATTGAAGACAATCTGGTCACCGAGCAATACGGCGTGCGCAGCGTTGAAGATTTTTCCAACGAGCAACTTGAGATTTATCGAGACAAGCTCGAATACGCTGAAGAGCGGCTGCGCGCTTACCAAAGAAGCATCAACGCGAACGCTCCCAGCAAGCAACTGACGGTCAGCCCGACAAGCGTTGGCCAAATTAAAGGCGTCATCTCTTCTTACAATGTGGACATTTCCGAGAAAGTTCAAGAGATGAGCGAGCTTGAAGCGCTTTTGGGGCGAGACGCATCCGAGATTCGCGTCAAACTGAGCGACCGAGCCAGCAGCATGCGAAACTCGCTGATTGAAAAAGTCACGGATTTGAGCGAATTGGCCGTTTCCCACAAATGGGATCAGGGCGACGTTCTGCGTCTTAACGGTGAAATCAAGGATTTGAAGGAAAGTCTGGAAAACGAGATCCGGCGCAGCGGCGTCAGACACCTTCAGGGCGTTTTTCAATCTTCGGCTATCAACGCGGCGGCGCGGCGTGAGATTCTGGGTTTCGAAATTGATCTTTTACAGCGGCAAGTATCGACGCTGAATCGTTTTGTCAACGCCTACAATGCGACGACCAACCAAATGCCGGTGCATGAAGTCACGCTGCAAAAGTATCAGATGGAAGTCGACAAGAACCGCCAGATGTACCAAACTTTTCTCGATCAGGTTCGCAGCGCCCAAATTAGAACCGCCATGCAGGCCCTGGACAAGGACTTGCGCTTCCGAATCATCGACCCGGCGCAATTGCCTACGGAACCGATTAACGCGAGCACAAACCAGGTCATCATAATCTCATTATTACTTGGGCTCGGCCTGGGCGGCGGGTTTATCTACACGTTGGAGTTTATCGATCAATCCTTCAAATCCGTGGAAGAAGTGGAAAATTACCTCGGACTCGTTGTGCTCGGCACGGTTCCCAAGATCGATTTTGAAGAACGCATGGGCAAGAGCAAGAAGAGAAAACTCCCGTTTTTCTAGAAAGTAGTTGTGATTGCATTAACCCAAAAAATGAGAGTTCGCTGAGATGTTGGCAGAAGACAATCGGCTCGTTGATTCCGTAGAAGTGACTGATGAGAAAGTCTACATCATTCACCTCAAATCAGTCTTCGACGCCTCGACGGTAGATGAATTTGAACACGTTCTTAATTATCTCCTGTCCAACAACCATTACAGATTCGTGATCGATCTCGCGCAAGTAGAGTTCATCAGTTCCGCCGGCTGGGGCGTTTTCGTCGGAGAGCTCCAACGTATTCGCGAAAGCGACGGCGACCTCAAATTGGCGAGCATGAGCAAGGAAGTCTACGAGGTCTACCTTCTGCTTGAACTTGACCTTTTTATTCAAGCGTACGAAAGCGTTGAAGACGGTCTGGAAGATTTCGCCAATAACATACTCGGCGTGAAGCGGCCGGTCGCACCGGAAGCTTCTCTTTTCACGGACACGAATGATCTTGTTGATTTGCAGGATGTTGCAACTTCTTCCATCGACCCCGCCGCTACGAACAATTCGGGGCATGAAGCCGCGCGGCAAAAAGAAGCGGAAGAGACGAACCACGTGGATACGGCAAGTATTGAACATATAGAAATCGCCGACCCGTGGCTGCTTGAAGAAACCAACACCGCGCTCTCCGCGCCGCAAGCTCAGAATGCGAATTCACATTCGGTTGTTCAGCAACAGCCCCCGGAGCGTCATCAAGCAGGTCAGAATTCCGTACCCTCGCCAAGCAACAATGCTTTAGGCGTGCAAAATCAGCAAAAGCTGCCGCAGTCAACGCCGCAGCCGACGGGAGGCGCCAATGCGCCGCAGGTGACTACGGCGCGATTTGGAGAAGCCCAGGAAGCGATTGAAGTCGAAGCTTCAATGCAGCCTCCAACTCAGCCTTCTCCTCTCCCCCAACAACAAAACGCCCACGCGCAAATGCTGGCGCCGCAGCGTCCCGTAAAGAAACCGCAAGCGGAAAAAAGCGGCGGTTTTTTTGACGTGAGTTTTTTCAGCGGTGAAGACGTTGACGCCGATGGTGACGACGACACCAACGATTACGCCTATAACCAGGCCAACGACTTCACGGAAACCGCGAATATCAGCATGTCCGAACTTTCTGGGGACCCCGTTTTGGAAAAAATCATCAGTGTTGTAATTGCTCATCCTTCTTACGGGCCAAGCGCTATCCGAAAGATGCTCATTAATTTGAATCTGATTAACGAATCGATTACGCGATCAGACATTTACCGTAAGCTTTCGGAAGTTAACTTGAGCACGCGAGCGAAAAGAATCGCCTTTGCCAACACCCACTCGGTGTAGGCGGCGTTCGGTTAAGTGGCAAAGGGATGTGCGGCAGCCGGAACATTAATTCATTGGGATGAAAGATGGGTGAGTATGTATTTAACGACGTGATCAAGTCCAAGAGCGGCGAGTATTTTCTGAGAACCGCGAACAGCATTTATCAACATCGCGTAATTTCCTCGTTTTTCAGAAACGGCACGCTGCTGGACTCACAATTCGTAGAGCATGATCAACAGATTTCTGAAGATTTGCTCTTGAAAACCACGCGCAGTTTTCACGAAGAAAAAAAATCCGAAGTCGGCTCACTGCTCGAACTCTCGGATCAGTTGAAAGAATCACAGCAGGCCGAGTCGAAAAACTTGCTGGGGCTTGCCTTTATGAAGAAAGGCATGTTCGACGAAGCGATCAGCGAGTTTGAGGACGCCATCGTTCTTGAGCCGGAAAAGTCGGTCGTTTACAACAATCTTGGCAAGGCCTACATTTCTGTCGGTCGTCTGGAAGAAGCGATTGACGTACTCGAAAAAGCGATTATCCTAAGCCCGAACTTCGCTGATTTGCACAACAATTTGGGCAGAGCGTACTTGAGAAAATCGCAATGTCGCAACGCGGTGGCTTCATTCAAAAAATCCATTGCGATCAATACATACTACCCGGACGCTTTCTACAATTTGGGTCTGGCTTATGTTTTGAATGCACACACGCGCGAAGATTTCGAGCTTTCCGTTGATTGCTATTCGAAAGTGATGAGCTGCATGGAAAAAGCCACGCGCATCAACCCGAATTTCAACAACGAACACTTCGCCGAGGGTGAAAAATACCTCAAAGAAGAAAAATTCGAGCTCGCTTTGCAAGCATTCCAGAAAGGCTATGACATGGTCTCAGGCTCCGGCCACATCGACATGGCTTTTATTTTGGATTTTTATCTCAAAGTCATTCACAGCGGCAACCGCATGAAAAGCTCGGTTATCTGGAAACACATCCGCCGCCTGGAAGGCTTGCTCAAAAAATATCCAAGCTATGCGGATCTTTACAACCATCTCGGCGTCGCTTATGTGATTATGAGCAAATTTCTCAACAACAAAGCGGTCAATTTGTTCAACAAGGCGATGGAGATCAATCCTCATTTCGAGAAGGCCAAAAGAAACAAGCGTCTGGCGGAATATGACCATAAAGGCATCCAGCTCCTGTTCGACGCAATCTTGAAATAGCATTGGCTATCCCAAAAGCGCCGGCGGCTATGTAAATTCATGCAATAGCTCTGTCACGAAAAATACACCAAAGCAGTATCATCATGGAACTTTTTACTGGCAGTATTCTCGACATTTTCGATGATGAAACGCCTGAAGCGGCCGAATTTCGCAGGCTTTATTCAAAGTTGAAAAACGTCTACGTTGGGCAAGAAATCAAAAACCTGCTCATCACCAGTGCAACAATGAACGAGGGCAAAAGCACTTCCGCCGCGCTTCTCGCCTGCACAATCGCGCGCTACCGCGAAACGAAGACCATTCTTGTCGATTGCGATCTGCGGCGTCCCCGCGTTCATCAGCTTTTTGGCATCGATAAAGAAGAAGGCGTCGCCGACATTCTGACCGGCAAAAGAAAGCTCGATTCATGCTTTCAGGACACTTCGATTCCAAACCTGAAAATTCTGCCCGCGGGCGGCGTTTTGGACAACCCCACGGGTCTGTTCAATTCCCAGCACATGCGCGATCTATTTTCAGAGATCAAGTTTTATTTCGACGCTGTTATCGTTGACAGTCCGCCGGTGCTGCCCGTCACCGATTCGCTGATTTTAAGCAGTGAAATGGACGGCGCCCTGGTCGTTCTCAAAGCTGGACAAACCCACAAAGACGTCGTCCGACGCGCGGTTGAATTGATGCGCAACGCCGGACTCAATCTTTTGGGCACGGTTATCAATAACCAAAAAGGGGTTTTGCCATACTACTATGATTACAGGTACTATGGTTATAACTATTATTCCCGTGACAGGATGAACGGGGCGAACAAGTTTTAAAACACTTCTTGCTGCGTGCGGCGACGTTTGCAAGCTTTTGGGGGCGCTCTTAAATTTGACGTTCAAAAGTCCTGGGCCTGTGACGACAAACTTCACCGGCTCATTCTTGAACGGGTTTTAAGCGGACTTGCCAACATCTGCGCAGCGAACTTCTTAAATTTTTTATAAGCGAATTACACCTTGAAGGACCAGAGCCGAGCTAAAGGGAGTTGGCCGGGATCGGTTTTCGTATATCTGAATTTCTTGAGGAGGCTACTGTGGCTACGTATCTGGTTACCGGCGGCGCCGGGTTTATTGGTTCAAACATCGTTAAAGCATTAAGCGGCAGAGGCGAAAAAGTCCGCGTAATCGATAATTTATCCACCGGCAAGGTTGAAAACCTGGACTGGGCTGACGGCGATGTTGATTTTATGAAAGGCGATATTTGCGATCTGCAAACTGTGGAAAAAGCAATGCAAGACGTCGATTTTGTTATCCATCTTGCCGCGCTCCCTTCCGTCCCTCGTTCCATCGCCGATCCAATCGCTTCCAATCGCGTCAACGTTGAGGGCACGCTTAACGTGCTGGTCGCAGCGCGTGACGCAAAAGTGCGGAAGTACGTCATGGCTTCCAGCTCTTCCGTCTATGGCGATACGCCGACGCTGCCGAAATCTGAAGACATGACCGCCTCTCCCCAATCTCCTTACGCCATTTCAAAATTCGCGGGCGAACGTTACGCCATGAATTTCCAAAAAATCTACGGCTTGCCGACAATTGCCCTGCGATATTTTAACGTGTTCGGGCCGCAGCAAGACCCGAACTCGCAATATTCGGCGGTCATTCCCAAGTTCATCAAGGCCATGCTGCACGGTGAAGCGCCGACCATTCACGGCGACGGCGAACAATCTCGCGATTTTACCTACATCGAGAATGTGATTGAAGCGAATATTTTGGCCTGTAATTCCGAAGCCGCCGGCGAGTTTATGAACGCAGCATGCGGCGATAGATTTACGCTGAACGAATTGGTTCAAAAACTGGAAAATATTCTTGGCAAATCAGCGAACGCCGTTTATCAGGAAACGCGCACGGGAGACGTTAAACATTCTCAAGCCGCCATTGAAAAAGCTAAAAACTTGATCGGCTTTGAACCTGTCGTCACGTTTGACGAAGGGCTGCAAAAGACGGTCGATTGGTACCAGCGGCTAGAATTGGCGGCGGCGGCTTAATTTGCGGCTGTTTTGGTCGCTCCGGCACACTCTGAATTTTCATCTGAAATAATCCGAATTTGCGCAAGGGAAGCCGTTCGGGGATAGTTTAAAGAAGCGCCTGAAGCGAAAAATGAGCACGACGCGCTCAAGCTTCGGCCCAAATTACGACTCTGTTTAAAATACACGCATCTGGCAGGACATCTATGAGTATTTTAAACGCGCTGTCTGTTGACGTAGAGGATTGGTTTCACGTTTCGCTGTTTCGCCGCCATGTCAAGCGCTCCCATTGGGACGATCTTGAAAGCACCGTAGCGCCAAACGTGTGCCGTATTCTAAATCTCTTCGCAAAATACGACGTACGCGCGACATTCTTCATTCTTGGCTGGGTCGCCGAGAGATACCCTGAAATTGTGCTTGCGATCAAAGAGCAAGGCCACGAAATCGCCTCGCACGGCTATGGTCATCAGGTCGTTTTCGAGCAAACGCCGACCGAGTTTTACGACGACGTTAAAAGGTCGATCGAAATTCTCGAAAATATTGGCGGAGCTCCGGTAAAAGGCTATCGTGCGCCGAGTTATTCCATCACGCGCGCTTCTCTGTGGGCGTGGGAGAAATTGGTCAAGCTTGGCATAACTTACGATTCCAGCGTATTCCCCATCAAACACGATCTTTACGGCGTCGCGGACGCGCCGCGTTTCCCCTTCAAAGTGACAGTAGCCGGAGAAGGCGAGCTGACCGAATTTCCTATCACCACGGTCAAATACTTCGGTAGAAATATTCCGATGGCCGGCGGCGGTTATTTGCGGCTCTACCCGTTCTGGTTTTTCAAACGGAGCATTCAAAAGCTCAATAACGAAGGAAAACCGGCCGTCATCTACTTTCACCCTTGGGAAGTCGATCCCCAAATTCCCCGAATTAACGTCGGAAAACTCAAGCATTTGCGGCACTACGGCAATTTGGCGCTGATGGAAGACCGCATCGTCGGATTGTTGGAATCCTTTCGTTTCGGTACGGTTCAGGAAGTATTGGCGCAAGAGCAGATCACGAAACAATGGCCCGAAACCACAGGCCCGAAAAACGCGCCGTTGAACGGTTACGCCCATTACGATGCAGAAAGTGAGATCGCGACGGCTGTGTGATTGCGACGTTACTTCCGCCCCGAATTGACTAAAATCGCCCAAAACGATGAACAGGTCATCGACCGTCATTTCGCTGCGCCGCCATTTGGCTTCGCCGTCATTTTTTGTCAATGTATTCGCGAAATGACCAATGACGCAAAGCATATGACAACAAATGACGCCGCGGGTCAATGACCGCGAAGCAAATGACAAAACACACTTGTTTGCGCTCAAAATAAAGATTTTTTATCGGCTCAACCGAAAGTAAAGAAGTAAATTTAAAAGTAATGGTTATCGATTGTCTTAACGGCGGCTCGCCCGCCTGCGACGCCTACGTCGACGAGCATCCTCAGGGGATGATTTATCACAAATCCGGAATTCAGGAAGTTATCAAACGCGCGCTGGGGCACGACAGCCTCTATCTTTGCGCCCGCTCAAAAGGCAAAATCAAAGGCGTACTGCCGCTGATTCACATGCACAGCGTCGTCTTCGGAAATTTTCTTATTTCGGTGCCGTTTTTCAATTACGGCGGCGTTTGCGCCGATGACGAAGCAACGGAAAAAGCGCTTCTCGAACAAGCCGTCGCTCGCGCAAAAAAGCTCGGCTCCGCGCACATCGAACTGCGTCACTCCCGCTCGGTTTTCCCGGAATTACAGCAAAAAACCCACAAGGTCGCGATGATTCTCGACCTGCCAGAGAACGCCGATGATTTGATGGCAAGCTTCAAATCCAAACTGCGCAGCCAAATTCGCAGACCGACCAAAGAAGGCGTATATACCAAGATCGGAAAACTCGATTTGCTCGACGATTTCTACGACGTTTTCTCCGTCAACATGCGCGACCTCGGCACGCCGGTTTACGGCAAGCGTTTCTTTCGCCACATGTTGACGACTTTTCCGTCGCGCACCTGGATCGTCGCGGCTTACAAAGACGAACAGCCGATTGCCGCCGGTTTTTTGTTGGGCTACAAGGAAACCGTCGAAATTCCCTGGGCCTCGAGCCTGCGTGAATTCAACCGGCTCTCGGCCAACATGCTGATGTATTTCGATTCGTTGAAATTGGCTGTCGAACAGGGCTACAAAAAATTCGATTTTGGTCGCAGCACGCCGGACGAAGGCACTTACAAATTCAAAGCGCAGTGGGGCTCGCAGCCTCTGCCGCTTTTTTGGGAATATTGGCTGCCTTCCGGCGCGACCATGCCAGACCTCAGCCCGACCAACGGAAAGTATGGCAAGGCCATCGAAATGTGGCAAAAACTCCCGATCCCGGTCACCAAAATCCTAGGCCCGAGGATCGTGAAGAATATCCCGTAATGAAAAAAATCACGCGAAGCGTGCGGAATTCCCCTCCGGGGAGGGGACGATCGCGGCGACCGGCGAAGCCGTTGAGTCGCGGTCCGGGGTGGGTTCGCGCGACGCTCAGACTCAATAATTTTTGAAAACGTCGACCCGGCGTGAAACCCACCCCGGATGTTCACAAAGCCGCGCCGAGCGCACTTTGCGAACATCGTCCCCTCCCTAAAGGGGATTTCGGACGCGCGTTGCGCGCGGAATTGCCCATCCGGCAAGGGTTGGATTTTTGCTCGTTTGCTCGTTACCAAGTTTCACTTGGTAACGAGCCGAAAAAAGCGAATCGGCGAGTTCAAAAGACCCCAAAGGGGTCGAATATGATAGCGAAGGGCAACGCCCTGGAAACAATGAGCGCCGCTGTCTTTTTCAAGCCCTGTAAGGGCGAGATAAATTCAAACGACGCAAAATATTACGCCCTTTCAGGGCTTGATAAAATGGTGTTGGGTTTCGCCTTTCCAGGGCGTTGTCCTTCGCTATTACATTCCGCCCCTTTGGGGCTGGTTTTACCGCTCGGAACAAGAAAACACAACTCGGAATTACACCAAAGCATCATGGAATTTCTTTTCCTCCTCAGCGCATTTCTGATCGTCTACGTCTACGCCGGCTACCCCGTGTTGCTCATGCTGCTCAAAAAAATGGGCTGGGCGAGACCGCGCATTCAGGACGAAGTCGAGCCGGAAGTCACGCTTTTCATTTCAGCGTTTAACGAAGAAGACGTCATCGCCGAAAAAATCGAGAACTCCCTCGCCCTCGACTATCCCAAAGAAAAACTCGAAATTCTCGTCATCTCCGACCGTTCCGACGACAAAACGGACGAGATTGTCGAAAGCTACGCGGACAAAGGCGTGAAACTGCTCGCCATGCCGGAGCGCGGCGGCAAAACCGTCGGACTGAATGCCGGAATCGAGCAGGCGAAGGGCGAAATCATCATTTTCTCTGACGCCAACGCCATGTACGACGCGCAGGTTGTTCGCAACTTCGTGCGCAATTTCGCTGACGAATCCATCGGCGTGGTTACCGGCGAATCGCAGTACGTCATCGATGACGGCGACACGGCAACGGAAAGCGAAAACGCCTACTGGCGCTACGAATTGGCGGTCAAGCGCATCGAAAGCGACCTCGGCTCCCTCGTTGGCGGCGACGGCGCGATTTACGCGATTCGTAAAAGTCTTTACCGCGAACTCGCTCCCTCCGATCTTTCGGATTTCGTCAATCCGCTCCAAATCGTCGCGCAGGGCTATCGCAACGTCTACGAACCCGCTGCATTTTCCGTTGAAAAGGGCGGCGAGAGTTTTGACAAAGAGTACAAGCGCAAGGTGCGCATCGTCAATCGCGCCTGGCGCGGCATGATGGGCTTGCGTCAACTGCTCAACCCGTTTTCCTACGGTTTGTTCGCCATACAAACGCTCTCGCACAAACTTTTGCGCTGGCTCGTTCCGGCGTTCATGATCATCGCCTTCATCGCCAACCATTACATCGCCGACCAGGGCGGTTTTTATCGCCTGACCTACATCATCCAATTCGGATTTTACCTGCTGGCGGGAATTGGCTGGCTGAAGCGGGATAACGAAGACCTGTCGCGCATTTTCTACATTCCCTACTATTTTTGCCTGATCAATTTCGCCTGCCTGCAAGGCATCATCGAAAATTACATGGGCAAAACCTACACGGTCTGGAGCACGGTTCGCGAAAAACCGGCGCACGAGGGCGCGGCATGAGCGTCAAAAAAATCAAGATGGCCGTCACCGGCGCGCTGAAAACCGTCATGTTTCACACCGGCGTTTTCGGGATCATTCGCCGCGTCAAGCCTAATTCCAAAGCGGCGATTTTGCGCTACCACGCCATTGTCGATCAATCGGAAAACACCTACGCGCACCCGACGATTTGCCTGTCGGAAAAGCAGTTTGAAAAACACGTGCGCTACTTCGCCCAGCGCTACAAAATCATGAGTCTCGACGAAATCGTCGAGCATCTCATCGAAAAAAAGCCGCTGCCGGCCAACGCCGTCGCCTTCACTTTCGACGACGGCTACACTGACAACTTACGCGCGACCCGTATTCTGAAAAAATACGGTTGCTCCGGCACATTTTACCTGACCGCCGCTTGTATTGATCGACAAGAGCCGTTCTGGCTTTCCGAGGTCATTTATCTGGTTTTAAAAACCAACAAAAAGCGCATCGCGATCAGCGAAGCCGGGCAGGATTTGAAGCTCACGTTGGGCAAGCGCGACCAGCGCTGGTCGTCAGTCAGTAAAATCGTTGCGCTGATCAAGGGCAACAATCGCGAAGTGCGCGAAAGCGTGCGTAAGCAATTGCGCGAGCAGACGGACGACGTATCAGCCGCGAATTTGAACGAGCGCGTCATGCTCACCTGGCGGCAAGTCAAGGAAATGATCGCCGACGGCATGATCATGGGCGGCCACACGATGACGCACTTGAATCTGCCCAACGCAGGCGAGTCCGACGCCAACCTTGAAATCACTGAATGTAAAAAACTGCTCGAGGCCAAGCTGGGGCGGGAAATCCGACATTTCTCTTACCCAAACAGCGGCCCGTACGAGTACTATACCCAGGAAGTCCGCGACCTTGTTGAAGCAAGCGGCTACCAGTCGTCCACGACGAGTTATTACGGCTTCGTCGAGCCGGGCGACGACCTGTTTTCCCTGCGCCGCGTGCGCACCGTCCCCTCCCTCGTCGAAACCGTCGCGGGGATGGAACTGTCTCTTATACACATCTCCGAGCCCACGAGACTCCATTGCAGC
>CAXHAT010000010.1:0-71537 GCA_964014485.1 uncultured Deferribacteres bacterium
CAATTGCCGCGCTTGTGGTCGTCGGCGTTGCGCTTGGATTGATTAGTTTTATTTTGGTGTCTAACAATATTCGTTTGACGATTCTGGCTCGAAAACGGATTATCGATACGATGCAGCTTGTCGGGGCGACGCGAGGTTTGGTGCGCTGGCCGCTCGTTATTCAGGGCGTGCTTGAGGGCGTTGTCGGGGGAGCGCTTGCAGGGTTTTACCTTTGGTTGACCGGCGAAACGGCGCAAACGCTCATTTCTCCGATTGTTCAGATACCGCCATCGATTTATTGGGGGATGATTTTAACCGGAATTTTCTACGGCAGCCTCGGCAGTTTGCATGCGCTTCGCGGCAAACTTTAGCCTGAAATTTCCCTTGACATAGCAGAAGCGCAATCCGTATTTTAGCGCGCTTGTGAGAACAACCGTTTCATTTTTTAATATGAATTCACCACACAACAAAAGCGTCGACCAAGAGTTGAACGAAAGGGAGAAGTTCATTCTTGGACACATCATCGAAAATTTCGTTTCCAACGCAACGCCCGTCAGCTCAAAATTGATCGCCAAAACGTCTGAGCTTCGTCTGAGCTCGGCCTCGATTCGCAACGTAATGTATAACCTTGAGCAGCGCGGCTATATTGATCAACCGCATACTTCAGCCGGACGTACGCCGACGGACAAGGGCTATCGTTTTTACGTCGACCGATTGATGTCTTCCGGCAGCTTAACCCGAAGAGTAAAACGTCAGATTGTAGACGGCATGGAACGCATGTCGCAAGATGTTGGCGTCGTGCTCGAAGCGGCTTCAGATACGCTGGCGAGCATTTCGAACCAGTTGGGAGTCGTGCTTGCGCCGAGATTTTATCAAGGCGTGTTCGAGCGTATGGAATTGGTGCCAATTGCGCGTAAGCGAATTTTGGCTGTTTTGAGTATTAAGTCCGGCTTGGTAAAAACGATCACAATGGAATTGGAAAACGATATTTCCAGAGACAAGCTTGACGAGACGGCGCGTGTGATCAACGAGCGTTTGCACGGGCTGACGCTGCAAGAAATTAAGGAAACGGTTGACGCCCGGCTCAGAGACGTCGCGAACGGGGACGCCAGTTTTGTGGATCTTGTGGTGGCGTCTTCCAAGTTCCTTTTTGACGTATCGCCGGCGATGGATTTGCATATTAAAGGCGCTACAAACATTATGACGCAGCCGGAATTTCAGCATCAGGATAAAATTCGGGAAATCTCCGGTCTGTTAGACGACCGCGAAATTCTGGTTCATATTCTCAATCAGCCTGAAGCGGGAAACGAAGATGAAGATGAAGTTGAAGAAGCGGCCAGTCATATCAGAATTACAATCGGCGAAGAAAATACTGAAGACTTTATTCAGCATTGCAGCTTGATTACTGCGTCATATAATGTTGGAGACATTTCCGGCAAGATCGGCGTTTTGGGGCCCACGCGGATGGATTATTCAAGAATTGTTACGTTAGTAGACTACATGGGGAAAGCGCTTTCTGAAACGCTTACCGGCAAGGGGATTACCAATTAGTTATGAGGAAAAGACTACGGATGAAGAAAGATAAAACAAAGCGCGAGAAAAAGACTGGGAACGATAAAGTGAACGGCGAAATGAAAAACGGTCTGGGTGCGGAAATCAACGCTGAAGATGTGGCCGGCAAAAATGAAGAGACCGCCGAAAACGGTGATTCGACGGCATTGTCAAGTGCAGATGAAAATGACGTGCAGAACGCCGATGAGAAAAGTGACGGTTTGGCTGAAACTCAAGATGACGAAACGGCGGATGAAAAAGAGCCGCAAAATGACAGTCAGGAAAAACTGGACGCTCTAAAAATGGAATTGAGAAGCGTTCATGAAAAATACATGCGCAAAGCGGCGGAATTTGAAAATTTCCGCAAGCGAAAAGAAAAAGAGGTGCAGGACGTGTGGCTTCTTGCCAGCGCCGAAACGATCAAAAAGTTCCTTCCGGTTATCGACGATCTTGATCGATCCATCGCCTCAGCCACGAGTGACGGTGAAAAGAATTTTGAAGCGCTTGTTTCTGGAATTGAGCTGGTTCAGAAAACCTTTTTAAAAGCCTTGGAGTCCGAGAAGGTGGAGCGCATTAAGGCTGTCGGAGAGCCTTTCGATCCTGAATTTCACGAAGCGTTGATGCAGATGGAAAAAGAAGGGGTTGAAGCGGATGTTGTCATCGATGAGCACCAGCCGGGATATAAAGTTGGGGACAAGGTATTGAGACCAGCCAAGGTTCTTGTCAGTAAATAAATCTTTAAAAACAGACTATTAGAAAATAATTTTATGCCTCGTGATTATTATGAAATTTTGGGGTTGGAGCGAAGTGCATCCGACGGTGAAGTAAAGCGTGCATACCGCAAACTGGCGATGGAATATCATCCGGATCGTAATCCTGGCGATAGCGTCGCCGAAGAAAAATTTAAAGAAGCGTCGGAAGCCTATGAAGTGCTGAAGGATTCTTCGAAACGCCAGCGTTATGACGCTTACGGTCATGCCGGCGTGGAAGGCGGGTTTTCTCGCAATCATGTCGATTTCGATTTGAGCGACGCCTTGCGCACTTTTATGTCGGAAGGGATTTTCGGTGATATTTTCGGCATGGGGCGGGGAGGAAGCCGACGAGAGACGAAGCCTCGCGGGTCTGATCTGCAAATCCGGATCGCTTTAACTTTGGAAGAAATCGCTTCCGGAGTCACCAAGAATATCAAGCTTAAAAGATTGATTCAATGCGAGGATTGCAACGGTACTGGAGCACAAGAAGGCAGTCAGCCGGTAACATGCCCGGAATGCGCAGGCGCCGGGGAGGTGCGGAATGTTTCTCGTTCGATGTTTGGACAATTCATCAACGTGACAACTTGTCCGCGCTGCAGGGGAGAAGGGAGCGTTATTAAGGACGTTTGCTCGTCTTGTCACGGAGAAGGCCGCGTTAAGGGCAGCGGCACGATTACAGTAAAAATACCCGCAGGCGTCGCTTCGGGAAATTACATTTCCGTGCGTGGTGAAGGCAACGCCGGGCCACGAGGCGGCGGCAAAGGAGACGTTATCGTCATCATTGACGAAAAAGAACACGTCAACTTTGAACGGCACGGCAATGACATTCTTTATGATCTCGTCGTCAGTTTTCCGCAAGCTGTTTTAGGAGATTCCATCGAGATTCCGACTTTGAACGGCAAAGCGGCGTTGGACGTGGGGGCAGGCACGCAGCCTGGAAAAATCTTGCGAATGCGCGGCAAAGGAATTCCGTATTTACGCGGCACAGGCAAAGGCGACCAACTCGTTCGCATTCTTGTCTGGACGCCAACAAAGCTCAATAAGCATGAAAGAGACATGCTAAAAGACTTGGCTGAATCTGAAAATATCAAGCCGCCAAAATCCGGTAAAGGCATTTTTGATAAGCTGAAAGACGTGTTTTCATAAACAGGCGTCGTTATGTGGGGGCTTTCCGCCAAACAATTGTCTGCCGTTATCCTACTCATCGTGAGCCTGAGCATCGGGCATGCCGTTTCTTATTTTAGGATGCAAGAACCGCTTCCTGAAGTCGATCCCGAAATCATCGAAAGGTTTATTGCCGTTTCTGACAGTTTGAATCGAGCTGACTCAATGCGTGTTGCGTTAGGGCTGCCCGAGGCAACGAAAATGTTTTCGATAAACATCAACCTGGCTTCGCAGGAACAATTGGAAGAGTTGCCGGGAATCGGGCCTGTGATGGCGCGGCGGATACTCGATTTTCGTGAAAAAGTCGGGGCAATTGAGAGTAAATCACAATTGCTTGAGGTGAAAGGAATTGGTCCGAAGACTTTGTCGAAAATTGAAAAGTTCATTCGTTTATAGCCGACAAACTGATGAAAAACGAAAATTTTTGAACTATTTCAACGCCTGAATGTTGGTAAAATAATTCTTGGTTCAGGTGAATATTGTTTTAAATTCAGCCAATTATTTTCGACAAGGCACGTCTTTGTGAATCTGTGACCGACGCACGAATTTGAAGATCGAGAGAGGGAGGAAAAATGTCTTCACGATACGGCAAAGGGAATATTGTTTATAAACTGCTTATCGTCATTTTGACGGCGGCGCTGGCTCTATCCCTTTACTATCCTAAATCACTATGGGATCAGGAAGCGAAAAACCTGCAAATCGGCCGAGAGAGAATGACGAATATATACAATTCGGCTGTGCTCTTTCAGCGTTTTAGCGGCGACTTTACTGATAGTTTAGACCAACTGATCGAGTTTTTAAAAACGGACAGCGCTTATCATGCTCTGGTTGATTCATCGGTAACCGGTAGAATGGATCTGTTCATAGCTGAGGTCGATTCCTTGCGCGGCGCACAGGTTGTTTTGGAAGAATTCGTGACGACATATGTCAATCCCGACGACTCTTTAACCCTCGACTCTTTAAGACTTCGAATCGATGATTTTAGCACCGCGAATCGTTTCTTGCGCGATAAAATGGAAGCGTTGCGTGAAGACATGTTGAATTACCCCTATACGCCCGTCGCTGATTATGATCGCGCCGTTGAGGTTCTCCAAAGAAAGGATTTTTACCTCAATTATACCATTATTCAGCGAATGATGGAACAATCTCGTACGCAAGACGCTGTGGATGCAAGTAAAACACTGCTGGATCACTATAGTACAATTCTGAGTAATCTGGAACTGACAAAACAGGCGATGGGCGGAATATACGACTACTCCGATTCATTGCGTTTTTGTCCGACAATACGTGAGCCGTTCCTTTTGAGTATTCAACTTGTCGATTCGGCAATGACTATTAGAGAAGTTGTCGTTGCATGCCCGATTGATTCCGTTGACAGCGTTGCCGTTTCGAATGATTTTGTAAAATCCACAATTGGCGCACTGAAGATATCAAATCATGGGTTTATCAAAGGCGGCGAAAAGAGTTGGGAAAACAAGCAATTGAAAAAATAGTTGGCTTGTCCTCCCATGCAAAGTGGATTCGATGATGATGTTTGGAGAATATAAATGAACGCATTTCAGACCGAGGAGGGTCTGGTAGGCATTAGTTTGCGCGGCGATCAGTTAAGGATGACTGAGATGCCGGCGACCATTAACGCGCAAGAGCGAAAAGTTCTAAACGTTGTTTTGGGGCAATTTGAAACGCCTTTTTCCTTCCAGGTTTTAGAAGACAGATCTGCAATATCCAAATTTGCTGATACAATTCGGAGAACCGCAGGATCAGCAGGTTTCTTATCGAACAAAGCATCCCTTGCCATAGATTCAAGTTTTGTGCTTATTAAAAAAGTCCCTGTGGATAGTTCATTGCAAGATGATGAACTGGCTGAGCATATCGATTGGGAATTTAGTCAATCCATGATCTCCCCCCCAGATCATTTCATTCGGGACTTTGAGCCTTTGCCGGCGGAAGGCGGAGCCAGTTACGAAAAACATGTTGTTTCAGTTGCTGTTCGCAAGGCGGTTATCGATTATCTCCGGGAAATTTTTGCTGAAACTGATTTTTTCCTGCAGGCTATCGATGTTGACGTTTTTGCTGCACAAAGAGTGATTACGGAAAGGCATGACTATACTCCCGATAAAAAAACGGCTTTGATCGATATCAGGCAAGAAAATCTCCAGTTTTCTGTTCTTTACAAAGGCTTCAATTTGGTTCAAGAGATCAGTTATCCGGCGGACGAAGGACTTGAAGTCGGACACAACAAAGATGAACGGTTGGCGAGAGTCATCTCTAAGGAGCTGAGACGGATCATACTTGACAATAAGCTTGGCAAAAACGTTGAGGATGTTGATAATATTTATATCTATGGCGATGATGTTGCGCCAACCATTCTTGACACTTTAGCTCAAGCGCATAATGTCGAGATGAAAATTCTCAATCCGTTTGAGCAAATCCCGTTAACCGATCAATCAACTGACTCTCAGATTTCGAGCCATCCTGAAGCGTTTGTGACTTCTTTGGGTGCATCAATAAAAGGATTTTAGTATGTACGTAAAACAGCTCACGGAGGTGGAGCATGGTTAACATTAACCTCAACCGAGACGACGACTACAGTAGAGAACAAAATTATACGGATGATAGTTTTTCCCAAACTCTGAACCTTGACAGCAAAGAATTTGCTGATGAGCGCGACGATTTTCGCTCAGAGATGCCGGAGTTTCCCTCAAGCTCTAACAGCAATACGCGAGTATACGCCGTTCTTGGCGTGCTGCTCGTTGTCGTACTTGTCATTATTGCGATGCTTTGGTCGAGCGGCGGCGATGATTCTGATATTCCGCCTGATTTAAGAGGGTCGGAAGACGTCATTTCAGATTCCCCTGTCGATATAAATGAAGCCGGCGAAAGCCAAATGGATGACCCGGGAGCGATGATGGACGACGATCTTTCCAGCGGTTTTGATCTGGAAAGTCTGCCGCCCATCGAGCAAAAGATAAAGCTTTCAGCGGCTCTTGGTGCTGTTGCGGTTCAAGGCGTTAATGACGCAATGAGCAGTGACGTCGGCCTGTCGCTGGTACGATTTGTTGACAGCTCCTTTCTTGCAGAAATTAAGGCGGGTTCTTCCGCCGGTCTGGATAACGCCGTCGAAATGATTCGGCAAAATACACAGGCCTCTAATTTCCGCGTCGTGTCTCGTGAAAATGAAAACATCGCGGGAAGTACGATCATTAAGGCGATAATTTCGGGCGATTTGGATCAAAACACTGCTCCGGTTGTTATTCGCGGCGGCGTGTCGCCAGTTGCCTTGTCAGATTTGACCTCTTGGCTAAAAAGCACAGCCGGCTCAAATCAATTGCGAGTCGAAAGGCTCAACGTTAGCAACCGTTCGTCAAATGTCGACGGCTACCAGAGCACGCCGGTGGAGTTGAACCTTCGCGGCTCCGTCTCAGATGCGCTGGGATTCCTCACGGCGGTTGAAGACGCTTCGCCCAATGTTTTGATAGACAAAATCTCTGTGATTAACAATGACGTCAGCGTTTCAACTGGAAGCACTGTCAATCTGGTCGTTGTTATGAAACACATTAACATGTAGATAAAACGGATGCACTCGCCCGATGCGAGTAATCGCCGGAAGTGTAAAAGGGGCGCGGTTGCAATCGCCGCCTGGCGGAGCTTTGCGCCCTACTTCAGACAGAACAAAACAAATTCTTTTTGACACGCTCTTCTCTTACGCCTCCCTTCAAAATTCTTCGATTTTAGACTTGTTTGCCGGTAGCGGCTCATTGGGAATAGAAGCCCTTAGCCGCGGCGCCCGGAATGCAGTTTTCGTAGACAGCTCACGTAAAGCTCTTCAGTTCCTCCGAAAAAATCTGGAAAAGACGCATTTTACCAAACAAAGCCGAATTTTTAACGCCGATGCTGTTGCATTTCTGATGAAAAAACGCGATAATCACGGCTTTGATTTTGTATTCGCTGATCCTCCGTACGAACAAGGATTTGCGCAAAAGGTAGTCACGGAAGCAGGTTGTACCGAATTGTTGAGGTTGGGCGGTCTGCTTGTGCTAGAAGAATCGTTCAGAACCAGCTTTGAACTGCCGGAAAGCTTGGCATTGATCAACGAAAAAAAATGCGGCGATACTCGGCTTTTTTTCATTTCAAGGGAGGCGTAGCATATGGGAAGAACGGCCGTCTATCCTGGAACATTCGACCCCATCACGAATGGACATCTTGACGTCATTGATCGCGCTCGGCGATTATTTGACAGAGTGATCGTCGCCGTTTCAACAAATTCATCCAAGACGCCGCTTTTTACGATCGACGAACGAATCGAACTTATTCAAAATGCTTTGGGCGACTCTGACGGCGTCGCCGTGACACATTTTGAAGGGCTGCTAGTTGACTATGTCAGGAAAGCCGGTGCGGATGCTTTGGTTCGAGGGCTGCGTGCGATTTCAGATTTTGAATACGAGTTTCAAATGGCTTTGATGAATCGCAAGATTGGGAACGGAGTCACCACGGTTTTTCTTATGCCGCACGAGAACTACACATATTTGAATTCAACAATTGTTAAGGAAATAGCCCGTTTTGGCGGTGATATTGACAGCTTTGTCGCACCGAACGTCGCCGAAGCCTTAAAAGAAAAGTTGAAGTAACTATGAAAATTCTCGAAAAAATACGAGAGGGCGCACGACAGCAGCCTCGAAAGATAATTTTCCCGGAGACTGACGACGACAGAGTGCTTCACGCGGCCTCTTTTCTGTTGGAAGAAAAATTCGCCAAAGTCGTTTTCGTTGGAGATAGAGACGAAATACTCGGGCGGGCAAGAGAGCTTCCCGCCGATTCGGATGACGTCGAGTTTCTTGACCAGAAGAATGATGACCTTCGCTCCGAATTTTCGCGAGCATATTTTTCGACCAGCAAAAAAAGAAAAGACATCCCTTTTTCAGAAGCTGAAGAAACAATGTCGGACCCCGTCTGTTTTGCTGCTATGGCGGTAAGGATGGGGGTGGCGGACGGCATGGTTGCAGGGTCAGTCGCCCCAACTGTTAAAGTGATTCGTGCCGGGTTGAAAACGATTGGCGTTGCTGAAGGCTGTTCGACCGTTTCAAGCGCCTTTTTAATGGTCTCTGCGCAATTGCGAAAAACACTGACTTTTGCTGATTGCGCTGTGGTTCCTGAACCGAATGCGTCGCAACTTGCGGATATTGCGATTGCAGCGGCCAAAACGCATGAGCGACTCACGAAAGAAAGACCTCGAGTCGCTTTGCTTTCATTCTCGACCAAAGGCAGCGCCGAACATGAGAGCGTTGACAAAGTGCGGGAAGCGCTGGCCCTTGCTTTGGAACGCGATCCGGCGATTGAATTTGACGGAGAATTACAAGTTGACGCGGCGATTGTCGAAGAAATCGCGGACCGAAAAGCGCCCGAAAGTTCCGTCGCCGGAAAAGCAAACGTACTTGTTTTTCCATCATTGGATAGTGGGAATATCGCGTATAAACTTACCGAGCGGCTCGCGGATTTCCAGGCAATCGGACCCATTTTGCAGGGTCTCCGAAAACCCGTAAACGACCTCTCTCGCGGCTGCAGTGTTGACGATATTGTCGATGTCGCATGTATAACTTCAGCCATGAGCTAAAACCAACAAAAGGAGCCTTTCTTGGCTAACAAAACTGCTTTAGGGAAAACCTCAAATTCACCGCTGGGATTGTCGCAATTTTCTCAGCAAATCCAAGGGTCGCCTACGCTCGCATTGACGACATTGGTGACTGAATTGCGGAGACAAGGTCGTCAGATTATAGACTTAGGCGCAGGCGAACCTGATTTTCCAACGCCGTCGGCCGTTTGCCAAGCTGGAGTTGCGGCAATTAACGACGGTTTCACAAAATATACGCCGAATGCAGGCACATATGATTTGAGGGAAGCGATCGCCAACCAGGCCAATGCGTCGGGCGGCAATTATTCGCCGGAAAATGTTTTGGTATGCAACGGCGCAAAACATGCGATTTATAACGCTTTGCTTACTGTTTGCGATCCCGGCGACGAAGTCATCATCCCGTCGCCCTATTGGACGAGTTATCCTGAACAAGTAAAATTGGCAAGAGCGAAGCCCGTTTTGTTGGAAGGGAAGGAAGAAAACGGTTTCAAAATTACGGCTGATGCGCTCGAAGACGCCATTTCAGAAAAAACAAAATTACTGATTCTAAACAGCCCCAATAACCCGACCGGTACGGTTTATACCAAGACGGAATTGGATGAAATTGTTACGGTTATCGCCAAAAAGAACATTTATGTGTTGAGCGACGAGATTTATTCTCTGCTCGTTTTTAACGACGTAGAAACAACTTCCCTGGCGGCTTTTCCGGCGATCAGCGATCAACTGCTGCTTGTAAACGGACTCTCCAAGAGCCACGCAATGACCGGCTGGCGAATCGGTTACCTCGTTGCGCGAAAAGAGATTGTAAAGGCTGCTGCGAAGATGCAAAGTCATGCCACTTCTAACATTTCTTCAATTACGCAAGCCGCCGGCTTGGAAGCCTTGCGAAAAACTTTGCCCGAGTTGAACGACATGAAAAACGAATTCGATCAACGTCGAAAATATGTTGTTGGGCGCGTGCAAAATTTGAACGGTTTTGAATTGCCCAAGCCGCCGGAAGGCGCCTTTTATGTTTTTCCTAATGTGAAGTCCGTTTTGGGGGGGAGTGTGTCTGGCACGAAAATCGCGTCTCCATCAGATTTAGCCGCTTTTTTCCTCGAGTCTGCCAATGTGGCGACAGTGCCCGGAGAAGCTTTTGGCAGTAATGAGCATATTCGAATTTCCTACACGAATTCGATGGAAAACTTGGAGCAAGGGCTAAACAAAATTGCAGAAAGTCTGGAATCGATTGAACAATAAGTAGAGAAATTTCTGGAGGTAGACAATGCCGACTTACGATTATAAATGCGAAGAATGCGACCACCTTTTCGAGGCATTCCAAAGCATGTCTGCTGAACCGCTGAAAGATTGCCCAAAATGTGAAGGTGCGGTCAAACGCATGATCCATGGCGGCACAGGGCTCATTTTTAAGGGTTCAGGATTTTATTTGACGGACTACAAGAATAAGACCCAAAGCGGCGGCAAGAAAGCGTCCGGCGGGGACGGTTCCGAGAAAAAGCCGGAAACGAAGAAAACGGAAGACAAAGCAAAAAAAAGCAGCGGCAAATAGACAAAGTTCTCTTTCCAGGCGCTGCAGAAGATTTGATTCTAATCTCCTTTCTGTGCAGCGCTTACGCCGTTTCTGCAATGGATTTATAGCACCATCGGAGTATCAACATGCAGAAAAAAGCCCTCTCTAGCGAAATCCTGTTCGGAGATCGCTCTATTCTCATCAAAACATCCCCATCTTCTGACAACAAGGCGAGCATCTCGTCTCAGGTTTTTTCCAAAGACCGGTTGACCGATGAGCGCGTGCTAAAAATCGCCGACGAGCTTGACGAAAAGCAGCTTGAGCAACGTGTTCAAATCGCTCACGATGAAATCGTCTCTGAATTCAAGCTATGGGCGGAAATCAGCGAAAAAGTCCGCCAAGTCGGTCATGCAACGTCATGTTATAAAACAGGCGTCGTGCTGCTTGAAAAAGGCTTTTTTGAAGAAGCGGCCGCGTTTCTGGAGCTGACTGTATCACTGGATTCTGAAATGGCGGAAGCTTTCCACGGGTTAGGCGCCGCACACGCAGCTTTGGGGCAATATGATCACGCAGAAAAAGCATATCAAGCTGGGCTCGCGTTGGCTCCAGGTTACGCGGATTTGATCGTCCGGTACGCGGCAATGTTGGCAAAGAACGGGCAGATCGACAAAGCGCTGGAACTTTTAAATTTGAAATTAGAAAACGATCAGGGAAGCGCTGTTCTTCACTATTTTTTAGCTGTCGTTTTGCTGCGACGAATCGCCTCCGCAACTGGGGACTTGAAGGAGAGTGATCTTCAGGAAATTCATCGGCACTTCGAGCAAGCTTCACGAGCCAACGGCGCATTATTTAACGAACAATCCGCCAAAGCCGCTGAGAAGCTTGAGAAAAAAGAATTTGAAGAAGCGGCGGATATCTATGAAAAAGCCTGCACTAACATGAACGGGTTATGGGATGCGACTATCGATCATGAATTTTATTTGAAATTCATGTACGGCGGGATGGGGAAAGACAACGGTTTTGTTGAACAATACATCGGACGGCTCAAGAACGCTTCCGCCGAAGCGCCGGATTATGCCGACGTTCATAACAATCTTGGCGTTGCCTACTTGATCATGTGTCGAAACCTGTTTCTGCAAGCTTTGGAAGAGTTTAGCGCGGCGCTTGAAATAAACCCGGAATTCAAACGGGCGGCGAAAAACCTGAAACTCTCGGAAAACGACGGGAAAGGCTTTTTAATATTGCTGCGAGCGCTTTTGAAATAGTGTTTGACGATAAAACACTTCGTGGACAAGGTGACACATTTTTGAAAGATAATGACAGTTTGTTTACAGAACAATTCGCGCTTAGGAAACGATCTCACATTTTACGTTTCATTTCGGCATATAACGAGATTTCGATCAAAAATGAGACTTGAGAGCGGAAGGAGTGAGGTTTAACTTCAGAAAAAAGCCGGCGAAATGGGGGAGTGAAAGCAGAAAACAGCTCGGAAAATGGGCTGATTCTTTTTTAGCTTTTACGGCGCTACGCAAACCCCGCCCATTGGTATGTATTTTGCGTTTAAGCCAATGTGAAAAAAATGACGCGGAATATGCAAAATTCCGCTGAATCGCACCATTTGCACTGCACCAGGAGGCCCCTTCATGACATCCGTTCGAAAATTTGCGATTATCGCTTCCTGCCTGATTTTGACAAGCGCCCTGCAAGCGCGCGAAAACCAGATAAGCCTGGAAATTTTGCGACCTGAGCCGGGCAAAAAATCTCTCCTGAAACTCAAACTCAACCTGGAAAACGATCTCGGGAAAAGAGCTTCTTTCAACTTGGCATTTCCCGAAAAGTACGACCTGTCAAGCATGAAGATCGCCGGGTCTAAAAATTTAAAGGGCGGTTTTCAACTTTCCAAATCAGGTCAAAACATATCCATCGTGAGAAAAGGCGGGGGCGCGGCGGCGATTGCCGGAAGCGATGTTGAAATCATTTTTGGAACGATTACCGTCCCTGGCGAAAACGCGCCGAAGTCCGTCGAAATCACGATTGAATTCAACAGCGAATCGCAAAAGTCACACAAAGAAACGCTTACAATACAGTAACATCAGCGCCGGACAGACAACATGATCAGGACGATTTGGCAACATAGCGCTAAGGAATGGCTCGTTAAACTGCTTTTGGGAGCAAGCGTCGGCTTGTTCGCGACAACGATTTACGCACGCGGTCTGGATGATATTAACGTGACTCCGGATGATCCGCGCGCAGGCGAGAACGACCTCTATTTCATCAGTTTTCATTCCGATTCATACACCATCACCCCGACGGATTCTTTCAATTTTGTGTTTCCTGATGGGTTTGATCTCTCCACAGCCGTGGTTGTTGACGCCAATGACGCCGTTGACGGCGGTCTTGGATTTATCAAAGTCGGGCAACGAATTTCCGTATTTCGCGACGGTACAGGCTCGCCGATTTCAGCGGGAACAACCGTGCTCATCGCGCTTGGGACAATTGGAAATCCGCAGCGCGCGGATCCGTATACAATTACAATTTCTGTCAGCGACGCCGGAGGGACGGTTCACGAAGGGCCTTCGATCTCAAATGTTTTTAATATTGGCGCCGCGGACCTTGATCATTTTGCAATAGTCGCGACGGATGACGGCGTCATTCCCGACCAGACAGCCGGTGCAAGCTTCGACGTAAAAATCATCGCGCAGGATTTGTTCGATAATACAGTCACAAGCTTTGTTGGTACAGCGGCGCTCAGCGATCCATCAGGCACGATTTCTCCAACGACGACGACGGCTTTCACGGGTGGCGTCTTGACTCCGTTTTCCGTCAGTATCACGGAATCGCAGGCCGCCGCGACGATTACGGCGACCGGCGGCGGAGAAGCCGGCGTCTCAAACACTTTTGCGATCAATCCCGGTAACGTTGCAAGTTTTTCCTTTTCAGAAATCATCGGCCCAAAAGCCTCAGGCGTAGGTTTCGACGTTTCAATCTCCGCACTGGACGCTTTTGGAAATGTAGCGACCGGCTTTTCGGGAACCGCAAATTTAACGGACGATACGGGCACGATAACCCCGGCGGTCAGCGCTGCGTTTACGGCGGGCGTTTTGGGGACGCAAACGGTGACGATTTCTCAAGCGCAAGACGACGTGACCATCACGGCGGAAAACGGTGGGAACAGCGGACAGTCCAATGCTTTCGATGTTGAGCACGGCGCCTTGAGTCAATACCAAGTCTCAACGATTTCGAGTCCGCAAGCTGTCGGCGTGCCTTTTGAAATCATCATCACGGCTCAGGACGCGAACGGAAACACCGTTGAGAATTTCAACGGAACGGTGACGATGGCCCCGAGCGCGGGTACGATGACTCCGACGGCCAGCGGCAGTTTTATCAACGGCGTTCGAGCGCAGCAAGTGACGGTTTTCGCCGCGCAAAGCGGGCTGACGATTTCCGTTGATGACGGCGCTAACATCGGCGTTTCGAACGGCTTTGACGTAACCGCCGGGCCGCACGCAACTTTTGCCGTAACGAATTTGAGCGGGGGGAATATTGGCACGCAGCAAGCTGGGCAGGCTTTTAATATTCGTATCGAAGCCCAGGACGATTTCGGCAACGTCGTCGCGGGTTTTAACGGCGTGGCTTCGCTTTCCATACCAACGGGCGTGATTTCGCCTTCGACGACCAGCAATTTCACCAACGGCGTTTTGGCGGCGCAAGCCGTATCCATCAGTCAATCGCAAACGGGCGCGACAATTACGGCCAGCGACAATGGGATTTCCGGCAGTTCGAATCCTTTCGATGTTGCGGTCGGCAATCTGTTTCGCGTGCTGGTGCGGGATCAGCCGGGCGGCGCCGGCAATGAAATTTCTCCAATGACTTTGACGGCGGACGACGAACTGACGGTTTTTGCGGCGGGTTACGACACCGGCGACAATTTTGTCGGCGACCAAAACGTGACTTGGGTGCTCGACGGCTTGAACGGTGAATCAAATTCCGGTTCGGGAACTTCTTTTACTTTTAGACCGACGACGGCGAACGCCAACGGGACAACCACCGGAACCATTCGCGCGGATCACCCCACGGCGGTGGACGGGCAAACTGGAACGCTGACAATTTTGCCGGGGCTTGCGGCCAGTTCTCTCACATTGACCCCGTCTGCGACTTCGCTCCCCGCCGACGGCCAGAGTTTATCCATTATTTCTTCAAACCCGGTGCTGGACAGCGACGGCAATCCCGTGGGCGCAGGTAGACAGTTTACCGTCAACGTGCTGCCTGACGAAACCGCCGGGTCGATCATTTCAGCGGACGTCAATCCGTCATTGCCGGGAAAACAGGTGCAAACGGACGCCTCGAGTTTGCTTAGCATGACATTTCAGGCAAGCACGACTGGAGGAAACGCGCTCATTTCGGCGAACGCCGTCGGCGCTTTTTCAACCGGCCAGACGACGATCAATGTCGGCAGCATCGATTTGCTCGACATAACCGCGCCTTTGAAAGTTTCACGCGGACAAAACGGCGCCATCGTCAATATGTCGGTGCGTAACATCGGGGCTTCCGAATTTATCGTAGGCAGCGCGGACGTCGATTTCTCCATTGACGGCAACGATGAGAGCGCGAATTATACGGAAACGCGCGTGGACGGGATAACGACCATTCCAGGCGGTCAAACCAAAGTCTTGCAATTCAGCGTCAACGTCAGCAATCAGGCGACGCTTGACACTGTCCTGATCGACGGCGCCGTCAGCGGCACAATTAACGGCAATCCGGTTTCTGACAATGTGGTGCAAACCACCGCTGAGTGGATTGTTCAGCAATCGGCTTCGGCAAATTTAATTACCGTCGTCGCCCCGGCCGCGGCCTCACAAGGGCAGGGCGGGCTGGAAATATCAGTGACCGCGCGCAACAACTTGGGCATTTCCCGCAGTGCGGATTTTTTGGTGGACGACGTTGATCTCACATTTCGCAACGGCGGCAACGACGTCACCTTGCAGTACAGCGTTTCACCGCGCCTGACCAATCCGGATACGATCAAAGGCAATTCCGAAGCGACGTTTTTCTTCGACGTTGGCGTCAACGGCACAGCGACGACCGGCGTTGTTACGATAAACGCGACCATTCAAGGCCGGGACGCGAACTCGAACAATATCGTTTCAGACAATGCCGCTGATTCGCCCGCAACCTGGCAAATTTCGCCCGGAGCCGCACTGCAAATAACGGCGATTGAAACGCCCCAAAGCGTGACGGCGGGCTTGCAAGGTCCTTGGCAAATGGAAATGGTCGTGCAAAACAACGGCCCGACAGCCGTAAACATCGACATTGCCGACGACAGCACAGACGTCAAATTATTTCGCGGCATTACCAACGTCACCTCCGAATTTAACATTGTTCCCAGGCCGACTTTGAAAATTTCCGGGACGACGACGCTGGCTTCCGGCGGCGTTGATCGCGTCGTTTTTGACGTCAACGGAACGACGCCGGTCTCTGGAGACGTAGTCGCGTTTGGCAGCGTCAAGGGCTTTGATTCGGTAACCTCCGATCTCGTTTTTGACGATACGCAGGACGCTGGCGGTGGCTCTTTTGCCGTGCAATCGCCTGCTGACATGCGGATTAACGGCATTCCTCTTTCCCAAAATACGGTCACAGTCGGCCAAACGGAACTTTGGTTGATTGACGTAGCGGTGGAAAATATCGGACAGGCGGCGGTAAAGCTTGATTCATTCAAATTGGTGCTCTCAGACAATTCTCATACGATTACAGCGCCAACCACGCTTTTGATTTCCGGGACGGACACGCTCGCTGGCAATAGTTTAGACACCTTGCGCCACGTCGTTAACCAAACGAGCATAACGGCGGGACTGAACATCGTTGACGCTGCGGTCTATGGCCGCGAAATCAACCGCCAGACTTTTGTTAAAGATTCGACTTCGGCGGCTGGCGGAAATCAAACGCAATTCGAAGTTCAAACGCCGGCTGATTTTCGCATTTTTACGACTTTCGTTGATCCGGTCACTTCGCCGAACGCGCCGTTTATCAATGTGAAAGACACGTTTGAAGTTGACGTGCATTTTGTGAACACAGGCCAGGAAACGGTCGAAGATTTGACCGTAAAATTGTCGCAGCCGGGCGATGGAAAATCGCAGATTTTGATCCCAACGCAGACGATCCCGGAGTTAACCCCAGGGCTGGGCGATACGGCGAAGTTCGTGGTTGTTGCCGACAGCATTGTGACTGTAAACGAACGATTTTCGGCGAGCTTTCTTTCCGGTTTTTCCAAGAATACCGGTCTGGCGCTCAGCCCCGCCGCTGCAGCGGATTCAATCGCCGACGTCACCCTTCAGCTGCCTGCAGGTTTGAAAGTCGTTTCGGTGACGACTTCCGACACGGTCGTGAACGCCAACCAGACCAGCCCAAATTGGATTATCAAAGTTGCCGTTCAAGACACCGGCAGCGCAGCAATTGTTTTAGACCCGCCTTCCGCTGACGATATTTCATTCGAGGTTAACGGATTAGCGCCGCTTCCCGGCGAATTTACTGTAGTTCCGCCAACTGGCTTGAAGCTTTCCGGTGATTTGGCGCTCAACAGCGGCGCGGTCGATACGCTGGAATATACCGTAACCCGAACTGGGCCGAACGGCGGTACGGCGATCATTACCGCGGATATTTCCGGGCAGGATGCGAATGACCGGACGGCGTTGCAAGCGGCGGGCTCCGGCAGTGTTCGCATTGACGTGAGTGCGGCGGTTGGGATTACCGGAACGCGCGCCATCGTCAACGCTTTCAACGGCAGCGGCGTGGGTTTGGTGAATACGGCGCAAAGTTTTTTTATTCGCGTCTTCGTTCACAACACCAGCGTCGAGCCGATCAAAGACGTGAGCATTACGCTGACTTCGACGGGCGGATCATCGATTGTCAAGTCGACGAAGATCATCGATTCCCTCGCGATTCAATCAGCCGACTCTTTGACTTTCAGTATCAACGCCGACATCGTTCCGAACAGTATCGGCGAAGTGTTTACGGCTGTCATTGACAGTGCGACTGCAGTGAATTCTGGTGAAAAGGCCAGGATTAGCGCGCCGTTCGACCCGAATGAACGCGTGGTCATCCAGCGACCGGCTTCTCTTAAACTAAGCGCTCGTTCCGCTCCGGACGATGGGAAATTGACGCTGTCGCAAGAATTTACTGCTTACGTAGACGTCCAGAATCTCGGCGACGCTTCAGTTGACTCCAGCGGGAAAGTCGAAATTACGGTTCCGCCCAATTACCAACTGGCGCTGGGAGAATTACAGGAAAAAGACCTGGTTGTTGGAGAAGAATTGGCTTGGCAAGTGATCGCCCCCGCCGTTACAAGCCTGCAGGACACGATCAGTTTTTTTATGACGCAAAAGCCGGTAGATCGCAATGCGAATTTAGCGGCGGAGGTCTTGCCCTTCAATGACGGCGACACGTTAATCGTTGACACGGACGAGCCTTCGCTGAGCGTGAGATCGCTTTCGGTGATTACGCCGGAAGGCGCGCGCAACGATACGCTTTCAAGCGGGCAGGAGTTTGTCGTGCAAGGCGTTTTTGACGTCTCGGCGAACCTTTCTCAGGTGAAAGCGACGCTGGAATTGCCGCTCTCATACGATTTTAAATTTGCCGACCGTGCTGTCGTTGACGTGCTCGACAGCCTCGCTTCCTGGACTTTGGAAGCGCCAATCGACGCGACGAATCGCGAAGACAAAATCCTGGTGCGCGTTTTCAGCGAAGATGAAGAGATGCTGGAAAAAACGGACAGCCTGGGCGTGGTCACCATCTCTCGCGCACAACTAAAAATGAACCTCGATTTGCTCGGGCCGAACGGCTTGATTGAAAACGGCAGCCTGACCCAAAACCAGCCGTTTACCTTCCGCGTTTCTCTTGAAAATATTGGTGAAGCGCAAACAATTGAAGGCGATACGGCGATAGTGACGCTGGATTTTGGCGAGACGGGCGTACGCCGCGCGGATACGGGCGAGAGTTTGAACAAAAAGGTGGCTGTCGGCGGCGACGTTTCCTGGGACTTGATCGGCCCGGCGGAATTGACGGACCCGAAAGCGCTCGTGGTTACGATCAGCCAGATCCCGCGCGACGAGAACACAGGCGTTTCCGCTGCGATGTTTAATAACTCGCTTAAAGCTTCAATTCTCGTTGATACGCGCGAAGGCGGTTCGGTTCGGGCAGGCGTTATTTCAGTCGTTAGCCCGGCAGGCGCTGTAGACGGAACGGTCAGCACGGATCAAGCATTTACGGTTCAGGCGGAAGTTGAGTGGACGAACGCCAAAAATATCCAGGGCAGGATTATGCTTCCCGAAAGCGCGGGCTATGCCGTGGACGAGCCTGTGCGCGACCTCGGCGCTTCGGCCTTGACGGGGAACAGCGTGATCCAATGGACTGTCACAGCCCCGGCGCTGTCTCGCTCTGTTGAAGCCGTCAAAGTCCGTTTTACCGGCGTGGACGCATCCGATGACACACCGGATCAAGACGACACCAACGATTTGATGGTGACCGTGATGCGCGAGGCGCAGCTTTCTCTGATCACGGAGATTGTCGAGCCGCAAAACGCCGCGATTAACGGCACGGTGTCGCCGGATCAGAATTTTACCGTTCGTGCGTCGCTCGAAAATGCGGGCGAAGCCGACACGCTTGGCGTGGGAAGAATTCGAATCAATGTGCCGAACGGGTATGAATTGGTGCCGACGGATGATTCGGAAGAAAAGACGACGGACAGCGGCTACGTTGAATGGGTTTTGCGCTCACCGGCCACTCCGACCTCCGGCCCGCGCAACATCACTTTTGTCGTTTTGGATGCTCCGCGCGACGAAAATACAGGCCAAATTTTGGCGCCGAACCTGAGCGATCCTTCGATCAGTATTTTGACCGAAAACAGCAAGCTGGAGCTGCGGCAGCTTGCTATGCAGCAAACGAGCGTAGTGGTGAAAGGCCAGCAAGACGTTGAAATGTTGAGCATGAAAGTGGAGAATATTGGCCGTGCAGGGACGAACAATATCTTGCTCAAAGGGTTCATCCTCGATTTTCTGGATGCTGCGGGCGATCCTTTAAATGCCGATCAAGTCATCACTTCGTTAAGAGTCACGGCCTTCGACGGAGCTGAATTCTTAAGCACCAGCGGAGGTTTGAACGCATCACAACTGATGCTCAATTTTGACGCGTTCAATGTTCTCGAACCGCAATTTCCAGACTCGTTACGCATTAGCGTGAACATAGCCGACAAGGACCAAATTGACAAGTTTATGATGCGGCTGAACGGCAGTCCCAGCATCCTTGCCGAAGATCAGGAAAACGGCAAGCCGGTCACGATTGAATTGATTGATCCGAGTAATAATCGGGGTGAAGATATTGAATTGCAATCTTCGCCCGCCATCCTTATTTCGAATGATTTTGCCGCAAGCTTCAGCAATCGACCTAATCCGTTTAACCCGGCAAACGGCCCGACGGTTTTTAGCTATAAATTGAATCAGGCTTCGAGCGGCGAATTGAATATTTATACGATGCTGGGCGAACTTGTCTGGCGCAAATCCTTTACTGCTACAGACCCTGAAGGTCGTCTTTTGGCGTTTCCAAATACGATTACCTGGGACGGAAAAAACGGCAAGGGACGCACGGTCTTAAACGGCGTTTATGTCGCGGTTTTGCGCTTGCAGGAAGGCGGTCAAACCGCTCATGTCAAGGTGGCGGTTGTAAGGTAATGAGAGACGGATTGTTTTGCACCAATTGGTTTGGCAACATGAATTGTAAACGCGTCACATCCATGAGAAAATACGCTTTTTTTGAAGGGTTTTTGAGCAAAATCCTGCTGATTCCGATAAAACCGCCCAAACGAAAGTCCGGGAAAGCTTCACGGCTCTTGGGTTTCCGCCTGCGCGGAAAAGACAATAATTTGCTTGCTCAGTCGTCAAAAATCTTTGTGACGATTTGCGCTCTATCGTTCGCGATTCCTTCGACGTCTTTTTCACAGGACGCGGACGGCGGCGTTGAAAGTTTGTTTTCCTATGGGGTCGGCGCTCGCGCATTGGGTTTGGGCGGCGCTTATACGGCGGTCGCGACAGACGCCAGCACAGTCTATTGGAATCCGGCGGGTCTTGATCTTCTGCCGCAACAATCGGCTGTCATGTTCTATTCTCGCTTGCCTTTTGGATCGCAATACAACGCGATTTCCGTTGCCTACCCAACGCTAAATCTTGGCGCGGTCGGCTTGGCCGTGCTTCGCATCAGCTCCGACTATGAAGTGCGGGGAAATGAAGCGTTTGGCGAGGACGGTGCGGAAGGCAGTTTTGCGCAAACGGAGTTTATTCTGTCATACGGTAAGAAAGTACTGTTCGATTTTGCATTTGGGGCGAGCGTAAAATTGGATCAAAAGGATTTCGAAGGGCTGATCGGGCGTGGCGTCGGTCTGGATCTTGGCCTGAATTACAGTTCCAGCGCAGTAAGCGGGCTTCTGCAAAATACGGCGATAGGCCTTACTATACAAAATGCGATTGAGCCGATTTTGAAGGTCAACAACGAGGGCGTTCCGCTGCCAAGAAATATCAAGGTGGGCCTGGCTAAAAAACTGAGTTTTGGGTTGGAAGAAAACGCGCTTTCGTTTATGGCCGACGTTTCGATGGGCGAAGGCAAGACGCCGAAGTACCACGCCGGGATGGAATTTTTGTTTAAAGGCGGGGCGATGGCGCGCATCGGATTGAATGATAAAGCGCCCGCATTTGGCGCCGGCGCGAAGTTCAATGTTTTCCAAATCGACTATTCTTACGGTTGGTTCGCGGAACAGACTCCTGACTTTGGCGCGAGTCAGCGGCTTTCTGTTACCATTGAGTTTGGAAAAACGCGGCAAGACATTGTTGCGGAGCAGAACCGCAAACGCGCCCAGGAAGTGAATGATCGCGTCGCGCGCGAAATTCAGGCTAAGCGCAGACTTGACGTTCAAAACTTGATTGACGCCGGAAACGCCTTGCTTCGACAAGGTAAGTTTTATCCGGCCTTTTTGCGTTTCAGCGAGGCAAAGCTGATCGAGCCGAATAACCAGGCGGCGACGGTCGGCGCCAACCGGGCGCAGCAGAAAATTGATGAAATTCAATCACGAGAAGAAGAGCAGCGCAAGCAGACGGCCCTTGCTGAACAAGAGCGAATTCGAAAAGAGCAGTTCGTACAGCGCCAGCTCCAGAGAGGGATCGATCAAGCTGAAGCCGGACGACTTGAACGAGCCATCGCCGAATGGGAATTGGCTTTAGAAGAAGATCCCGAAAATCAAGTGCTCAAGGACTGGATAAACAAGACGGGCGCCGAGATTGGCAACCGCACGGCGACGCGCATTCGAAACGCTGAACGATTCGCGGCGAACGGGAATTACTTGAAAGCAATCGAAACGCTGACGCCGCTGCAAAATTCGAACAGTCTTGATGAAGATACGCGTCGACGCGTCAACAACAGCATCACAATTTGGAACAATCGTCTGAGCGGCGATTCAGCTTGGCGCCAGGGCTTAAACGAGTATTACAACGGCAACTACGTTGTTGCTCTGCGATACTTTGAGCAGGCGCGAAAAAGCGAGCCGGGCAACAGACAATACCAGGAATTCAGGGATCGCGCCGAAGAGCGAGCAAATGCACGGGATGAAGATTTCGCTTCGCAAGACATTCGGAAAAAATACCAACGCGCCCTTGGATTGGTGTCACTGCAAAACTATCAGGAAGCGCTCAACATTTTGAATGAGATTCGAAAACAGCAAAAATACAACAAACGTATACTCGATTTGATCGACAAAGCAGAACAAGGCCTGCGGAGCAAGAATTGATCTGGAAACAGTAAGCAGTAAGCAGTGAACTGTGTAGGCTGAAGCTGATTTTCAGGTTACAGCTCACTGTCCACAGAAAAAGCGCCCTTCTGGAGTAAATCAAGGAAGACGACCAGTAAGCGATAGAGTGCATCCGTGTTCAAAAGCACAATCAAAGAACAACTCAAAGTTCCCGCGCACGTTGACTATTTGAGCGAATTGCGCGCCTTCGTAACCCGCGTTGGACGCAAGCACGGCATTAGCGACAAAGCCGTCAACGCTTTTAAGCTCGCCATCGACGAAGCGGGGACGAACATCATTCGTCACGCCTACCGAGACATTGCGGAATCCGGTTTCATTCTATTGCGGGTAATCATTCGCAAAGCAAGTGTAACGGTCAGCCTCATTGACCAGGGGAAATACTTCGATTTACGTAATGTCAAAGATCCGGATCTCAAAAGATACGTTGAAATTGGCAAGAGGGGCGGCCTCGGCATTTTTATCATCCGTAAACTCATGGATGAGATTGATTATCGAAAAACCGAGGAAGGCAACGAGCTGCGCCTGACGAAGTATCGACAAGGCTCAAAATCGAAAAACGGCGCCGCAAAAACCAGCGAAGTCGAATCCCCCGTCGGCATTCCGCTCACGCTCAAAGTAAAATATTTTATTCGCACGGGAGCGGTTGTCACAGTTGCGATCGCAATTTGGTACCTTTATTTGTTTATGCGCTCCGGTGCGAACATTCAGGAAACGCGACTGAGCGATTTGCACGGTTTCGGCATGCGCCTCGGAAATTCGCTGAGCCAAAATCCGTCGATCCCGGACGATCCGCTTTTCACCCTGAATTACATCGAAGCAACCTTCAAAGAACAAGAGAATTGGTTGCGGGAAATCGTGCTTTATGACAAGCACGGGACAATCATCGCGCACAGCGATAAACAGCGCTTGCTGGACGGCGCGGAAGAGTATGAACCTCGGCCTGAAAATCGCAAGCGGGTTTATGAAAACATCTTCAAAAATTCTGTAAAAGTCGATGAAGCCGCCGGCAATAAAGACATTTATAATTTCGTCACTGAGTTGACGGATACTTTGACGCAAGCAAGCATCGGCGAAGTTCATGTAAGAATTTTCAAAGAGAATATCGATAACGAGATTTTCTCGCAACGCTTTGAAGACGCCAAGCTGGCCTTGTTTATTTTGTTGAGCGGGTATGTCGGCGCGCTGATTTTGATCTATTTTCTACTTAACCCGTTTCGGAGATTGTCCGATTGGGTGCAGCGAATGGATCATGGCGACGAAGTCGAGGACGAGATGGACATCGATTCTTCGACTGAAATTGGGGAAATTGCCAGGGCTTTTAGCGACATCACAACGAAATTCCGCGAGTCCCAGAAAAACCTCGCAAAGCAAGAGCAGCTTCAAAAGGAGATGCAAGTTGCTCAGGAAATTCAACAGACGCTGCTGCCGACGGAATTTCCAAATCTTGAAGGCTACGAGCTTGCATCAATGTACCAGGCCGCGAAAGAAGTGGGCGGCGACTACTACGATTTCGTCGAGGTGGACAAGGACACGCTCGGAATCGTGGTTGCGGACGTCTCCGGCAAAGGCGTACCGGGATCATTGGTCATGACGATGATACGGACGGCCCTGCGAACGGAAGCGCGCGGCGTTTACGATGCGGCTGAAGTCCTTGCCCGCGTCAATAATTTTGTCGTCAGCGACATGAAAAAGGGCATGTTCGTGACGATTTTTTACGTGATTATCGATTCGAAACGTCGCAGGCTGAATTATGCCAGCGCCGGGCACAACCCGATGATTCTCTACCGGCCTTCGGTCAAAAAGACTTACTACCTCAACCCCAAAGGCTTTCCTATTGGCATCCAATTGGCCGAGAAAGATCTTTTTCGCAAATCCATTGAATCTGACACGATCCAGCTCGCCGAAGACGATATTTTGATTCTTTACACGGACGGCATCACTGAAGCCATGAACAACGAGCGCGCTCTTTTCGGGGACGAGCGGTTGTTGAAAGTGATTCGAAACTATGGGCATCTGCGCGTGGAGCCGTTTGTAGAGAAGCTAAACTCCGAGATTGAATCTTTTACAGAAGGGGGAATTCAATACGATGACATTACCCTGGTTTCAATCAAGGAAAAGACTTCGCCGGAAAAAGAAGAACTTCGCAGGGCAAAATTAGCGCATAAGGCGATATTAGGCGGTATGAGTATTAAAGACGCCTGCGAAGACGCCGGGATAACAACGTACGCGTATTACAACAAGTACAAAAAACAATTCGATGAGTTTGGCGCTGACAATTATGAAATTGATGAAGAAAACTCAGTCGAAGCGAAGCACATTAGTATCGAAGACAAGACTAAGGTTTTCGATATCATCAAGAACGCGCCGGAGTTAGGCGCCAGGCGGATTAGTGAAGAATTAAATACCGAAAAGTACGGCTTCGTCGAAATTCCGGAGAGCAAGATTTACGAAGAATTGGTTCGAAGTCGTTTAAATACAAAGCAATTAAGAGAAGCTTACATCGCGCGCGGCGGCCCCAAAAAGCGCCGTATGAAGCCGCCGGGAACGCCGATGCTGACGCTCGACGGGCGCGTAATTATCGACCGAAAAGAGCACGAACTCAAGCCGATTCAATCTCAAGGCACTGGCGAAAAAGTAGCGACCGAGCCTGGCAAGCCGCCGATTGAAATCAAACGGCGGGAGTCGAAAGCAAAGAGCAAGACGAACGTCGACATGACGGTGCTCTCAACGCCAATTGAAGATTTGCTCGAAAAGACGAGGTCGATCAAGGCGCAAAAAACGGCTGCTTCCGGAATTCAAGATGATCAGGCAAAGGAAGGCAAGCCGCCAGAGTCTGCTGAAGAAACGGACGAACGGGTCAGAGCGCCGCAGGCGACGGATGACGTTTCGTTCGAAGATTTGTTTGCCGACGGCGGTTTCGAGCTCGACTCAGCCAGTGAAACAGAAAAAGCAAATGACTCCTTGACAAACGACGCCGACGCTATCGCCGACAAATCTCAAGCGAAAGGCGACGGCGGCAGGTCTAAGAATCAAAAAACCGAATCTTCGACCTTTAACGGATTTGATGATCTGCTTCGGGAAGAGATTTTGAGTAATTTTGAAGATGCGGCTTCGAATCTAATTTTTGAGGAAGCATTTGACGAAGACGACAGTTTTGAAGGACCTGGGTCTGAATTGGAGAGCGGCTCGACGGGTTTGCTCGCAAAAGAGCATGTTTCGAAATCTGATCAAAGGAAACCTCGGCAATTCGCCGAGTTTTCAGAAGAGAGTCTTGAAGTGACCGTTCGCAGCGACCAGGTCAGCGACACGAAGAACGAGCCGGTCAAAGTTGTCGGCAACGAAACCGTCGAAGCTTCAGCGCCGATAACGAACCTTGCAGCGGAACGTGTTGAAAAAGACAAGTTGTTGCTCGCCGGATTGAGTTATTATAAACGGCAAGAATTTGATAAGACGATAAATGAACTTCGAGAAGCTGTGGCGAATTATCCGGATTTTAAAGAAGCGCACAGCGTACTCGGTAACGCATATTTTAGAAAAAACCAGTTTGCGCAAGCAACTGAAGCTTATCATCGTGTTTTGGAGCTTGACCCAACGGATACGACGGCGCGAGAAAACATTGGCGTCATCTGCGCCAATCAAGGGAAATTGCAGGAAGCAATTGAACAATGGCGCTTGATTATTCAAGGGGATCCGACGCGAAAAGATATCGAGAAAAAAATAGAAAAAGCAGAAAAAATATTGCAACGAAAACCTGTTTTGGCAGATAGTTTCCGTTGACAATAAGCAAGGGCGATTGTATATTTCGCGCTTCCTTGCAATAAACATCATTGTAGGAGTCAGCCATGGAAGGTATTCAGGTGTCTGTGGAACGTACAGGAGTTAATAAGAACATCGCTGTGATCAAGGTTGGCGGGTATATCGATACAACGACTTCCGCTGAGCTTGAGCATTCTCTTGACACGCTCCTAAAACAAGGCATTTATAAAATAATCATCGATCTGGGCAACGTTGACTATATCAGCAGCGCCGGATGGGGCATCTTCATCAGCGAGATAAAGGGCATTAGAGAACGAGGCGGGGACTTAAAGCTCGTTCGCATGATTCCGGACGTTTATGAAGTTTTTGAATTGCTGGAATTCCACTATATTTTGAAAGCTTTCGACGCTCTTGAAGATGCAGTCAGCGATTTTGAGAAAGGCGGCGCAAATTTCGCCGAAAAACCTGCTGCGGTTTCCGCTGCGCCAAAGGCTTCAAATGTTCCTGGCGGCGGAGCTGATTCGATGGTTGCGCAACAGACTGCAACGGCGACAGCAAATCGTTCGCAAAAAGCCCCGAATTCAATTGAAGACAGGGTGCGCGCCGCGGTTATTTCAGACCCGGAAGCCGGTACGTTCAAGCTGAAGAAAATATTGAAGTCAAATGCTCACGGCAATACGAGCATCGGCTTTTTTGAGCTTCGCGGCATGTTGAAAAAGCTTCGGCTCGATTCGAAACAAAAGAGAATCCAATTTTTTCGGCAACGCGCTACACGATAGCCGTTTCTGTATGTTGACCTGCCAAAATTTACTCGACGCCTACTCGCACACACACCTTTGATCTTGGCAAGTTCCGCCACATTGCGATAATTACAATTCCTGAAAACGATTACTGGAGGCATGGGATGGAGTTCGATAAAATCCGCCAACCTGAGTTCGGGGAGCGGATTACTATTTCCGACAACAAATTGCAAATTCCCGATCAACCGATTATTCCGTTTATCGAAGGCGACGGCATTGGCGTAGACATTTGGCCTGCGTCCCGGCGCGTTTTTGACGCTGCGGTGGAAAAAGCTTACGACGGTCAAAAAAAGATATCCTGGATGGAAATATTCGCCGGTGAGAAAGCCCAGGAAGTTTACGGCGAATGGTTGCCGGAAGACACTTTTAACGCGATCCGCCATTACATCATCGCCATCAAAGGGCCGTTGACAACGCCGGTAGGCGGCGGCTTTCGCAGCTTGAACGTAACGTTGCGCCAAGTGCTCGATTTGTACGCGTGCGTGCGTCCGGTGAAATATTATTCCGGCGTCCCGGCCCCCGTCACTCGCCCTGATCGCATGGATGTCGTAATTTTCCGGGAGAACACGGAAGACGTTTACTCGGGCGTTGAATTTAGGCAAGGTGAAGCTGAAACGGCAAAATTAATTGAGTTTATCAACTCAAGCTTTAATAAAAATGTACGCACAGATTCCGGTATCGGCATCAAGCCGATCAGCGTTTTTGGCACAAAACGTTTGGTGCGCAAAGCGATTGAGTTTGCCATTGACCAGAAACGCAAAAGCGTAACTTTGGTGCATAAAGGCAACATCATGAAATTTACCGAAGGCGCTTTTAAAGAATGGGGCTATGAGCTGGCAAAAGAAGAATTCGGCGACCATACGATCACGGAAGATGAATTGTGGGACGATTTCGGCGGCAAACAGCCGGAAGGAAAAATCGTCATCAAAGATCGCATCGCCGACAATATGTTCCAGCAAATTCTCACGCGAACCGACGAGTATGACGTTATCGCGACTTCAAACTTAAACGGCGATTACCTTTCCGACGCATGTGCGGCGCAAGTCGGCGGGCTTGGTATGGCGCCAGGCGCAAACATCAGCGACCATGTCGGCTTGTTTGAAGCAACGCACGGCACCGCGCCCAAGTATGCCGGACAGGACAAAGTCAATCCAGGTTCGGTCATTCTTTCAGGTCTGATGATGCTGCAGTACATGGGCTGGCAAGAAGCCGCTGGTTTAATTGAATCGGCGCTCGGAAAAACCATTCTGCAGAAGCGAGTGACTTACGACCTTGAGCGTCAGATGGACGGCGCGACGCTGCTCAAATGCTCCGAATTCGCGGAAGCGATTGTTGAAAATATGTAAATTGATCATTTCTCAGTGAAAAAGCAGGGCGATTCGTCCTGCTTTTTTTATGCTCATGTTTGTTGATTACGCCAAAATTTTTGTGGAATCCGGTCGCGGCGGCAGCGGTTGCGTCAGCTTTCGACGTGAAAAGTTTGTGCCCAAAGGCGGTCCGGACGGCGGCGACGGCGGTCGTGGCGGCAGCGTAATCGCGGTCGGCAACGCCCACATGCACAGCCTGCTGGATTTCCAGAGCCGTAAACACTTTCGCGCAAAGCGAGGCGAACACGGCAAAGGCGCCAACAAACACGGCAAGGGCGCGCAGGACGTCATCATCAAAGTTCCAGTCGGGACGATGATCTACGACAACATTTCCGGCGAACTGCTTGGCGATATCAAAGAAGCGGATCAGCGCCTTGTCCTGGCAAAAGGGGGCAAAGGCGGGCCTGGAAACGCACGGTACGTTACCCCGACGAACCAGGCGCCGCGTGAGTGGAAACCAGGGGTTCCCGGCGAAGAAAAAGAAGTTCGACTTGAGCTAAAGTTGATTGCTGACGTCGGTTTGGTCGGATTGCCGAACGCCGGAAAATCGACGCTACTTTCAAGAATTTCAAATGCTCGCCCTAAAATCGCCGACTATCCTTTTACAACGCTAAAACCGAATCTTGGCGTTGTAAAATACCGCGACAAATTTTCTTTTGTGATTGCTGATATTCCCGGTCTAATCGAAGGCGCGCACACAGGAAAAGGTCTCGGCCACGAGTTTTTGCGACACATTGAGCGCACAAAAGTTCTGCTTTTTATGATCGATATTACCGCTGACGATCCTTTCGAAGACTTGCGAACCTTGCAAGAAGAACTGGAACAATATGATCAAGAACAGTTGAATAAGCCAAAAATCTTGGCGATCAATAAATGCGACGTGTTTTCAAAAGAAGATTTAAATCTTGAAGCGCCGCGTGAATTTGACGCAGTTTTTTATATTTCCGCAGTGACCGGCGAAGGGCTGGTTGCATTGAAAGACGCAATTTGGCAAAAACTGTCGAAAGAAAATCCAAGCTAAAAAATGGCGGGACGGGGAAGTGAGCGGATGGTTTGAAAACCCGGAAGAAATTCGGATATTGCTCAACCTGACTCAGGTCAAGGGGGTTGGCGGAGCAAGCATTCGCGCTCTCATTGAACGATTTAAGTCTCCCAAAGAAATTTGCCGCGCGAACATCAAAGCGTTGACAACCGTCCCCAGGGTTACCTCCGAAATTGCACAAGCCGTCAAAAATGCTCAAACGATGACGTTTGGCGATCAGCAGCTTGCGACGGCGGAAAAACTCAAAGTAAAGATTCTCGCCTACTGGACGCCCGCCTATCCTGATCTGCTGCGCCGCATTCCCGATCCGCCTGTTGTGTTATTTGTGAACGGCGATTTAGAAAAGCTCAACGGTTTCAATATAGCAATTGTCGGCACGCGCAGTCCGACGGTTTACGGCAAGCGTGTCACGGAAAAGCTGGCAAAGGATTTGGTCGCCGAAGGTGCGCTCATCATCAGCGGTCTCGCACGCGGCGTCGATGCCGCGGCGCACATCCAGACATTGAAAAGCGGCGGAAGAACGGTTGCAATTTTGGGAACCGGCCTGGATATTTTATACCCGCCAGAGAACAGCGCCATCGCCGAAAAGATCGTACGAAGCGGCGCCCTGATTTCCGAATTTCCGTTCGGTACAAAACCCGACGCGACGAATTTCCCGCGCAGGAATCGTATTATCAGCGGCATGTCTCTCGGCGTAATTGTTGTTGAGGCGCGGGAACGCAGCGGCGCATTGATTACTGCGCATCTGGCGCTGGAGCAAAACCGTGAAGTTTTTTCAATTCCCGGCAGTATTTTCTCCGCCCAAAGCGCCGGAACGCACGCGCTCCTGAAAGAAGGTGCAAAATGCGTCACGCACATCGGCGACATTTTGGAAGAATTGCCCAAACAAGGCGAACTTTTCGCACGACAAGAACTGACGGAAAACACAATGCTTTCAATGAGTCCGCAGGAAAAAGAAATCTTCAGAAAATTGAGCCGCGAACCGTTGCACATTGACGCCCTATCACGATCAAGCGGAAAAACGCCGTCCGAATTGCTGTCAATCCTTTTACAGCTCGAATTCTCCGGCGCGGTCAAGCAATTACCGGGGAAAATGTTTGTACGGGACGTCTGATGAATATTTCAAACCTGCGCTCAGAAACGCCCGGCTGCCTAGATCGCATCCATCTGAACAACGCCGGCGCTGCGCTCATGCCGTCGTGTGTTGTAAAAGTTATTCAGGATTATATCGCGTTAGAAAGCCGCATCGGCGGTTATGAAGCATATGATGCGCGCCACGATGAAATAAACGCCGCTTACCGAGCCGTCGCGGCATTGCTCGGAACACAGTCGCAAAATATCGCATTTACTGAAAATGCGACTGTTTCCTACGCGCAAACCTTGTCCGCGATTCCCTTTACACACGACGATGTTCTCCTGACGACCAACAATGACTATGTCTCCAACCAAATCCAATTTCTTTCCCTGCAAAAGCGGTTCGGCGTTCAGGTTTTGCGCGCTCCGGACCTTTCTGAAGGCGGGGTTGACGTACAGGCTATGGCGGATTTGATTCGTCGTCGTCGCCCTAAGTTGGTCAGCGTAACGCATATTCCGACAAATTCGGGCCTTATTCAGGACGTGTACGCGATTGGCAAAATTTGCCGTGAGGAAAACGTGCTTTACTTGGTGGACGCCTGTCAGTCAATTGGCCAAATGCCGGTCTATGTTAATGAAATTGGCTGTGATTTTTTGGCTGCCACCTCGCGTAAATTTCTGCGCGGCCCGCGTGGATCGGGATTTCTTTATGTCTCAAATCGCGTGTTGCAACAAGGTTTAGAGCCTTTGTTTCTCGATTTGCGCGGCGCTGACTGGACTGCCAAAGACGACTATCGCATTGCGGGCGACGCCAAGCGTTTTGAAAACTGGGAGTCCGCATGGGCGCTTGTACTCGGAACCGGAGAAGCCGCCCGTTATGCAAAAAACATTGGATTGGAAAAAATTCAAACGCGCGTCAAGTATTTGGCTGAACAACTCAGAGAAAAACTGGGCGCGATAGAAGGCGTGCGCGTATTGGACGAGGGAAAAGAGCGCGGCGGCATTGTCACGGTTTGGGTTGAAGGTTGGGAGCCAATCGATCTCATGACTGCTCTGCGAAAGCGGCGCATCAATGTTTCCGCCCAAACGCGAAGCTCCGCCGTTATCGATTATGGAAGAAAAGGCGTGACTGGAGCGCTGCGCCTCTCGCCTCACTATTACAACGCTGAGGAAGAAATCGAACAAGCGGTGTTAGCGATTCAGCAAATGATCGATTCTGATTCGTGAAGCAACAAATTTTTTGAGAATGCCTACAAATTCATTCGATTCAACTCTTTCACCGCGTGATCGCAAGCTCTGGCGGTCAGCGCCATGTAGGTGATCGATGGATTCTGACAAGCGGAGGACGTCATGCACGAACCGTCGGTCACGAAAACATTTGGGGCTTCGTGGCATTGATTATGAGCGTTTAAAACCGAAGTTTTCGGGTCTTTTCCCATCCGCGCCGTGCCCATCTCATGAATACAAAGTCCCGGAGGCGAGGGCAAATTGTAAGTGTAAACTTGTTTTCCTCCAGCCGCCTCAAGCATTTCTACCACGTTCGTGACGATTTCTTTCTTAATGTTCTGCTCGTTTTCGCGATAAGTGCAGTGGATGTCCAAAGTAGGAATTCCCCATTCATCTGTCTTGTCGCCGCTCAGTTCGACGTAGTTGTCTTCGTAAGGCAAACATTCACCCCAGCCGCCAATATTCATCCGCCAGGGGCCCGGCTCGCGAAGCGCATTTTTGAAATCAGCGCCGAAGCCGGGCATTTTCATGCCGCGTCCCCAACCGTCGCGCCACGCGCCGCCTTGAAAACCATAGCCGCGCAGAAAATTCGGGTGCTGTTTTTTGATATTCTGAAATCGCGGGATATAAATGCCGTTTGGTCGCTTGCCTGAAAAATACTTGTCTTCAAATCCTTCAAACGTTGCGCCCGCGCCGGAGTCATAGGTGTGATCCATTAAATAATGGCCCAACGCGCCGCTGCCGTTTGCAAACCCGTTTGGGAATCGGGACGAGGTGGAGTTGAGCATGATTTGCGTCGTGCCAAGCGTGGAAGCGCACATAAAAACAATGCGCGCTTTGTACTCAATGTCTTGCCTGGTGTTCGCATCAATCACCCGCACGCCGGTCGCACGATTTTTCGTCTCGTCGAACATGATGCTGTGCGCGATGCTGTCGGTTTTAATGGTCAAATTCCCGGTGGCTAAAGCGGCGGGGAGAGTCGCGCTCGGGCTGCTGAAATACGAGCCCGTTGAACAGCCTCGTTGACATGGGCCGCAGTAATGACAAGCTGCGCGACCGTTGTGAGCTTGCGTAAGCACGGCGCAGCGCCCAATCGTCATCATGCGGTCTGAAAAATGCTTTGCGATGCTTTCTTTAACATGCTGTTCGACGCAACTCATTTGCATCGGCGGCAAGAACTTTCCGTCCGGCAACTGCGGCAAGCCTTCCGCCTGACCGCTGATTCCGGCGAATGTTTCGACGTAATCGTACCATGGCGCAATGTCTTTGTAGCGAATCGGCCAATCGACGCCAAAACCGTCCTTTGCGTTTGCCTCAAAATCAAGATCGCTCCAGCGATAGCATTGGCGCGCCCAAGTCAGGGAGCGACCGCCCAAATGATAACCGCGAATCCAGGAAAAAGGTTTGTCGGCGGGGGTTGAGTACGGATGTCGTTTGTCGTTGGCAAAAAAATGTTTTGTCGATTCGTTGAAGGCGTAGCATTGCTTTTGAACTTGGTATTCATCTTCGAAAAGCTGACGTTCGCCCTGAAGGCGGTACGGATATTCCCACTCCGGTTTATGCTCCGTCACATAATCTTTTCCATGCTCTACGTGCCTGCCGCGTTCGAGCAGCACGACCTTAAGGCCTTTCTCGGCCAACTCTTTCGCCGCCCAACCGCCTGTGATTCCGGAACCTACAACAATCGCATCGAATTCATTCGTGTTCGGCATTTTGTTTTCTCGGTATGGTTTGTTTTTGGAAAATACGCAGGAGTGCAAAGCTTGCTTTGCCCAAGACGCCGATAGAAGAAGCAAGGCAAGCCTTGCACTCATTTTTTCAGCTCAAGCACGTTCGCAACTCATTCCAGAGTGCGAGATAAGCTTTTGATGAAACGCTCTTTGGTGCAGTGGAAACGACAGGCTCTCGCGTGACGCCCATTTTTTCGATGTCCGACAAATAAGGGATGCGGACGTCGAAAAAGTGATTTTTCGTTTTCGACAATGCTTCGATTGTTTCGGTATGCAATTTTTTTCGCTTTTCCACCATCGAAAAGAGACCGGAGATTTTTGCGCGATTCATATCTTGATCTTTAAAAAAGCCGGTCAGTTGCTTGAATGTATTGATGGAAAGCGAGGTGGGGATTACAGGTACGACGATTAAGTCAGCGGCGCGAAAGACATTCTCGGAAACAAGAGTCAGGTTTGGCGGGCAATCCAGGAAAATATAGTCATAATCGGTCGAGAAATAATCCAGCGTCTCGGAGAGCCGCTTCTTCGATCGTTTTGCGGCGTCCAGCGCCAGATCGAGATTGCGAAAGGAAAGGTGGGCGGGCAATAAGTCGAGACCTTCGAAGTCCGTGCCGCGAATGTGCTTGTCAAGCTTGCCGCCGCCGCGAACGATGTTTTCCGGGGAGAGTTTTTTACGCGGGCGAATACGAAAATAATAGGAAGATGCGCCTTGCGGATCAAGGTCGCAAAGCAGCGTGCGCTTTTGGTTTTGCGAGGCGAGCCAGGCAAGATTGACCGAAGTTGCGGTTTTGCCAACCCCGCCTTTAATACTGTAGAGAGCAATGATTTTCACGTGCGATTTCTCCGAGTCTTTTTCTTGCCAAAAAGATTTTCAAAACGAGCAGCATTTTCCGCTGATGTAAACGTCGAAAAACGCTGACTGAACTCGTGTCGAACTTCGCCTTGCCGACGATGCAACAAGGTAATCAGCCCGCCAAGAGCGGCGGAAAGCGCTTCCGGGTTTTTGCTCTTCGGCGCGATCTCGGTCATGAAGCGCTTGAGCTCCTCTTGCTGCACAAACAAATCGTTAAAATCGCCGAGGTTATCTTGCAATACTTTCAATTGCTTGACAAACAAAATCATTTGTTTTTTAGGAAACAAGGAAGTAAAAAACTCCAACAAGTAGCGCAGTTTTTTGCAATCGATCCTCAGGTCGTGCAGCGCCTGATCCGGCGTTTCGTCGTCAATGGCTCCGCCTTTTTTTAAGACTACGTGATAGCGCTTGCGAATAAAACGCTTGGCCAGGAGCGTAACGGGCTTGTCCGCATTTGGCGCCGCCGGGTGCGACTTTTCAGCATTTTCCCGGATTGATTCTCTGGCCGTTGCGAGAATCGATTGGTAGCGTTTGGAGCGCAATGTTCGAATAAGCCGTTTTAGTTCGATTTCACGCTCTTCTTTCAAAGCATCAAAGAGTGGATCGAGGCCTTCACCCATAGCTGGCGGCAACATTGACTTATATTCTTCTTCCGCCAGTAAATAAACGTCGAGATCGCGCAGGCGGTTGGTCGATTTACCGAGATAAGCAAAATCAGTCTTAAGACGTTGCGTCGTTTCCGGAGTAAAAACGCCCTTAATCAGCGCTAACCCTGAACGAATACGTCGGATGGAAACGCGGAAATCGTGCAGGAATTCCGTGTCGATATCTGAAATCAAGCCCTGTTCGTTCTGCTGCATAACGTCAATCAAGTAATACACGAGCCGCTGCATTGCTTCCGCGCCGGTCATTTCAGGCGATAATTGGACGCTGACCTTCGAAGTATATTCGCCCGGTTTTTTGTCTAACAGCGCCAAAGCGGCCAAGTACGCGTCTTCCTTTAAGGGCTTGAGTCCGAATTGTCGAAAAATCGCTCTGATTTGCGCCGCTGGTTTTGGGTATCCGCGAATCGGCGTCACTCGGAACGTTCTTGTTACCGGAAGATGTTTTCTTCCGGCTATGACTTTAATTTCTTCAAGCTTGAGACGCAAAACCGTTTTTTCATCCGCGTTCAAAAGGCGCGCAGGGTGAACGTTTCTGACGAGCGCAGCCTGTTTGTAGACAGCGCGAATGTCCAAACTCTGACGGACGGCGTTTTGCGCAGGGCCTTCCGGGAAATCCTGCCAAAACGCAGGCGGCTTTTGCGCTCGCCACGAGACTTCGCTCTTTGAATTTTGGCCTGGTTTTAAAATAGAGTAAATATTCTTTTGGGCAGAGAGGCGCAGCCCCTTTGTTTCCAGGAGCCAGTCAAAAGTATCATAGTAAGTAACAGTTTCCTTGAACGGCGCTTCAAACTGCAATTTCAGGTTTTCAGGGATGGCATTAAGGATCTCGCTGTGATCCGAACTTTCAGGTACTTTAAACTTTTCCGACTTTAGCATCGGATTAACTCCTCTCCTGTTGTTTGGGGTTTAAGAATTTCGGCAACGATAGTATAATTTCAAGAAGGTCGGGGCGCTTAACATATGACGAGACGTCTTGCAGTGCAATCCATTTCCGCGTGCGCCAGAACGCTTCCATCCAGTCTTCATGAATTTCTTCAACGCGCATGACGAAAACGTCGATTATGCAGACGCCGCCCCATTTTTTGTGCTTGTAGACGCCAATTTTTTCTGTGTAAAAGCTTCCTCGTACGCCCGCTTCTTCTAGCGCTTCTTCGGCTGCGGACTCAATTGGCGACATGCCGCCTTCAATCAGTCCTTTTGGAATGATCCATTTTTTGCCGCTGCTGCTCGTAATAAGCAGGACGTCAATTTGACCAGTCTCATCGATGCGATACGGCAAGGCGGCGGCCTGAAGATAAACAGACTCATTTGTTGGATTTATGTCTGGCATATAAGAGTTGGACAATCCCAAAAGAAATACCGACCTGTGGCACATAGATTCTTTTAATTTTCGCCCACTCTATCACGGAAAGGTAAATTTCCGAAGCTGGTATGATGACGTCTGCGCGATCGGGTTTTAAACCGAGAACGTCTATTCGGTCAGCCAACGAAAAACCGTTTAAATACTCGTAGATGCGGTCGACTTCCTTGTAAGTCATTGGCGTGTCGGATTTTTTTCGGGCGAGTTTGAAAATTTTGTTGATATTGCCGCCGCTTCCGACGCCGCGCAGGCCTTTGTATTTTCCGGCGTGTTTTCTCACCCATTGCTTCATCGACTTCCACTGATCTTTTTTCACCAGATTGTGCAGCAACCTGACCGTGCCAATATTGAAGGAACTGGATGCGACGACTTTTTTTCGTGAAATGACAGTTAATTCAGTGCTGCCGCCGCCGACGTCAATGTAAAGATAATTCCTGCGCGGATTGAGGCGCTCTTCGATGTGACTTGAGTAGATAATTTCCGCTTCTTCTCGCCCGCTAATGATATTGAGATCCAAATCGCTTCTTTTTTTTATTGTCTGCACGATCCTGGAGCCATTGCTTGCTTCGCGCATTGCGGATGTGGCGCATGCCATATAACTTAAGGCGCCGTAAGCTTTAATCAGATGGCCGAAGCCAATCATCGTTTCGATAAGCAGCGTTGATTTTTGCGTAGAAATTTTCTTTTTGACGAAAGAGTCTTCGCTTAAACGGATTGGCATACGTACGAATGCTTGACGCTCAAAAATCGCCTCGTCGTCGTGTTCTTCAACTTTGGAAAGCAAGAGACGGACTGCGTTTGAGCCGATGTCGATCGCGGCGAATTTGAGGGGAAGTTTGGGCGTCATTGTTAAGCAAAAAAACTATTGGTCGAGACGTTTGTGCGTCATTTCAGGAACCCCCTTTGGCATTGTTCTCGAACTCGAGAAAAGTAGGTTCTCCTGAATGACGCTTGGTAATGACTTTCGAATAAGCTCTCAAAACGCAGCCAATTCCTCAGCGGGCGTTTCGGCTTCCTTCTCTTCGCCGACAATGCTCTTAAGGTATTCGTAAGTCGCTTCTTGCGAGCGAACGGCTTTGTGGCCGTTCATGCCGCGGCGGTACTGGTTTTGAAAGCGTCTGTCCAGAATACGCGCTTTCACGTTGTCTTGCCACTGCAGCTCAAGAATAGAGCGTATTTCTTCCTGAATCGATTTGTCATAAATCGGACAAGTCACTTCCACGCGACGATCCAGATTTCGCGTCATCCAGTCTGAAGAAGAAAGAAAAAACTTTTCATCGCCGCCGTTATGGAAAATGAAAAGCCGTGAGTGTTCAAGGTATTTGTCGACGATGCTAATTGCTTCAATGTTTTCGCTCAAATCTCTAACTTTTGGCGCGATAGAAAACATCCCGCGCACGATCATCCGAATTTTTACGCCCGCCTGGCTGGCTCTGTAGAGTTTTTTAATGATTTTGTAGTCAGAAAAATTATTCAACTTCACTGTAATTGCGGCGTCTATCCCGGCTTCCGCGTTTTTGATTTCCTTCTGAATCAACTTCGAGAACGTTTTGCGCATCTGGAACGGCGCAACCACGAGATGTCGAAAGCGACTTATTCGATAATTGTTTTCAAAGAAATCAAAAATCTTCTCAGCTTCAGACGTGATTTCTTCGTGCGTCGTCAGCAGGCAATGATCAGTATAGATTTTGGCCGTGTCCTCATTGAAATTGCCAGTGCCTATAATGCAGTAGCGGACGATCTTTTTGTTTTCTTTGCGCTTGATCAGGCACAATTTGGAATGCACTTTTAAACCCTGCACTCCGAAGATAACTTTCACGCCTTCTTCCTGAAGCTTGTTCGCCCACTGTAAATTGGCTTCCTCGTCAAAGCGCGCCTGCAGTTCAAGTACAACAGTTACGTTTTTTCCATTCTTCGCCGCGTTAATCAAGGCATTGATAATGCTGGAGTTTTTGGCGACGCGGTAGAGCGTAATAGAAATCGATTTGACTTTGGGATCAATGGAAACGTCGCGCAGCAAATCGATAATGTACATGAACGATTGATAGGGGAAATGCAACAGAACGTCTTTTTTGCGCATCACGCGCAGCGCACTGGCGCCGCGAGTCAAGTCCTTGTGCGGCAAGGGCGGGACAGTCTTTTCAATGAAACTTGGCGGGCCGATGCGCGGGAACCCGATGAAATCTTTAAAGTTGTGATAACGCGCGCCGGGGATGATCGTATCTTTTGCTTTGTTGACCTTGTTTCGGGAGACGATGATTTTGAGCAAGCTGTCCGGCATGTCTTCATCGTAAATGAAGCGCACTGTCCTGCCGGACTTTCGTTTTTGTAACCCGCGATGGATTTTGTGCATATAGCTTTGCGTCGGATCGTTGTCAAAATCCAACTCGGCGTCGCGGGTCGTTTTAATAGTGTATGCTTCGAATTGCTGATAATCGAAAATGGAGAAAATGTCCCGCAGCCCAAAACGGATCACATCGTCGAGCAGCATGATGTATTGATTACCGTTGTTTTTGGGGAGAATCAAGAAACGGGGCAGGAGAGTGGTGGGCACTTCGATGAGAGCGAGTCTCTGCGTTTGTTTGCTGAACGATTCTCTCATCAGAACCGTAAGATAAATCGCGTGATCTTTTAGATGCGGGAACTTTGAGCGTTTGTTGAACATGATCGGGAAGAGCTTTGGCCGGACTTCGCGCAAAAAATAGGTGTGAACAAACTCAGCCTGCTCCTCGTCCAGCCCCTTCGCATCGGCGAGAATGATGATCTTGTTGCGTGCAAGTTCCAGAATAATCTGATCATAAATGTCGTTGAACAGATCAGTCTGGTCGATGACAATGTCCTCGATGCGGTTGATGATGCGGTTCGGATCGTGCCCGATAATCGATTTCGCATTCTCCTTGAGCGGAGCCAAACGTTTTAAAGTGGCAACACGTACGCGAAAGAATTCATCGAGATTGTTGGAAAAGATTCCAAGAAATTTGATGCGTTCGATTAATGGGACGGTTGGGTCGGCGGCTTCTTGCAACACGCGGGCGTTGAAGGACAGCCAACTGATCTCCTTGTTGATAAATTTTGCTTTCATCCTGACTCCTCCGAATTTTGAGGTCAGATTTTCGAGACCGCTGCAAAATATTTAGCTAGCTTTTTGCTCGATTTTTTGACCTCGCTGATCACTTCTTTTGTGGCGGGTACAGCGAACTCGGACAGCACCGCTTTAAGGCTCGATTCTATCTCCGGCTGCATTCTTTTTCTTAAATCTTTTGTAGTTAAAATGTTTTGGGCAAGATTTTCCGGTTTCTCGAAAAACGCCAATTCCCCATCCCCCAAAGCCAGCGTTCTCCAACTGCGCCGCTTTGTTTTGATGCAAACGGCGCCGCATTTCGGAATGTTGGCGTTAAAGTCGGAAAGCATAGCTGCGGCGAAGTGCGAAAAACCGGGGTTATGGCCAAATAGCATCACATGTTGATAGCTGTTGTCAAGCTGATGCAGCTCAGTCAGAAAATCGTCAGGGGACAATGCTTCGTATAGCCCCCTGGTTTTGATAATTTGATCTTCGGGTATTTGCAGGATGTTTGCAAAGATGATAGCAGTGTCCAGCGCTCTGTTGGCTGAACTGGAGACAAGAAGCGAGGGCGGCAATTCAAGAGATTTGATTTTGCGCGCCATTTGATGTGATTGCAGCTCGCCTTTCGTTTTCAACGGGCGTTCAAAATCAGGCTTGTCATGTTGAAAGCGAACGGCGGCGGCGTGGCGGACTAATGTAATCGTCTTCATTTCTCTCCATCCGATTGCCCTATGAGTTTATCTTGTCGTACACGATTCGGCGATGTGAATTTTCTGCTCTGGAATCAGTTGGGGACAAGATAAAATTCAATATTGTTATTTATTTGCGGTTTGATTTGCAAATTAAGTTTGTGTTAACGGCTGTGATAAAAGAAATTGTTCGCTCGCCACAGTCAAAATGAAGACAAGGGCGTCGGAAAACAGCAAGGTTTTTATCAATTGATAATGTACGGCGGAAGAGTGTAGGAAGCGAGTCGTCTGTTCATGAATACCGCCCTTTTCCAACCATTGTCGTCTGACTTCAATAAGCGACAATGGTCGTCCTGCATCCAGCGATAGAGCGCTCTAAAGTAGGATGAGCTTGCGTCTCATCTGGCAATTTTTTCTTAAATTTAATAAAAGCAAAGTACGTGTTCCCGCAAGCTCGTGGCCTGGTCCTTCAGGCGAAGCTTTAACTCCCGATCCCCATTCAGAAGGTATGATTAAATATCTTAATATCTTAACAAACCGCAAGGAAAAATGTGCAAACGATCGTCAGTGCTATGACAAAATCGCTCTGCGTTGCAAACGCAAATTACCACGCGGAGTCGTGCGCCCAGGTCTTGCCGATGTCTGCGTACGGCACGCAGCCGTCGAATGTGCTGTGAATCGGTGCGTATTTCAGTTCTTGCGTCATGCCGATTTCCGAAGTGTAATACCCAACCAACGTCAATTCTTTCAGGCGATGAAAAAACGGCTTCTCTCCGGCAAGCTGGATGGAAGCGAACGAGCCTTCGCTTGCTTCCATAGCTTTTAAATGTTGAACCTGCTCTTCTTGCGGAAGCGAAACGAAGCCGTCTGTTTCAATTTCAGACAATCCGATCATGAAGCCGTCGCGTTCTTTCGGCGTGTACCAGTCCGCCAGCATCGCGTCGATAAATTGATGCACTCCTGCTGCATGCGCACCCGGCGTGTCGGTTTCTGGGATGATTAAATCCGTCAACGCCGCCACAAGTTCGGCCTGCTCGTCGGTCAGGAATTTGGGCTTCCAGCCGGGAGCGCCTGCTTGACAGCCGGACAAAACCGCGGAAATGGTTGAAGAAGATAATGCGCCGCCCAAAGCGATGCTGATATTCTTTAGCGCTTGTCTTCGATCCATGCGTATGCTCAAGTTTGGAATGAGAAAGTTTTTGCGACAACTAAAACTCAAAAAATGGCAAGAAAGTCAAGCAGAAACGCGCTAGGTTGAAAGACGCTGTAGAATTAATTTGGGACTTTCTCGTTTCAATAGACAACAGCGCTACATTACGGGAAGTCGTGTAGCCTGTGGCGCGCTTATTTGACTTTGGTGACTTCGCCGTCGCGCTTGACAATTATTTCCCTTGCTCCCGCCGGAATTTCGGATTCAATCGTTTCTCCACTCGGCCAACGCACTTGCACGTTTTTAACGCCCTCTCGAACGCCGAAAACTTGCACCGCTGAGCTCTGAGACCAATAACCGGAACCTGCCTGAATTTCTCGCACCGGCCCGTCCCCATTTTCATATTTTACACGAACAACAGCGCCGACGCCGTGCGGGTTTTCAGAAGCGCCTTGCAAACGCACGCGCAAACCCGGCTTGGCTCCAACGTTTTTAAAGAGCATTGTTTCTGCTGCGTTTTGCGAAACGACAAGATCAACGCGCCCGTCGCCGTCGTAGTCGCTCAAGGCTGCAGCGCGCTGCTCGCCGTAAGCTTCGACGCCGGACTCTTGCGCGTGAACGGCTTGCAAGCCGCCTTTGCCGTCGCCGCGCAGCCAAAGTCCGCGCCCGGCGTCAGAGCGGGATGTAGCTTCCGGGTATGAGAAGAAGTTTTGGCTTAAAAAAACGTCATCATGGCCGTCGCCGTCAAAGTCTGCAATACCCGCATGAAAAGCCGGAGTGAGCTGCGCTTCAAGCGGCAACTCCACGGCTTCAAATTTCTCGCCGCGATTGAAAAACACCATATGCGCCAACGTATTTGTCGCAAGACTTCCTGCATCACTTTTTAATCTTGGTCCCGCGATTTCCTGGACAGTGGAACGGCTGTATTTCTTGTGGCTGGGCATGCGCATTCGCGTCATCGGTATCGCCCGCATCATCGTGTTCAGGTTGCGGAACGGCATATAGGCTTGCAGCTCGGGAACAAAATAGGATTCGATAATATCGATGACGCCGTTGCGATCAAAATCATAATAAAAAAGGCGTAATGGATTTTCGGCAGTGATTTTTCCAGCGTATTTATTGTTTAAGCCCCAGTTGGTCGCGATAATGTCGAGCTTGCCGTCTTCGTCCAGGTCGCCGGTCGTGACGCCGTTCCACCAGCCGAGATATTGCGACAGCCCCAGCGCTTCGGTCACATTCTCAAATGCGCCGTTTGTGTTGCGGAAAATGTTTACTGCGCCCCACTCTACCGCAAGAATCAAGTCCGGGTCGCCGTCCGAATCAAAATCACTGAACACCGCGCCCGAAACCATGCCGAATTGAGCTAGCTTCTCCGAATTCAGATCGTCCTTTTGAAAAACGCCCTTTTCGTTTTTGTAGAGAAATGATGGAGCCGGAACGCCGTACCGTCCGGGAATGCTGCGTCCGCCAACAAACAAATCGAGATCGCCGTCACCGTCGTAGTCCGCCATAGCCAGCGGCCCAACGCCAGCCGCGCCCGCAGTAATTTTGGAGCCTTGTGAACCGGCCCTTTGTTCATCAGCAGGCATTTGCTCGATAAATGAAGCTTCTCTGGAAATGCTCTCAAAATTTGAATGACTGACCAATAAAGACGCCGAGTTATCCGCACCCGTCCAGGCCAACACGCCTGTTTTTTCGTATTCTGTGACAGCGCCGTTCACCAGCCGTTCTTCTTTTCTAAAAGCGCCGTTTTCGTTTTTAAAGGCTGCGACAGCGCCGTCTCTTCCATTCGAAATAAGCAGATCGTCGTCCCCGTCGCCGTCCCAATCATGCCAGGAAACGCCCGGCCCCAGGCGGCTATGACGCACCGGCATGAGCGGCTGGCGCACAAAATCATCAAACGGGCCTTCATAATGCTTGTGGTCGAGCAAATGGCTGACGTCTTCAAAAAAAGGCTTTGGCTGGAGTTGCTTGGCAGCCTCAACGACTCTTGCTGAAGATTCATCGATTTCGTAAATGCGATTTGGCTGAACGTTTTCAACTGTACTGACCATTCCGTTTCGCCACGTTACCTCAATCGAAAAATCTTTCCCGCCGGTTGCGGCGAAAACCGCCATTGGATCGGAGCTTGAAAGATAGGCTCCGCCGGCGATGATTTCTTTCATCTGTATTTTCCCGTCCCCGAGCAGACGGATTTTGGCGCCGATTCCTTGCGTATTCGGCGCTTTGCCGCGTAGACGAATCGCAATTCTGTCTTCCGCCGTTTCATTGCGATAAATAGCCGCTTTTGCATTCAATCGATTCATGACAACGTCCAAATCGCCGTCGTTGTCTAAATCGCCCAACGCCATGCCGTTGCTTATGTCCGGCGTAGAGAGTCCCCAGCTTTGACTGACGTCTTCAAACGTCAAATTGCCGCGATTTCGGAAAGCGGCGTTCGGCAGTTTGAGTTCAGGGTGGAGAAAAATGGTGTTTAAGCGATTATTGCTTGGCGGCGCCGTTTCTGAATATTGAATGGCGCTGGCAGTGAATCCGATTCGCTCTCTGCCAAGTTCCTGTGCGTCAAAATCCTGTGCGTCGTAATAGTGGCCGGTGGCGATGATCACGTCTTCATAACCGTCAAGATCGATGTCAAAAAACAAATTTGACCAGGACCATTCGGATGCGTCAATTCCGCTGTACTGCGCGATTTCGGAGTAGGTTTTGTCGCCATTGTTAAGAAAAAGCGTGTTGCGCATGTGCTGGGGGCGATTGTCAATCTCGCCCGGCATGTGGGGGAGCGGCACGGCGGTGCTTTTTTGCGTCATTCGGAATTGGTGATTGCGGCTGAGCATGTCAACAACTAAAAAATCCTGATCGCCGTCGCGGTCAATGTCTGAAAAATCAATCGCCATCGAAGAGTTGCTGATATTGCGGATTGCGAGCTTGGGAATCGCTTGAAAACGACCAGTTCCGTCATTAATCCAAATGCGGTCGGGCGACTCGAAATCGTTGCAGACGTAAATGTCCGGATCGCCGTCGCCGTCCATGTCCTGGAATCGTGCCATCAAGCCCCAATCCTTGAGCGTTTCCATCTTTTCGCCTGCTTCATCAAGGAAGGCGCCGCCCGTCATATCAACTTTTTCGAATTTTCCGGTTCCGTCGTTGAGGAGCAACTGATCCGGCTCTCCCGTTTCCTGAAACAAGACCCATTCGCCGCGAATATCCAGAACAAAATGCTCCCGAAATCGCGGTTGGATGCTGTACTCGCCGTCGACTTCGTCAACAATGAATTCGAAAACCAGCTCGCCGGCGTCCCAAATGTCTTTCGCACTTTTCTTTTTATAGTTTGCGATGTAGACGTCCAGATCGGCATCGCCGTCAACGTCCGCCAACGCCATGGTTGATGCGCCTGTTTTGGCGGAAAACCCGTAGGCTTCAGTAACGTCGGTGAATTTTCCTGAGCCGTCATTGAGAAAAAGCGCATTTGGACCGCCAACAGCCGTGACAAGCAGGTCGAGGTCAAAATCGCCGTCAACATCTGCGAACACGGCGCCGGAAGAATTCTGGTCTTCGCAAGTAACGCCGGCGCTTTGCGCGACGTCTTCAAAGCGCCAGTCGCCGAGATTTTTGTAAAGCGCATTTGGCCCGTCGAGTCGACTAAAATAAATATCGGCAAGCCCGTCGCCGTCGACGTCTCCAACGGCTACGCCTGAGCCGTTGAGGAGTATGCGATTTTTTTCGATAACCGCTTTCTCCAAATCATTGGAAAAAACAATGCCGGTTTTCGATGAGTCTTGCAGTTTAAAACCGGTCTCTCCCCAGAATGGAACGTTTAGGTTTGACCATTTGTAGCCGACTTCTTCATGCCATTCGAGCGTATTATCGGTTGTGCAAGAAATCAGCGCTAAACACAAAAAGGACGCAAAGATATTTTTGGCGATCATATTTCCGAGCATTTTTTGATTGTTTTTTCGAAGGCGGGCGTTTGAGGTGAGTTTAAGAATTGCAAGGTCTGCCGCAAACTTTCGGGCAAACTTTGCAATTCTCAATTTTGAAGGTTTGCGCCAGACTTACGCCCACCTGGAGCCGAAGACTTCGTTCGCGGCATTTTCAAAGTGCAAGCTCAAGCCGCCGCCGTCATTCGGATCTTCAGTCGTTTGATTGTCTCTTTCTTCAGGGTCTTGTTCTTCTTCTATTCGCGGCGCCAATAGTCCATTATTACAGGCGGACAAAAAGACTGTGGAAATTGAGAAAACGAGCAAAAGTACGAAGCTAATGAAACGGTGCTTTTTCATAACTTTTACCTCACAATAAGGTTAATCAATAAACGCAATGTAAATGAAAAAAAGGCTATTTGCCAGTAAAACGAACCACGACTTCTTCAGTTCCGGAAGAAATGTTTTTTTGAGTAATTTTTCCTCCAGGCCAGCGCACCTGGATTCCCTTTGCTCCGTCGCGCAAGCCAAGCACGTGCACGTCTGAATTTTGAGACCAATATCCCGAGCCGGATTGCACTTCGCGCGCCGGTCCAAGTCCATTTTCATAGACGATCCGAACGAGAGCGCCAATCCCGGAAGGATTGCCTGGCGGCCCCGCCAACTTCACGCGCAGGCCCGGCTTGGCGCCCGCGTTTTTATAAAGTTTTGTTTCGGCGCCGTTTTGAGAAACGGCGAGATCGACTCTGCCGTCTTTGTTGTAATCGCTCAATGCCGCGCCGCGTTGTTCGCCATAAATTTTGATTCCGGAATCTTGACCAGGTACTGCCGCCAAGCCGCCGCTTCCATCGCCTTTCAGCCAGAGACCGCGCCCGGCGTCGGAGCGCGAACTTTCAACGCGCTGAGCGAAAAAGTTTTGGCTTAGAAAAACATCGTCATGTCCGTCGCCGTCGTAATCTGCGACTCCAGCGTAGAAAGCTGGGGCGAACTGCGCTTCCGCGGGAAGCGGCTTTGCTTCAAATCGGTCGCCCTGATTTATGAAGACGGCGTGCGCCAGAAAACTGGCTTGCAGTTCCTGCGCTTTATCAAATTTCGGCCCGATGACGTCTTCAATTCCTGAGTGACTGTAAACGCTGTAATCGGTGAATCGCCTGCGCAAGTCAGGCATAGCCATTTGCAACCAAAATAATTCGTTTTCCGGAGCGTAGGCGCCTAATTCGGGAGTGTAAACCGTTTCAAAAAGATCGAGCGAGCTGTTGTTGTCAAAATCGTTGAAATACAGACGCAGCGGATGTTTTTTGCTGTAGCGATGCTCATACTTGCTGTTCAACCCCCAATTTGTCGCAATAATATCCAGGGCTCCGTCTTCGTCAAAATCGCCTGTCGCGACGCCCTGCCACCAGCCATGATAATCAGTCAGCCCCAATTCATGAGTAGCGTCTGCGAAAACGCCGTCATCGTTTCTGAAAATGGTGATCGGGCCCCATTCAATGGCCAGAATCAAGTCAGAATCGCCGTCGCCGTCGTAGTCGCTGAAGATCGCTGAGGAGACCATGCCGACGTGTGCAAAATTTGAATTATTGGCGCTGTCCGGGAGAAAAACGCCGTTTTCATTGCGGTAAAGTTTTGACGATGCGGCTTCAGGAAAACGCATCGGCACGCTGCGGCCGCCCGCGAAAAGGTCGAGATCGCCGTCCAAATCATAGTCCGCCATTGTCAGCGCCCCGGGGTTTGACGCCCCGAATGAAATTTTGCTAGCGGGTTTGAATTGGCCGTTCTGAAAAACAAACTGTGCAATTGAAGATTTTTCCGGCTGCATGCTTTCCAAATTTGACTGACTAACCCAAAGGCGCGGGGTCTTTGTTTGATCGCGCCAAATGATCAATCCGTTTTGATCACCGACATTTTTTTCGCTGAATACGCCGCCCGAAAACTGTTCAAAACCACCGTTCCCGTCGTTCCGAAATCCTGCCAGGCTTCCGTCTCTGCCGCCGCCTATCAAGAGATCGTCAAAGCCGTCGTTGTCGAGATCGTGCCAAACCAGCCCAGGCCCAAGCTGGCTCAGTTTTTTGGGCAACAATACTTGCTGCTGAAAATCATCCCAAGGCTCTTCATGATGTATGTGATCGAGCGCTTCACTCACATTCTCAAAATAGGGTTTTGAAGCTTTTGGCGACTGAACTGGATCATCTGCGGCCCGCGTCGCTCCGGTTTCGTGGATTTCGTAAATTCGATTACCTTTTGCATTCCGGATCACGCTCGTCGCACCGCTGCGCCACTTGACTTCAATGGTTAGGCCCCGATCAAGATCGGCTGCGGCAAACATATAAATTTGGTCGGAGCTTGAGAGATATGCGCCCCCGGCGATAACCTCCTTGCTTTGCAGTACCGGGCCGCCTGAGACGCGTATTTGAGAACCGACGCCTCGGGTGTTTGGCGGCAGACCTTTCAAGCGTACGGCTATGCGAGGTTCAGAAGCTCTGTTGCGATAAACCGCCGCAGTTGTGTCGAGCCGATTGGCGACGAGATCAAGATCGCCGTCATTGTCAAAATCGCCCAGCGCCATGCCGTGTGTGACGTCTTTTGAATCCAAGCCCCAGTCGGTTGTCACGTCTTCAAAAGTCAGGTCGCCGCGGTTGCGAAAGGCGGCGTTCGGCAGTTTCAGGTCTGGGTATTCTAAAATTTGTTTTTGCCAAGTGCTCAGGCTGGAATAGGCCCGCGTCCCTAATTTTTTGAGCGTGTTTTCATCAAGCGCATCATGATAATGCCCTGTCCCGATCACAATGTCTTCAAAACCGTCAAGATCAACGTCCAGGAAAAAGGGCGACCAGGACCAGTCGGAAGCGGCGACCCCGCTAAATTGTGCGATTTCGGTGTAAGTGTCGTCACCGCGATTTAAGAAAAGCGTGTTTCGTGAGTATTGCGGTCTGTCATCAATGACGCCGACGGAGTGGGGGAGAGGGACGCGATGGTAACGTTGCCGTTTTCGGAGACGATGGTCTCGGCTGAGCATGTCAAGCAGCAAAAAGTCCAAATCACCGTCGCGGTCAATGTCAGAGAAATCGACGCCCATGGTCGCCCAACTGGTATTGCGCATGGCAAGCTTCGGCATAGCGCGAAAATTTCCGGCGCCGTCGTTAATCCAGGCGTGATCCGGGCTCTCAAAATCGTTGCAAACGTAGATGTCAGGATCGCCGTCCTGATCAAAATCCTGGAAGCGCGCCGTTAGGCCCCAATCTTTGCGGTCAGTGATGCGCTCGCCGTTTTCATCCAGAAAGCGACCGTCGGTAAACGAGACGGGTGTGAATCGTCCGTTTCCGTCATTGAGGTAAAGCATGTCCGGTTCGGCGACTTCGTAGCGCGTCAAGACTTCATCGTTCAAATAGCCAAGCTCGTAGTGTTCTTTAAACTCTGCATCAATCTCAAAAGCCCCGGATCGCATCTGCCGCACGACGTTGTCAAAAGCGATTCGCCGGGGAATGTATTGATCTTTCACCGTTCGTTTTTTGTAATTGGCGACGTAAAGGTCGAGGTCGTTGTCGCCGTCAACATCGGCCAGAGCCATCGTGGTTGCGCCTGAGTCGCCGAAAAGTCCGGAAGCTGCCGTCGCATCACTGAATTTTCCCGTACCGTCGTTCAAAAAGCAATAGTTTGGCCCGCCCAGTGTTGTCACCAACAAATCAAGATCGTCGTCACCATCTAAGTCCGCGAAAGTTGCGCCGGTCGAGAAATCTTCTGAGCACGTCACGCCGGATTGTTCGGCAATGTTCTCAAATTCCCAGCCGCCGAGATTTTTATAAAGCGCATTGGCGCCGTTCAAGCGGCAAAAGTAAATATCCGCTAACCCGTCGCCGTCCACATCACCGACGGCTACGCCTGAGCCGTTCAACAAATGGCGGTTTTGGGTTAATTGCTCGACGGTTAAGCCGTTTGAAAAATCAATGCCGGTTTTAGACGCAGGAAGCAAGTCAAAGCCGGTTTTCCCGGATGACGAAATCGATAGCTCAGCCCATCGGAAATTCTGTTCTTGACGCCATTCCAATTTTTTCTGTTCTGATGAGCATGAAAAAAGGAAAGCGATGCTTGGTGAGAGAAGAAGAAAAAGCGTGGTTAGCCTGGTTGTCATTTGAGCGATAAGTGATCTGGGCATGTATGAATTTATGTGAGTAAAACGGTTTGCAAGCTTGCGCTTTCGGTATAATAACCTTTGGTGCTAGTGACTGCAAAAGCGAGTCGCCTTGTTGGTATAAATTATTAAGGCATTGAATCGCACAAGTCTAATTTTATAAAATGCCGACAAAAGCATTTCGAAAAAATAGCTTCAATTGACCGAAACGCCTTTATCGAAATTTTCCATAATTAGGCCCGAGAAAGCAAACGCCTTAATATTTGAGGTTGACGAGCGGTTTCATTTTTACAATAACTAGCACCAAAGGTTAATAGATGGAAAACCTGGAAACGCGCTTTATGATAACGAATTTGCGCCGTCTGAAAATACAAAAGGCCGCCGCCTGTTCCCGAAGCTTTCGGGACGAGACGACAGCCTTTTGTTTGCTACAGGATGACGCGATCGATTAAACGATCACGCCAAGGTAAACTTAGTTTGCCTTCAAAGCACCGTCGAATACTCTGCGAGCCTTTGGCGCAGAGTCGCCTTTGCCGCCGCCGTGCGAGTAGAGTTCCAACTGCAGAACTTCGAGGTCAAGCGCAGGAACAGGGAAGTGGATCGGCGTTCCTGAAGTCAGGATGCCGTATCCGCGACCGTCCCAAAGCTGCAAACCGCTAAACGTGCCAAGCAAGTCCATTCTGCGTTCATACTTCAGTGCGGACCACAGTGTTCTCGATTCAGGCTTCGGATCAGGCAGATCATTGATGGTGCCTTTAGCTACGCCGGCCAATGACGGATAACCGCCGTCAACAACGTGCGTTTGATCGAGAAGTGCAGCTGCTTCCGCTTCACCGCCGCCGACGCCATTCAGTGCAGCTTCAGCGCGAATAAAGTCAGCTTCGCTGGCACGGTACATTACGACTTGTGTGGCTGCGTCAGTTGTCGCGTATTCTGTAAAACGATCGTGTCCGTACATACAGGCGATGTAAGGACGGCCGCCGTTATAAGCAGTGGGGCCGGCAAAACTCATTTGCGTTCCCGGATTCTGGTTGCCGTCCATGTCACGAGTTTGATCCCAAATACGAAGATCGCCCGTATCCATTTCAAACTCTTGACGATCTGCAGGCGCTCTGGAACCCCAATCAGCATAGCCGTTTGAACGGTCGCTCGGGCCAATCAGACGATAGTCGACGCGTTGCCACGTCCCGTATTGCGACGAGTACCATTGCACGCCGTCGTACCATTGGGAGCTTCTGCCCGCGCCGTCGCCGATTGGGCCCCAATCATCGGTCAAACCGCGGTCAACATGACTCAAAACGGTCGCCCAGTCTGTTGCTGCACGTTCTTGAGGATTTCTGGCTACAACGACTTTATAACGTGCGATAAACGTATGAGCTATTCTGGCAAGGTCTTCGTTGCTGGTGCTGACGCCGTTAATCCACTCAATCGGAAGGGTAAAAGTGGTTGAGCCGCTGAGGTCAATGCATTCTTGCAATTGAGCAATAGCTGCGTCCAAAACAGCGTTGTAGGGCTGCAGCGTCAGTTCATCATTAGCAAGATCAACGTCTTCATCCAAAATGAAGCCTTGATCGAACATGGTGGCAATATAGCCGTGTGACAAACCTTGAACCAGCTTGCCAAAAGCGATGGCGCGGGTATTGTTAGCCGCGCCAAGATCAACCGTACCGTTTTCAATATTTCGGATGCCGTCTGACGCCGCTGAGATAGCGCCGTACAAACCGAACCATGGGTTTTCGATAACGCCACGTTCAGGTGATGAAGAGGTGTTGCCGAATTCCTGGCGCGGCTCCTGATCCATTCTCCACATGCTGAAGTTACCCCAGCCGCAGGTGTATGTATCTGAAGCCATGGCAAGAGACATGTTCGGCGTGGAACTTGAAATCGCTTGGAACCAACTTAGAAAAGAACCGCCGACAAGCGATTCAATATCACTACCAGTTGCTAACGCGCGGCTTTCATCAGGTGAATTCAGATTCTCGGTATCGAGATCCTGACAGCTAAAGAAAGCCATAGCCAAGCCGAGCATGGCAACCAGGCTAAATGACAGGCGTTTTTTCATAACTTCCTCCAAATATATGGATTTAAACTTTGAGTGACCATTAGATCAGTTAACCTTGACAGGGTTGCAACCCTGTCAAGGTTGTTTAATACGATTTAGAACTCAATTTCAAAAACGCCAGTAAACGTTCTGTAGTTCGGGTAATTGAATGAGTCGACTCTGGTGACAACCGAAGAACCGCCGTCCGTACCGTTACTAACGATACCAACTTCAGGATCGTAGCCTTCGTCATAGTTGTCAAAAGTCAGCAAGTTACGACCGACAATACCAAAAGTGACTTTGTCGAGCAAGCCGCCGAAAAGACCGCTTAACTGCTTGCGACCGAAAGAATAACGAACAGAGAGTTCGCGCAATTTGAGATACTCTGCGTCAAAAACGAAAGTGTCTCTTGCACTGCCGCCGCTGCTGCGAGACAGTTCTCTGTAGTATTCCGTCGGTTTCATGGTTTCTTCGGTTTTGCCTTCCTGGTTGTTGTCGCCATGACGTTGCTCAACGCCGTAGCCCCAATCGACCGTACGGCTGTAAAGCTGGCCGCCGGATTGAGCATCGATCAAACCATAGAACGTGAAGCCTTTGAAACGGAAGTTACTGGAAAAGCCCATGTTGAAATTAGGCACGGTGCTGCCAGTCTTCTGGAAATTTTGACCTTCAGCGTCTGCATAGTCAATTGGGAAACCCCAAGTGTACTGCGTGCCGTTTGAAAGCGTGGCTTGAGAACCCCACAATTGTTTGCTAACGCCTTCAGTCCAGGAGTTGCCGTCGCCGACCCAAACAACGTAACCTTCGTCGTTGACCTGGAATTGGCTCAACTCATCTTGGGTAACGTTTTGATCGAGCAAGTCATTGAGTTCGTAGATTTTGCGACCGCCGTACAGCGCGCCAAACTCTTCGCCTTCCTGTACCCGGAAAACGCTAGCGCCCTGAGTGAACGCAGGCGCCCAGTTGTAGGCGGGCAGATTGAGTTCAGTAATCGTTTGTTCTGTGCGGTCAAAAACAACGCCGAAAGTCCACGATTTGTCGCGGCTCTGCAGCAGTGAACCTTGCAAAGAAGCTTCCCAAGTACTGGATTCCAGCGTTCCGGCATTCTGCCATTGCGTGGTGTAACCAGCGTAGGACGGAAGCGGCACTTCAAGCAATTGATCTTCAACAGTGCTTTCTGCACGGGTCAATTCAACAGAGAAACGATTGGCAAAAGTAAAGTCAATCCCAGCCTCAAATTCTTGCGCGAATTCCGGCTTCAATTCTTTGTTGCCAAGCGTCGCCTTTGATACGTTACCTGCATTAACGGCCCAAGTTTCAAAACGTGCAAAGAAGTTAGGACGACCGCCTGCGGTGCCGTAAGAAGCACGCAGTTTGAAGTCTTGGACGCCGGAAATCGGCCACCAGGATTCTTGCCCGATGCGGTAGGCGCCTGAGACGCGGTAGTAAGTCGCCCATCTTTCGTCCGGGCCGAACAGCGAACTTCCGTCGCGACGGATCAGAAAATCGCCAATATACTTGTCTTTATAATCGAAAGCCGTTGTTACGAAGAAACCTTCGGAACGAACTTGTTGGATTTCAGAATCGATGACAAGTTTAGTTGAGTTAGCAACACTCAAGTCACGTACGCCGCGAACGGCAAGGTCGGTGCCCTGAGCAAAGGTGTTTTGCAATTCACTGCGTTCAAACAAGCCGCGAACTTTCGTTCTGAGGGTCAAGTTGTTGTTCATCAACGCTTTCTGGAAAGATGCGGTAAAATGGCCGTTCATTGCTTGATCAAGCGCCGGGAACTTAACAAGGCGTCCCGAGGTGATGTCAATGTCGAACGGATCCTGGAAGCCGATTCTCCAGAAACGTGATCTTTCGCGATTTGATTTGTCGTAGCTGAACGAACCTTCAAGTTTGAACCAGTTTGCCGGTTGGTAAGCAAGACTCAAACCACCCATGATGCGTGTGGTCTCATCTTTACGCGGAAGGTTTTGCGGTTCATAAAGAGGATTGTCGCGCTGTGCAAGCGGATCCGGCAGGATGAAGAGATCACCGCCAATATCTTCAGGAAGACCGTTGGGGAATTCCGCGGTTTTCGTGCCCACTGCTGCGTGACGTATTCTCGGGTCAGCATCCGGTGAGATAAAAGTCAGGCCAAAAAACGGCGAGCCAACGCCCGTGCGAATATCGTCACGATCGGTGTCGCTGACAAAACCGCTGATAGAAACGGTCAGGTCATCGCGGAATTTGTGATCGAGCGCGAGACGAACGTTACGGCGAGAAAAACCTTTCAGGCCGTCAATAACGCCGTCTTCAGAACGGTTGCCGAAACTCAGGGAGAAGTTGGTGCTCTCCATGTTACGAACAACAGTTGCGTTATTCGTCATAAAGGTGCCGGGGTCAAAAAGCTCGTCAACCATGTTGAAGCCGCCTTCAGGAATAAGCTGCAAACCTACAGGCTTGCCCGTGGCGGGGTCAATTTGAACCGTGCCGTCTTCATTCAAAAGAATGTCGCCGGTAGCAACCCATTTGTATGGCTTATCAGAAAAAGCGATGGTTGCTTTAACGCCGTCATCCGGATTATTAGGATCATAATTTCCGGTGTAACGATCGATAACACGGCCGGTCGTTGCTCTAGGATCAACGAAGTTGCCGTCGTTGTCAATGAAATCCCCAGGCGAAACAGTGATGTTGTTAGCATCGGTATAGTCGCTTGCGCCTTCATGAATTCTGAACCAATGCGTTTCGCTCAAAGGATAATTCTTGTAAAGTTCGTTAATGCCGAACTCGTTGCGAACGCGGATTTTGGTTTGGTTGAGAGCGGCGCCTTGACCGCGGTTGGTGGTAATGTTGACAACGCCGTTTGCTGCGCGAGAGCCATAAAGGGATGCGCCCGCAGCGCCTTTTACGATTTCCATGCTGATAATGTCTTCAGCAGGAATGTCCGTTAAAGGACTGGCGGAAACGGAAGGATCAATGATCACGCCGTCAATAATGTAGAGCGGATCTTGCGATCTGCCGCTTGAGTTGATACTGGTTGGAGCGCGCAACATAACGGAAGCGTCGCTGCCCGGCTCGCCGCTGCCGCGAACAACGCGAACGCCGGCGACTTTGCCGCGAAGTGCTGATTCCGGAGATGCGGAAGGCACTTGCTCAAGCGCTTGTTGGCTGACTCGACCAACGCTAAAGGCCAATTTGGCTTTCGGCGTATCATCAACAACGCCCGTCACAATAATCGCGTCCATTTCGAGAACGTCGAGCGAAAGGGCGAAGTCAAGAGTGTGAGAGCCCGGAGTCAAATTCAGTTTTTCGGTTTTGGTGTGGTAACCAATGAACCGAGCTTCCAAAGTGACTTCCTGGCCGTTTGCCATTGAGGCGGGTACAGTAAACGAGTACTCGCCGTTTTCATTAGTAGCGGCGCCAAGCTTTGTGGTGCGAACGAGAACGTTTGCGCCAGGCAGCGGATCGCCGGCTTCGTCCGTGATTTTTCCTGAAATTGTGGCTTCCTGGGCAATAAGCGCCATTGGAAGCAGGAAAAAACTCAGACAAACGGTTAGAAAAAACTTAGATCTCATAGACCTATCCTCCGCGGTTAAGTTAAGAGTGACCATCTAACCAACTAAATGAATTGTAAAACAACCATCTTTAGGTCTGTTTCAAACCAAAAGAGCAGTTATTCGATCTTCGTGGAGCATGTGTAGGAGTGACGTTTGGATTGTCTAGAACAGACAAATCGGGAAGGCTGAAATTTGTCATTTTTCTCCGATCAATAATTAGCGTTCCAAAAATAGTCCTGGATGTTAAGAAAAGCGAAAACTCGCTTTAAGCATGGCGATAACATCCTCTAGAAAAACAGCCCAGTTTTGGCAATTTTTGAGCCATTGCAGAAATGTGATGAGGTAAAGTTATCTAAAATAATATCTTGAAGGGAAAGTGCATCATGCTGTAGAATGCGGATTAGTGCAAGTTAGTGCATACTTTTAGAGCGAAATTTTGCACCCGGCTTTTCTTATGTAATCCGAGTGGAAACATAGAGTTTATCCGACGATACGCGACGCATCGTTTGAAGATGTTCAGAAAGCTAATTTTTTACATTAAGCGCTCTGAAAATCCGTGCGGCTGTTTTCTATGAAAAGCTGTTCCGTCTTCGTGTGGGGAAAGGCTGGTAGGGAAAGTTTAATGGTGAAATTGAATATGCTGCCCGCGCCGCTCTCGCTCTGCACTTGAATCTCTCCCCCCATCATGCGAATGAGCTGCGAAGAAATCGTCAAGCCAATGCCTGCGCCGCCGAATTGTCGCGAGTGAGAAGCGTCCCCCTGAGTAAACAATTCAAAAATTGCATTTTGCTGGTCGCTTGGAATGCCGACGCCCGTATCTGAAACGGAGAAATGCAAGATCGCCGTTTCGTCGTCGAGTTCGCCCGTTTTAACCGTGAAATGAATTTCTCCCTTGTGCGTGAATTTAATGGCGTTACCGATGATGTTCATCAAAACCTGCTGCAATCTGCGATGATCGCCCATGAGCTTGTTCGGAATTTTTTGATCAAGATGAACCGTCAGGGAAAGGCGCTTTTGGTTCGCGCGGGCGCGCAAGGGCGCGATTGTCTGATCAATTTTTTTTCGAAAATCGAACTCAGACGAGACAAGCTGCATTCGTCCGGTTTCAACGCGTGAAATATCAAGGATGTCGTTTAGCAGCCCTAAAAGCAGGTAAGCGGATTCTTTGATCATGTTGGCGTACTCTTGCTGCGGCGGCGTAAGCGGATCTTCCAGAACAAGATCGCTCATGCCGATAATAACGTGCAGCGGCGTCCTGATTTCATGACTCATGTTGGCCAGGAATCGGCTTTTTGCCTGGCTGGCGACTTCGGCGGCTTCTTTCGCTTCCCGCAGGTCGAGTAAAGCCTGTTTGCGGTCTGTAACGTCGGACAAAATACCGAACGCCCCGGTTCGCGCGCCCTGTGCATTGAAGATTGGCGCTGCGTTCATTCTGACCCAGATTTGGTCGCCGGCCTTATCTCGCGTCTTGAAATCATAGGATTCGAAGCGGGCCGTTGATTTCAACAAAGTCAAGTGCTTGGCCGCGCGCTTGTCAAGCGTATCAAACATGTTTCTTCCGTTTTTGCCGATAACCTCCGATTCCACGAAACCAAAGATTTCACAAAATCGGCGATTGACCAGGTAAATTGTGTCTTCATGATCCACCGCGATCACAGCTTCGTGCATGTTTTCCATCAATGTGCGGCGGCGCATCTCAGACATCTTGATCGCTTCTTGCGCTCTTTTTTGCTCGGAAACGTCTCGAATCAGAACCAGCGAAGCCGGTTTGCCTTCAAAAGTTATCGGCGCAGTCGAGATCGCCGCATCGACGGCCGTTCCGTCCAGGCGCAGGACTTTCTCTTCCATAACCCGGCCAAGTTCGCCTGAATAGCTGCGTTCGACGCGACGCCTGACCACGTCACGGAAGTCCGGGTGGACAAAATCCAGAATTGGCTTTCCGACGACGTCTCGAAATCGTTCGCCGCCAAAAAGTTTTAAGCCGGAAGCGTTCGTATAAACGATTTTTTGCTCTTGATGAACGACAATCGTTTCCGGCGACAATTCAACCAGGCGACGATACCGTTCTTCACTTTCGCGCGTTTTTTGAATCGCCCGTTTTTGCGCCGTGATGTTTCGCGCAAACACTGAAACGCCGGATATTTGAGTTTCGTCGTTGGAAACGATTGGATTGAACGAAATTTCTGTAATTATTCGCGTATCCTGAAAATCGAAAACTTTTTCCGTGGAGAAATGCTCGCCGGCCAACGCCCTGTTGTAAAATCCAAGCCACTCTTCGTGAAGCGCTTTCGGCGCTCTTTGAATGATATTCATTCCCGGCTTCAAAACCTTGCCGTACTCCAGAGCAAATTGCGTCTGAAAAACGGAATTGACCGTGACCAAATTATAGCCGCGATCAATTGACCAGATGGCGTCTTGCGTATTTTCGATGACGGCGGAAAGATTGGCGCGACTTTCCGCGTGCTGATGCATGTGGGAAACGACTTCTTCTAAGTCCTTCTTGCGAACCTTTGCCGCAATGATGCTCAAAATCGCAATGAGCGCGACAAGGCCAAATGGTTGTAAAACGTCTATGGCGCGCAAATTCCGGGTTAATGCAGCGATCAAAACCATCGCAGAACTGCTGAAAAACGCAAGCGCCAAAGTTGATTTGGTCGATAAAACGAGGCTGCTCAGAAGAAAAGCGACGCTTAACAATAGAAAAGGCGTTGGAGGCTGAGCCGTCAAAGCTTCAAATTGGAGAAGCGTTGAAAGCGCCGCGCAAGCAAGAGCGCCGACGGCCAGCTTTGCGCCCCAATGAAAATAGCGCGTCCGGCTTAACCAGTAAGCGGCGCCCTGAAAAATGAGCATTCCCGCGACGATGAGAAATTCAGGATCGGTCAAAGGGGAAAAGGCTTCGCCGCGGCGGATTGGGATCAGGACGAACGCCAACATAAAGATGGGAAGGAAGAGCGCAAGCAGCAGCGTCGCCAGCAAACGGGCCCTACGCTGATCCGCCGCTTCGATTACTCGGGACGGACGGGTTGCTTTTTGCCAAATATTTCTGATGATGAGATAGATACGCCGCAGTTTCACAACTCTGCCCTGCTTGAAGATCGCGGACTTGTTCACGTCTTGCGGGTTTTCAACCGCCGGGGGCGTGTTTTCAAGGCGAGACTTTTCTATATCTATCAAATTACAAAAGATTCAATTTTTTGCAGAATCATATCCTTGAAACAATTATATTCTTCCCGCTCAATTCGGTTCTCAAACTCAAACCTGATCATGGATGTCTTCTGAAATAAAACCACAGTACATTGCCGTCGCGGGCAACATTGGCGTCGGCAAAACCACTTTGACGCGGCTCTTGTGCGAGCAATACGATTGGCTTGGCTTTTACGAAAACTTTGTTGAAAATCCCTACCTGGAAGATTTTTATGAAGACATGAGAGGGTTTGCGTTTCAGTCACAGGTCTTTTTCTTGAAAGAGCGCATCAAAGATCATTTTGAAATCCATGACGCGCACAAAACTTGCGTGCAAGACCGGACGATTTACGAAGACGCCGAGATTTTCGCTCGCAATTTATACGACCGCAAAATGATGTCGAGCAGGGACTACGCCGTCTATGCCGACCTTTATCGGAGCATAAAAGGCTTTCTCCGCCCGCCCGACTTTTTTATCTATTTACAAGCGTCCGCCTGGACGCTGATTAGCCGAATTCGCAAACGCGGACGGACTTATGAGCAAAGCATCGACAAAGAATATCTGTTGCAGCTCAACGCAACCTATGAACAGTGGGCTAAAGAAACGGCGGCGGAACAGCCCGTTCTAATCATTAACACGGATGATCGCGATATCGTCGACGATCTGGAATGGCAAAAAGAAGTGTTGGTGAGAATTGAAAGCTTCGGTCGAGAAGTACGAAGTAAAAGAGAAGAGAATCTATGAAATTGACTGATTCAGGGAAAAGCCTCCGCTTCATCGCTGTTTGCTGTCTTTTGCCGTGGCTAATTCAATGCTCTTCCAGCAAACCGAATCTCGCCAAAACTGAGAATGACGACAAGCAAGAAAGCGTTGCGGAGAAGCCGCAAAATCCGGCGGTCGTGCTGCGAACGACCAAAGGAGAAATCACCATCGAGCTTTTGCCGAAAAAAGCGCCGAAGTCTGTTGAGAATTTTTTGCAGTACGTCCGGGACGGTTTTTATGACGGCACGATTTTTCACCGCGTCATTCCGGATTTCATGATCCAATGCGGCGCGCTCACTGCTGATCTGAAACCCAAGAAAACGCGCGAGCCCGTCCAGAACGAAGCGAAGCGCAGCATCAAGAATTCGCGTGGAACGGTTACAATGGCTCGGCGTTCGGGGCGAAACAGCGCAACCGCCTCGTTTTTCATCAATCTCAATCAGAACACTCATCTCGACTACGGCGTGGACGAGTTTGGCTACACGGTTTTCGGCAGAGTCGTCGCAGGCATGGAAGTCGTTGATGCCATCGCCGCCGCGCCGACGACTACGCTGAAACAATTGAAAAACATTCCGACCGATCCGCCGGTGATTTTACAGGCGGAGATCATAAATGCCAATTGAGAGTTTAATTGTCGAACGGATCACGCTCAATAAACGAAGAGGGTTTTAAAATTAGCTATTATTACGCGATTGATGGAGATGATATCGGGAAAAAGTTAGAAGAATACGCCTTAAAAAACGATATCCGAGCAATTGTGAGTCTTTCGAATAGAGTCAAAGCCGCTCTTTTGAAAATTCAGAATCATATCCACTCCAAGGGAGGTGAGACTATTTTCTGTGAAGGAGATAGTTTGTTGGCGTGTTCGGACGAATTGATTGAGGTTTCTATGCAACAGTTGTCTTTTAATGAAAATGTATCATTTTCTGCAGGAGTTGGATCGACAAGCGCACTTGCACTTTTGGCACTGAAGAAAGCGAAAGGACTCGGAAAAAGCCGAATTGAAATTTTCATGGAGCGTCCGGAATGAAAGCACTGGTTTTGGTTCAAAGTCCAAGAGTTGATACATACATAAATGTTTTTGCAGCTATTTGTCACAAATATAAAAAAGTGAAGCAGATACGGCTTTTATATATTACTGAAGACAAAAACTCTGTGACAAAGAAAGAAATTCGAGAACGTTTAGTTGAACTCTCCAAAGAGTACGCCCTGTATGAAGGTGCGGCAGATGTTTTCAAAGACACAGATGACTGCTCTTTTGAAAAACTAGGGGTTTATACTAAGCAGTGGGATATTGTTGATGTTTCAGGGCTAAGTAAAGAAACATCCATAAGCATCGCTGCAATGTCTGTTTCGAATCGTAATGTTCGAGTCTGCTCGGTTCATTGGTTAAAACAATTTAAAAAAGGGGATGCTTGGGTTTTATCAGATAGTAATCATGAATATATTAATTTGTTAAGCACCGGAGCTCTTGCCCTATTAAGGAATGATCATTTCCAGAAAAGGCATGTCATAATAGCCTTTGGCGGAATTTTTGGATCGCTTACGCTGCTTGTTCTTTTTAAAATAATGTTTCCAACGTTTTTTATACCCAATATTGTCGTAAATGTTTTTGGGCTCCTGATTGGCGTTGCAGGCTTATATTTGGCGGCAGTTAGTTTATCAAATGGTGTGAAGTAGCTGAAATCAACCTAAGTTATTCAACGCCTCGACTGCCAAAACCAGCTTTGCGGAGAATCGACGGCGCACAGATCTTGGCTAACTTGCTGTGTTTAAAGAGGTGCGCCTAAGGTCACTTTGGAACGATTTGAAAATCATTCCAATCGATTCTCTGGTTACCTTACACATGGAAATTCTCGAATAAAAGCGTTAGTCCGCGGCAGCATGTGCTTCTGGGGTTAACAAGAGCAAATGGTTTGCAGTTTTCAAAAGGAAAACACCGATGAAGAACGCCGCTTCATTCATCAGCATTTTTGCGCTGTTAACACTAACCAGCAACGTCACGACAGCCCAATCGATCACTATCGCGGTAAAAGATACAACGTTTCATGCGATTGGCGATGATTTCTTCGGCTTGCAATACCACGCCGACACTTATGACGACAATAACGCAATTGAAAAACTGAAGGCTCTCCACGCGCGCCGAATCAGAATTTGGGCGGACGTGACCGAGTTTCATCCCTCCCCCGGCGTCTGGAATTGGACGGAGCTGGATCGAAAAACGGCTGAAGTTCTCGATGCAGGATTCAAGTTCATCCTTTGCCTTTATCAGGGGGATGCGTGGTTCGTAGGCACGCCGGAAAACCCGTGGTGGAATCATCAGGCGGCGCTGACTGAGTGGGACAAAGCCGCTTTCCATCTCACCGAAAGATATCAAAACGACATTGACCGGATCATCATTTTTGACGAGCCAAACATGCTTCATAAGGAAAGGGAGTACTACATTCCTTTCAAGCAATGCGCTCAGCTTTTCATACGCGCCGCTCAAGAAATCAAGAAGGCAAAGCCAGGCGCACTTTGCGGCGGCCCTTCCAGTTTTGGCGGCTGGGAAAACGGGCACTGGGCGAATTATGTTTTTGCCGAGCCGGGCGGAGACGAAGCGTTAGATTTTGTTTCTTGCAACATTTTTCTGTCGTGGAACGCCGACGATGAAGACGAAACGATTATGGACAGAACGATTTGGTACGAAGAAAGCGCACAAAAAATTAAAGTGATGACAAGCGAGCACGGCGCTCCGTCGTTGTTGCTGGACGCTTACAATGCGAGCGCGCTTTGGAAAAAAGACGGCGAACTTTGGACTGACCCGGGAAATGTCAGCGTATTCGGCGGCGTTTACCAGGCGGCGGCTTTGCTGCACAGCGCGAAGGGCGGATTTGAAATCGCTTTGCATTGGGAAACGGTCGGCGGCTTTGGCGTTCTCAATTGGCCGCCTCAATTCAAGGAGCTGCCGCCCTACCATGCCTGGAAGTTTCTGGTTGAAACGGCGGGCATGAAAGCCGGAGCAAGAATTCTCGATTGTACGTCCACGGAATCGCCCAAACCGGAGGCCCCGCACCACAGCGGCATGAACGTCAATCTCTATGAAATCCAGCCTTTTGCCATTGAGCGGGCGGACGGCGGCGTCAGCGTTATTCTTATCAACAAATACGCCGGTGAAAATCACGTCGTCTCCGTTACTCCGCCGCTTGAAATGAGAAAATTCGCAAAATTCAGGTTCGACGCCGAACGAATTTTGGATTACGCTGTTCCTTTGGAGACAGGAATCTTGGACGGAGCGGTAGAAATCACGTGCCCGCCGTTGAGCATCTCGATCATCAGATTTGAGCGGCAGGATCCGGTCGGCTTAGACGTTGAAAATGCAACCGTGCCGCAAGAAATTGAACTTTCGCCAAGCCGTCCAAATCCCTTCCGAACAACCGCCGTTTTGGATTATTCGCTGACAAAACCGGGACAAGTTTTACTGACGATTCACAATATTTTGGGCGAGCAAGTTCGCGTCGTCGTGAATGAACATCAGTCGGCGGGAAAACACCAGGCGGCATGGGACGGTCGCAACGACGCGGGAGAAGCGTTAAGCAGCGGCGTTTATTATTTTCGATTGCACGCTGCCCACGTCAAGCTTTTCAGAAAAGTTCTTTTTTTAAAAAACTGAAGTCACGGACGGTCACTCACAGTTTGAGTGTCTGGGACCAAGCTGGTCTTATTAGCGCCGGGCTTCAGCCCGGTGATGAGCGTAAATTCTCTCTTTTTTCTCCCAATCGCGCTGACGCGATTGGGAGAAAAAGGGGGGCGCTTTATCTGGTCCCCGCGCTGAAGCACGGGGCTAATAAGAATATGGAGTTATCCAGAGTCTCTTTATCGCACATGCGCGGGAATGACATAGAAATCCAGGTTTTACGGCTCGATCCCAAACTGGAGTTTGGGATCGAGAATTTTGAGCGTGTCAAAATTAGGTTGACGGTAGTGCGCCTCTGCGAAAAGACATTGACAAGCGGTTGTTGTATTGTGGAGCTGGTGCGTAATATCAGTTAAAACGTGAAGAAATCACTTATCGCCTGACCTTCCAGAACCTGCCCTCCGGAGAATCAACGGCGCGCAGGCCGAAGCGCTCGTCGGCTGGCTTGCCGTACTTGAGCAGTGCGAAAATATCTTCGATAATCGCACGGCTTTCCGCAAAATAATTGTGCCCCAAAAAGCCTTCTGAAATCGGCGTTGCGTCAATCGTCTCCACCCCGTCAATCAAAAGCACTTTTTCCCCGGCGCGCGGATAACCGTGAAAAGATTTCGACGCTTTTAATGCGTTGTCCTCCGAAGAAACGTACAACGTGAACCGGCTCGCGCTTTTTTCAGCTATGGCCCCGATCTCGCGCTTAAAAACGTCGGCGTCCACGTCCGGCGCAACCATGACCACATTGCGGATCGCGTTTAGAACCCGCCCGTTGTTGTTCTGTTTGAGCGTCATGAGAACACGCATCAGCGCGCGGTTGCCCATGCTGTGCGCCAGCAGAACAATGGACTTCGCTCCGGCTTCTCTGACCAGTTTTTCCAGAAAAATTTCCAGATGGCTTTGCGTCCAGCGCACGTTGGTTTCATCGACGGGGTAGCTGGAATATTCGCCCTGCGACGGCCAACTGTAAAACATGGAAACGCCGTCGAATTTCAGGTCAAAAGCCAGTTGAGCGGCGCGTGTTGCGGCTTCTTCAAAGTCAACGTTGTAGCCGTGAACATAAACCAGGGCGCTGCGCTCGCGCGTCAAATCCAGCCTGCTTTTAATTTGGCCGAAGAAGGCGTTGTTTTGCGCAGTTGCAGTTTCCTCCACCAAAATATACTCGTCAGGGTTGCTGCGATTCCAAAGCGTCCATGCTCCGGGCGCTTCGACCGCACCGATTTTGTGGATTTTCGGAATGTTCACCCGGCACACGCCAAAGGACAGGGTTCCGCGTTCAACACCGAAATTTGCGGAATCTTTAATGGCGCGATCTGTTGCGAATAAAACTTCGAGCTTTGCGTTTTCGCCAACTTGTACAGGCGCGGGAGGCTCCGGGCGCGGCGGAGTGGGCGTAACGACGACGGCGGGCGTTTTTGAGCTGGAGGCGCACCCGACCAATGCCCAAAAAACGGAAAATAAAACGATGGTTTTACAAGAGAGACGCATTCTGATCCGCAATGGTTAATTAACGCTATTTCATCAATAAGACGCGCTTGGCTTGGGTGAAATCGCCGGCTTGCAAACGATAAAAATATAATCCGCTGGGCGCCGTTGCGCCGGTTTCCGTCTTGCCGTTCCAAGTCACGGTATAAACGCCTGTGGCTTGGCTCGCCTGGACGAGCGTTCTAACTTCCCGGCCGAGCGTATCGAATATTTTTAGGGTGACGTCGCTGTTCTTCGGCAAAACATATTGAATTTTCGTCGAAGGATTGAACGGGTTTGGCCAGGCGTTGGAGAGCGCATAGCCCGAAGGCAAGACAGTCTCGCTCCCGTCCGCGACGCTTGTCGCCATGCTGGTGTAGCGGATGCGGTAAATTTTGCCGCTGTTTGCTGCGTCGGCGTTCAAATTGCCGTGAGAGGAAAAGTCGGCGACAAACAAATCCGCGCCGCTTGCCAGCAAGCCGTCCAAATGCCCAATGTCCGGCTGCATATTGTCGATAAAATGAAAATATTCCCACGTCTCGCCGTCGACGAAAACGAGCGGATTTTCTTCATTCTCTAGGCCCGCCAGAAAAAACTTGCCGTGAAAACCGACGAAAATACCGTTGTTCAAACCGTCGGGAAATTCCGGCGGCGCAAAAGCGATTTCATTCGGCCCTTCCGCTTCCGCGCCGGTCATCGGATCCGTCCACGGTTGAAAAGCCACAAGCGGCTGAATCCCGCCGCCGCCTACAACTTCGCCGGTGCGGTAGGCCGTGTAATTGTCTGGAAAGCCAAAATCCTCGATTTCACCGCCAATGTCGTCCTTCGCAATAAAATTGATCTCGTCGGCGCTGGTCGGTTCGTTCGGGTCGACGAGGCCGTCAATGCCGTTGTCTTCAAAATACAAATCGCCGGTGACCGGATGAAAAGCCAGTCCGGAAGCGCTGCGCAAACCAGTCGCGATTTGTACCGGAGCTGTCGCGCCGATCTGGTCGTCTTGCTTAATAATTTGAATCATGTGGACGGCGTCGCCGTTGAGCGTGCCGTTGCCGCCAATTTCGCTGGAAATGGAAACCGTGCCCGTCGTGTTTTCAAAGTTTTTGGCTGAGCCAATGGGGAAAAACAAGTCGTAGCTGTCCGTCTCACCGGGCGTTTTTCGCACCGCGAGCGCCGAATGCGGATGCAGCCAACTGCTCGGGTAGGAGAAATCAAACTGCCCGACTTTTTCAAAGCTCGGTTCGTTTTCCGGGGAGTAGCGATAAATCACAATCGGCTTACCCTGCCCGGTGGTAAAAACGAGATCGTCGACCATGCGCAGAGCGGTCAAGCCGCCAACGGGAACGTCATCGAGCAACACGTTGCGCGTCTCGGCGACGCCGTTGTCGTCAGCATCGATCAATTGTACAAAACTCCCGGAAGGACTGCTCCAAAAAGATGTTCCATTGCTGACGGCGGTCAAAATCGAGCCGTCTGAGAGCTCAACCATACCAATCGGGAAATTCAAGTCCGCCGCGTAAGTCGTAATTTCGAATTCTTCCGGCTTCACGCGCGGATCGCCGCCGATGGGAAACGGCGCAGAAATTTCTTCTTCAAAAGTCACTTCCCACAAGCTTGAGCTGCGTCCGTTTTCAATGACGTACATTTTATTTTCGGCCAGCACGGCGTCAACCGGGTTTTTGAAATTTCCGACGATGCGGGTGACGCGCGCTTCATAGCGATTTTCGGCCTCGATTTTGGTCAAGTCGAGATGGAGCAAGTCTTCGCTTTCATCACCGAAGGGACTGAGCAGACTGCTCGATCCCGGCGTCCAGCTCAGGACAAAACCGCCGCCTTTGAGATCGCGCGGCAGGTTCATTTCCGTATCAAAAAGCAGTCCCAGCGGCGAGCGGTGCGCGGTGAAAGTGCTGATCGTCACGCCTTCATCGCTGGCGTCTTTGATTTGCCCGTCTGCGGGGTCGCGGTACTTGTCCGCGTCCGGGCCGACGCTTCTCACGGGATCGGCGAAAACAACGCCTTCCGGCGGGGCGGGGTAGGTGGAGTCATCATGGAAAAAACCGAGCATCACGGCGTAAGCGCCCGGATTGACGAAAGGATCGGCGGTGAAATCGTACCCCGGAAATTGCTGTGGCGTGTCGTTTGTTCCCATTCGCCAGGGAAAACCGTAATGCTCGCCCTCGCGAATCCAGTTCAACTCTTCCGGATCGTCGCGGTCGCCGGAATTTTCCACGCCGAACAGGTCGCCGTTTGGCGCAAAGGCGAGATCGAAATGGTTGCGCACACCATCGGCGTATAAATAACCCTGCGCTTCCAGGCTGTCAGCGTCGTTTTGCAAAACGAGATTCTCAGCGTCGATTGGGATGCGGAAAATTGCCGAGGTGAGGGGGAATTCGCGCACGCCGTCCATGTCCTGTGATTCGCCGTGATCGGTGCGCGAGCCATTGTTCAGAAAAATGTAATGCCCGTCCGGGCTGAAGGCGATGGCGTTCCAATTGTGGTCGAAATGGCCGTTGAGCGGATATTCGACGGTTTCCATGACCTTCGTCCATTCGCGACCGTTGTCGTCTCCCACGCCTTTCATTAAAACGCCCATGTTCTTGCCGTCGTTTTTTTGGTTGCCGAGCACAAAAAACGTCCCGTCCGGCGCGATGGCGAAACCGGCGAGGGAGGTGACGCCGTGGTGCGTTGAGCGCGCAACCAACCGACGCGTCTTGGTCAACAAATTCGGGCGGTAAATCGACCCGGAATCGAGCGCATAATACAGCGTTTCCGTATTTAAATCCCGCGCGATGCGAATGCAATTATCTTGCACGGTCATAATTTTTTTGATCGTTATGTCAGGCCGAAACGAGATCGGTTCCTGTGCAAAAAGGAGGGTCGGAAAGACAAGAAGCGGTATAAAGGCGAGAAAGCGGGCGCTGAGATTTTTCATTGATTCCCTTGAATTTACGTGAGTTTTAAAATCATCATTCAGTTTGGCTTTCCAAGCCATGCTGGAAGCATCTTTTTTACCTTCAGCTTTTAGTTGGGCGGCAGTTCTGCATTTGCGACTAAAAGAGATTTTTCAGAATGATAAATCGGGCTGAACGGGCGTCTTGAAAGCTTTCAAAAATTGATTCCAAATATCGGCTCATACTCCAGTTTTCCCGTTCCCGAATGATAATATCCCGCGACGCCGATACGCGCATTAAACACTTGAAAAATTTGAAAATTCGCGGACAAAAATGCGCCGGAAGAATAGCGGCTGAACCAGCCTCGAAATTGATTGGCCTCGTTGTCGATGAAGTCGGTTCCCCAATCATGAAAAACGCCGCCCGCAAGAAAATCCCAATAGACCGGGAGCAGCGGCGGTTTCCACTCAACGTAAGCAATGGGGAAATGATAAACGCCTTTTAGCCGCAATTGCTTCGAACCGCCGCGCGAGCTATGCCCAATAGGCCGGGATCGAAATGCATCGTAAAGGAAATTACCGTTTTCGCTTGCGAACGCGCCGGTATAGGTCGTTTGAAATTGCAATTGGTGATGCTTGATGAATGTCGGCAGAAAAATGTCGGCGCGCGCGGTGAGCTGTCTGTCGTCAAATTCGTTGCCCATGATTGACAAGCTTTTGTCCGCCAGAACGCTGAGAACAAGAGCGCTGCGGGGAACTACGTCTTTCAATGTTTGCGTGGCGCGGAAGAAAGTCAAGCCGCTGCGAACGCCGCGATACTTTGTACGCGCCAGAGTGAGCTGATCTGGAAAAACGCCCCAGTTCTCGGCTCTGAAACCAATGGTCGGACGCAGAACCGTTGTGTGAACGTCGCTGTTGAGCAGCAAAGGGGCGCCGGCGGTAAATTCGAGGCCGTTTCTCCGCAGCCATGATTGCACAATGCCGAGCCCCTGTTCGCTAAGATCGACCGGGCCAAGTTCTTCCGGCTCGCTGTAAGAACGGATGGTGAACTCCGGGAAAAGCCGTCGAAAATTGAGGTTGAAATCCCAGGTTGGCTTGAATGTTTCGGTGGAGAAGGTCAGAATTCCCGACCAGTCGACAAGCCCCAAAGCATCGGCGGAAGCAGCGAAAAAACCGGCGGCGTAGCCTTCTTCATCTTCAACGACAAACGGCAGCCAGCCTTGCGGACGCCAAAATTGTTTGACGGCGCGATAAGGCGAGACTCGCCATTTTTCCTGCGACGGCGCGCCATAGCTGTGCTCATTTTCGTGCTCAAGCTGAACCTCGGAAAAATAACCCGTTTGATCTTCAGGAATCCAGTTCGCCGGGTTCAAACGGTAGCTTGCAATTCCCAAACCCTGGTCGGTGTATTGCGAAACGGCAAGTTCGTCGCCATTTGGCGAAACGACGGGAGAAAAAACGCCGGCTGCGTGATTCGTCACCATCCACATTTTCCCGCTCTCCGCCTCGCACGCCCAAATATTGAATTTCCCTGACCGATCCGATTCGAAAAACACAAATCGATCATCGTTCGACCAGGTCGGCGTGTTCTCGTGGTGCGCGTCTGAAGTGTAAAGCGGCTCGGCCTTTTGGGTCGCCGCATCGAAAATATAAATGTCCTGCGAATTGTTGCTCTCTTTTACTGCAACGGCGATGCGTTTCCCATCATTTGACCATCGCGGGTTAAAAAAGAGCCGCCCCGGTTCTTCCCAGAACGATTCTACAGAACCGTCCTCTACCGAAACGACCGCAAGCCGGTTTCCGGTCGCCGTGCTTTGGATCACTGCAATCTTTTGTTCGTCCGGCGAGAGGCTCGGGCTGAAGACGCGAGCGTTGTGCGTTAATCTTTTCTCCCGTCCGTCCGCGCGATTTTTGAGGTACAAATCGCTGTACTGCGTCGCTGAAAAACGCTTGTGTGGAGACAATCGCGCCCACACGATCAAATTTTCGCCAACATCAAAACCGTTGGAAGATTGAAAAACGCGGTGGTTCAAGAATCTCTTGCGCTTGCCGTCGCGGGTGACTTGCCAGAGTCCCGGCGGTTCGTCGTAAAGGCTCGCTTCGCTGTAAACGATGGCGTCGTCGTTCAGCCAGCGCGGGTTTTCTTGTAAAGCAGGTTGAGCGTCGAATTTCCAGGATTGATCCGGCGGCGAGAAGTTTGTCTCATTCATTTTGCTTCGGTAGTCCGCCAGCATTTCCAGGTATATTTCACCGTCGTCTTTTCCGGTTACTTGCTTGACCGCAAAGCCAAACCCAAACAGCGGGAATTTCGTAAAACGATCAACGATGCGCCGCCAGGCGTCTTCGCCGTATTTTTCGGTGATATAATCGGAAAGATGATAGCCGGTCACATATTGCATGTCAATCGGCTGGCGTTTTCGGCTGGTGTAGTTGGAATTGTCGAGCTTCCACGCGTTGTTTGCTTGCAGCGGGGCGAGAAGACGCATGGCGTTGCCCGCGTTTCTGCCGCGCCCGCCCGAAGTGAAGCGCGTTTCGTTGTAAGTCGCGAAGCCTTCAATGTACCATGCCGGGGCCATGCGCGTCATCAACGTATTGAACTCGCCTAGAAAATATTTTGAGAGGTTCGTCAGTCCGGCGGACTTACGGTTTTGCACGATGTGGGTAAATTCGTGCGTGATCAGCACACGCAGCCACGAGTCCCGCGATCCGAGAATATTATTTTGGAATTCTGAAAGAAACAATTCCATCCGCCAGGGAATGCTGGTCACGAAGCCGTTCGGCACGTCCGTGCGCGTGTGAACGACGACGTGCGTGCGTCCGGGGCGATAATTCAGGGACCTGCTGACCGGCTCATAAACGTCTTCGCAAATGGCGGCGATATGGCGGGCGGTTTCTTCAAATTCTTTTGGAAAATGAACCGAGAAGTGCGGCGTTTTCAGCGTTTTCCAATCAATGCCTGGTTGGTGCTGGCGCGCGGAAGATGTTGAAACGATAAAGAAAATCAGAAAGAGCAGCGCGGGAAAGCGGAAGACAAATTTGAGAGAGGCGGAAGTCGATATGGTCATTCGTCGGTGACGCTTGGTAGATTCTGGGTGAATTTTAGTTCTGAAACTAACCTTGATGCGTCGAAGTTTCAAGCAGTTTAAAACGGCGTGGGAAGAGCGGAAAACTGGCGGGAGCTTGTTTTGGATCAGAAGATTTTGATAGAAAAATGTTTGGCGTAAAAATTTACAAATCGCCAGTTACGGCAAATCTCCTCAACATATTTTTGCCGCACATCTTTCTGTCAAAAAATATGAGTTTTTCAGTGTTGAACCTGATTCGAAACTGGAGTTTCGGGAACAAGTGCATTCCCAATCGGGAGATTGGGAATGAGCTTTGTAGCATGTTTTAGATGACAAAATAGTTGGCAGGAAAGTGTTTGACATAAAAATTTACAAATTGCCGCGCATTTTCCTGTCAAAAAAGTCAGCGTTTCAAGGTTGTAATCCTATTTAAACCCGTTCGGATTTTGCGATTGCCAACGCCAGGCGTCGTCGCACATTTCCTGCACGCCGCGTTCGGCAACCCACCCCAATTCGTCTTTCGCTTTTTGCGGATCAGCGTAACACGAAGCAATATCACCGGGTCGCCGCTCGGCAATTTCGAAGGGTATTTCGCGACCGCTCGCTTTTGCAAAAGCGTTGCGCATTTCCAAAACGCTGTACCCGCGTCCCGTACCCAAATTATAGGTAACCGCCCCCGGATTTTGCGCGAGTTTTTCAAGCGCCTTCAAATGGCCTTTTGCAAGATCGACGACGTGGATGTAGTCGCGCACGCCCGTGCCGTCCGGCGTCGGGTAATCATTGCCAAAAATGCGCAGCTTTGGCAGTCTGCCAACGGCGACCTGCGCCACGTAGGGCAAAAGGTTGTTGGGTATGCCGTTCGGGTCTTCGCCGATCATGCCGCTTTTGTGCGCGCCGACCGGATTAAAGTAACGCAAAACGGCGATGTTCCAGGAACTGTCCGACCTGTACAAATCGCTGAGAATTTCTTCGATCATGAGCTTGGTGCGACCGTAAGGATTGGTCGCGGAGAGCGGGAAATCTTCAGTGATCGGCGTTTTGTGCGGGTCGCCGTAAACTGTGGCGGAAGAACTGAAGACCAGATTCTTGACGCCCGCTTCTTTCATGACTTCGCACAAAACGAACGTGCCGGTTAAATTGTTGTCGAAGTAAAGCATGGGTTTCTCCACCGATTCGCCCACTGCTTTTAGCCCGGCAAAATGTATGACGGCGTCGGGTACGAATGCTTGAAACGCTTTTTCCACACCGCCGCGATCCCGTAAATCGATCTCATGGAAATCGAGCGTGCTTTCGGCAAGTTTTTGAACGCGCCGCAGCGATTCGAATTTGCTGTTGCAAAGATTGTCTACAACCGCGACTTCATGGCCTGCACTTAAAAGTTCCAAACACGTATGGCTGCCAATATACCCGGCTCCGCCTGTCACAAGAATTTTCATTTAGTGTCCTGTCGTCGAATTCGTTTTCCAGTGATTTATTACCTGATGTTACGCGCGGCAACTCACATCCTGAATCCCGAGACAAAAGCCGTCCCATTAGCGCCGGGCTTCAGCCCGGTGATGCGCAAAATGCCCATTTCCCCTCTTCCGCCGCGCCAGCTATGAAGCCAAAGAAACTCCTGTCAAAGTCATTCCCGCGCAGGCGCACGCGCGATAAAAAGAATGTGGATAACTCAAAT